>CAZVUU010000072.1:0-12068 GCA_964630465.1 uncultured Christensenella sp.
CCATCTGGCACAACATCGACGGCTCCATCACCATGAACCGCACAGGCTATTACTCCGTTGACTACCAGCTGAGGGACCTGGCGGAGATCGCCGCCCGCACCAAGCTGATGCCCGACCACTTCATCAACCCCGAGGGCAACAACATCACGGAAGACTTCAAATACTACCTCCAGCCCCTGCTTGGCAGCGACATGCCTGCCGCCCACCGGCTGCGCGCGCCCGTCGCGCCCAAGATCGGGAAGGTTTAAGGCTGATACTGCAGGGCACCGGGGCATATGCCCCGGTGCCCTTTGAATATAAGGAAGGACCCCATGTCCGAAAACAGCCTGCCCGATACTGCAATCCTGAGCTATCGCCCGCCCTACCGCTGGGAGGCGATGCTGGCCTTTTTATCCGCCCGCGCCATCCCCGGTGTTGAGGCAGTGGCCGATGGCGAATACCGGCGCACCGCGCGCCTGGCCGGGCCCGGCGGCGGCTTTATGCGCGGCTGGCTCAGGGTGGGGCAAAGCCAGCAGGCCGACGCCCTGATTCTGAGGGTGAGCGGCAGCCTGGTGCCGGCGCTGCCCGAGGTATCCGAAAAGATCGGCCGCCTGTTTGACCTGCACTGCGAGCCTCATGTCGTTTATCAGGCGCTTGCCGCCATGGATGAGATCCGCCCGGGCTCCAACGCCCCGGGCACCCGCCTGCCAGGCGGCTTTGACCCCTTTGAGATGGCCGTGCGGGCTGTGCTGGGCCAGCAGATCACTGTCAAGGCGGCCCGCACGCTGGCGGGGCGGCTGGTCAGGGCCTGCGGAGCTCCGATCGACACGGGCATCGAAGGCCTGACTCATACTTTCCCTTCGCCCGGGGACCTGCTGGCCCCCGAGGAGCCGATCGAGCAGCGCCTGGGTCCGCTGGGCATCATGTCTGCCCGCGCCCGGACCATCCGTTCCCTGGCCGAAGCCCTCAGCAGCGGGCACATCGACTTCGAGCACAGCCCCGATCCACAGGGGGAGGTCAAGAAGCTCCTGCGCATCCCGGGCATCGGCCCCTGGACGGCGCAGTATATCGCCATGCGCGCCATGAGCCTGCCCGATGCCTTCCTTGAGACGGATGCGGGCGTCAAGCGGGCGATGCCAGGCCTGTCACCCAAGGAAATACTCGCCATCGCGGAGGCCTGGCGCCCCTGGCGCAGCTACGCCGTGATCAACCTGTGGAACTCGCTGTAAGATACAGCGCAAGGAGGATCTATGTATTATCAAAGCAGCTATGCCTCGCCCCTGGGCCTCCTGACCCTGGCCTCCGACGGCGAGGCCCTGATCGGCCTGTGGACAGAGGGGCAGAAATACCACGGCGCCTCCGTCCCCGGTGAAATGATTGAAAAAGTCGATGTAGCCGTCTTCGCGGCAGCAAAAGATTGGCTGGACAGATACTTCGCGGGCAAACAACCCGACGCCGGCGAGCTGAAGCTGGCCCCCATCGGCAGCGGCTTTCGCCGCGCGGTCTGGGATATCCTGCTGGAGATCCCCTACGGCAGTGTGATCACCTACGGCAGCATCGCAAAAAGGATGGCTGAGGATGCCGGCAAGGAAACCTTCTCCGCCCAGGCCGTGGGCGGCGCCGTGGGGCACAACCCCATCTCCATCATCATCCCCTGCCACCGCGTGGTGGGTACCGGCGGCAGCCTGACCGGCTACGCCGGAGGCATCGATAAAAAGATCAAGCTGCTGGAGCTTGAGGGCGCGGATATGAGCGCGCTGTTCGTGCCGAAGAAGGGGACGGCGCTTTAAACAAAGTAAAAAATGAAACAGGGAAGGCACGGAAAATGATTCTGTCTCCGTGCCTTCCTCTTTTTACGCATCCCGCGGTCCGTCATCTCATCATTCTCAGCATTGCTCCATCACCCGCGCATAAAACTGCATCATACCGGGCAGCAGCTTCAGCGGCACGCGCTCGTCCTTGCCGTGGATCATCCCCAGCTGCTCCTTGCTCAGCGGCATGCCGGAGAAGCGGTAGACATGGTCGCTGATGCGGCAAAAGTGGCGGCTGTCGCTGGCGGCCACCATCAGATAGGGCGATACAATGGCCTCGGGATAACATTGGCCGATCGCGGCCTTCAGGCGCTGCCAGGGCTCACCCTGTGTGGGGGACACCTTGGAAGGTTCGCTGCCGTTTCGCACGCTGACCTCCACCCGCGGATTGGCGATCGTCCGGCGCAGGCGGTCTGCCGCCTCCCCGATGCTGTCGCCGGGGATCAGGCGCAGGTTGAGCCCGGCCCTGGCCTCATTCGGCAGCACATTGTAGGCCTCGGCGGCGGACAGCTTTGTCAGCGCCGTCGTGGTGCGCACCAGCGCGTTGAGCTCGCCGCCCGACTGCTTGCAGATCATATTGAGCACCGGCGAAAATATATTGAGGTTGGCGAAGATGATCCTGTATACGAAGGTGGAGTGCCGCCCGAGGGTGTCAAACAGCTCGCGGGCCGGCTTTGTCAGCGTGAAGGGCATGGGCTTTTTCACCACGCGCCGCAGCGCGTCCGACAGGATGCCCACGGCCTGTTTGGGGGGCGGGGCGCTGGCATGGCCGCTCTTCCCCCGCGCGGTGATGTCCACAAACGCGCTGCCCTTCTCGGCGATGCCGATCAGCGCGGCGGGGCGGGATACGCCGGGGAACATGCCGCTGATCACGGCGCCCCCTTCGTCCAGCACAAAACCGGGCTTGACGCCGCGCCGGTGCAGGGCATCCACGATGGCGGAGGCATCCGTGCCCAGGCACTCCTCATCCCCGCCCAGTGAGATATATAGATCCCCCTTGGGAGTAAAGCCCTGCACGGCGAGGCTTTCCGCCGCCTCCATGATCCCCAGCACCGTGCACTTGGTATCGATGGCCCCGCGGCCCCAGACCTCGCCGTCTTTGATGATGCCCTCAAAGGCAGGCAGGCTCCACTCCCCCTCGTCAGCCGGCACCACGTCATAGTGGGCCATCAGCACCGAAGGTTCGGCCTCCCCCTGCCCCGCCAGGCGCAGCAGCAGGCCGTTTTGGCCGATGACCTCCGACTCAAATCTGCGAAATACATTCGGGTACAGCTCACGCAGGAGCGCTCGGAAGCTTTCAAAGGCTGCCTGATCGGCCAGCTCCTCCTGCGCGAAGCTGACCGTTTTTTGCCTCAGCATCCGGCTCAGATGCTCGCCCAAGGCCGCTTCATCCGCCGCCGCAAGCCCGGACACGGGCGTATTCCCGGACTCCGGCGGCACGAACTGCGCCGCGCGGATCAGAACATAGAAGGCCAGATTCGCGATCAGGGCCAGGGCGATCCACAGCACAAGCATATCAGCCCTCCTGAGGGGCTTCGCCGCCGCCCAGCCTGCCCTTCTTGTACAGCACGCGCGCCACGCCGATCGCGATCAAGGCGCCCAGGGGCACCAATACGCTCACACTGCCGGACAGACCCGGCACCAGGGTGAACAGCACGATCATGAAGATCAGCGGAGCTGCGGCGATCCTGGGGTTCTTGCCGATGAACACCATCCCCAGCGCCCCGAACATGGCCGGCAGGATGTTGTCAAAGGCGGGTTTCAGCACGGCTGATTCCAGCAGCGGCTGCAGATAGCCCAGCAAAAACACGCCCAGCGCGATGATCACCGCCGTCACGATGGAGCTGGACGCGATGGCGATGGTGGATATGACGTCCCCCTCCTCCGTGCCGCTTTTCACGCGGGCCGCCTGCATGGCGTTGAGCGCGGCGGGCACCTTCAGGTTGGTCAGGTTGCCGGTGACAAAGCCCAGGTAGGAGCCGCCCGTGCCCAGCATCGGCACAAAGGTCAGCACCTCGATGATGCCGACCGTCCAGTACATGGGCGCGACGCCGATCAGGCCCTTGAGCACAGCGGTCAGGGGCGGCCAGGCGTCAAAATAGATGCAGATCGCTGCCGGGGCCAGCAGCATCAAGGCCAGGGCCATGCTGCCCCAGACGCGGCCCTGCAGGTGGACGCTCCGCTCGTAGGCGGAGAGGTTTTGTACGGATCGGCTTGTCTTCTTCATCTCATCATCCCCCTTACGCCATGATCGCCGTGATCGGGATGCTCAGCGCCATCGCGCCCAGCATGCAGATGGGCATGGCGTATTGCTCAAGCCAGGTCCACTTGAGCACCCTGATGGCGATGCCGCACAGGGCCATGAGCAAGGCAGATACCAGCGCCACCACAATGGGGATGAAGCCGGGCAGCCCCGCGCGGATGTTTGAAAACAGCAGGCCCACAAAGGCGCTGATCATGCCCAGGAAGAGGCTGTCCGACAGTATCTCGCCCCAGCGCTTGTCCCTGCCGGATAAGGCGGACACGCCGCTCTGTATCTTTTTAAGGCCGAAGATCACCAGGACCAGGCCCGACAGGATGCCCAGCGCCATCACCCAGGCGATCACGGAGAAAGTCCGGGCGTCGGTGATGGTTTGTGTGACCGATGCTCCCATGGCGCCCGCCGCGATGGTGGCGGCAGGCAGTTCATAGGTCACCGCCCCCAGCACGCTCAGCCGCAGCCAGGGCAAGGGCAGGCCAATGAACTTGCTCAGGGTGATCACGCCCACCAGAATGCTGACGGCGGGGGCGACCGAAAACAGGGCGCTTGACAGGATGGTCTTTCGGATGATCGCCCCGGAAATGTTCAGCTGCCTGGCCCGCGCGGCCGCCTTCACCAGAAAAAAGACGGACTGCGCGATCACAAACAGCACAACGATACCCGTCACCGCATAGATAAAGGGATGATTGACCGAGAATGCCATATTGCCTCCTTCTGACAGATCACTGCCCCGAAGCCTGCGTCCATTGCGCTGAAGATTGGAGACACCGGTGTGAATTAAATCCTTTTGCACTATACCTTCGGGAGCAAAGCCTGTCAATAAGGCTGCAAATGCTTCATGGCAGCACGTCTAACGCGATCAAAGCAGCAATGCGCCCCTTCAGCCGGGCTTAACCCGCTGAAGGGACGCATTGTACATTGAGAAAAGGGCAAAGTTGTCAGCCGGAGATTACCTGCGATTCCATCTTCCGCCGATATTTTCCTGCTGTGCGAATCGGCCCCTCATCCCGCAGCCGCCGCGCGCGGATCCCATGCGGCCATGCCTGTAAGGCTGCCGGCCGGCTCCGGGATGATTGCGGATGCCGCCACCGCGTTCATCAAAAAAGTCGGGCGCCGCGGGACTGTTTCCCGGCTCGTTGCCGTAAATGTCACATATACCATCCAGGTCTTCATCCATAAAACGGCGCTTCTCGGCCGCCCGATACCCACGGCCGAACTCCCCTTCCTGAGCGTTCTGAGGGTCAGCCTGCTCTTCAGCTCCCGCGATGGGAGCCTGGGGTCCGCGCCGGCCGTGCTGCCGGCCATATGGCATCGTCCGGGTAACTTGATCCGTCTGTTGGGGGATGCTTGCCTCCTGAGCCTGTCCATAGACCGGCAGCGCAAGGATCAGTGATAAAGCCACAATAAGTAAACTCTTCTTCATCAGTGTATTCTCCTTCTTCAGATTCAGCACTCTGATGCTGTATCAGAACTATAAACTTATTGCGTGGCATAATTGTGTCATCCCCTTGACAATACCAGTACATCCGCGCCCCTGCGATCGATGTCCAAACGAGCCTGCCGCGGGCGGACCCCGCAAAATCTTTATCAGATCCAAATAAACCGGACGGTTGTTCCGCTTCCTTCGGCACTGTGCACATCCACCCTCATACCGTGCCGGTCGGCGATCCCCTTGGCAATGGCCAGGCCCAGTCCGCTGCTGTGATGGTTTCCCTCGCTTCTTGACTTGTAAAATCGGTCAAAAATATATGGCAGGTCTGCCGCCGGTATACCGCGGCCTTCATCGCGAATGGTGATACCGCTGCGATCCATATCGACATGCAGCACGCTGCCCGGCTCTGAAAACTTAATGGCATTATCAAGCGCAATGAGCAGCATCTGCTTAAGCCGCGCGTAATCGCCCGTGAACGATACCGGCTGTTTGGGAGCATCCCTGACGATGCGGATGCCCTTGTCTTTTGCCAGCTGCTCCGCGGCGCGCAGCGCGTCCGCAAACACTTCCTGAATGATGAGCGGCGCGCTTTCGATCGGAAAATCAGTGTTTTGCAATCTGCTCAGTTCCATGAGGTCGTCGACCAGCCGCTGCAGCCCTTTCGTCTCGTTGAGCATCTGCCGGTAATAATCCTCTGTCAGCGAAGGGTCACTGACAACGCCGTCGCTGAGCGCCTCCAATGAGCCGCGCAGCACGGTGACCGGGGTTCGCAGCTCATGGGACACGTTGGCCAGAAAATCCCTCCTCAGCTGTTCTTGCCGTTCCTGGTCCTCACGGGTTTTCTGAAGCCTGTCGCTGAGCAGATCGATCGACTTTGCGAGGTCGCCGATCTCGTCCTTCTGCGCAATGCCCGTTCTGGCTTCATAGTCCCCTTCCGACAGTTTCTGAGCGGTTTTTTCCATCCGGCTGATCGGCCGCGTAAAGGTATAGGATAGGATCACGGAAAGCACAATGGAGAGGATCAAGGCTGCGGCGGCGCTGTAAAAAAGGATCCCCTTGCCTTTGCGGATCGCTTCATCCATACCGGAAACGGCGTCATTGAGCAAAAGAGCGCCCGCTACTTCCCCGCCGTAAAAGACTGGCGCCCCGACAGTCAGGGTCGGGATGCCGGCCAGCTCGCTGAACCCTTCTGAAAAGGATGTTCCGCCCCGGAAAACATCGCGGACCAGCTGCTCCGCATCAGGCGGCAGACGGGTGTACTCCAGCCTCATGCCCATCATCCGCCCGGACGACAGAAAAGCAAGGTTCTCGTCCAATACCCAGAGGTTTGGCTCTGCCTGAGTAAGCAGGCGAACGAAGTTTATATAACCGCTTCCATGTCCTCCCGATAACATACCGCCCGATCGGGTGCCTTCCAGCGCCTGGCTGAGCATCCGGGAAAGATGGCTTGCCCGGTCAAGCATTTCCGCCCGCTTTGTATCTTTGATCGATTCTTTGAATAAGGAGCCGAATGTCAGGGAGCTGACCAGCGCGAAAAAAAGCAGCGCGGCAGCAAAGAAAACCAGAAGCTTCAACGCGATTCTATTTTTCATCTTCCTTGATCTCCATCTTGTAACCTACACCCCATATGGTCCTTATCTCAAAACCCTCGGGACCGTATGCATCCAGTTTGGCCCGCAGGCGTTTGATGTGCGAATCCACAGTCCGGCTGTCACCAAAGTACTCATACCCCCAGATAGATTGCAGCAGGTTTTCCCGCGAGAATACCTTCTCCCTGTGGCTTGCCAGCGTGAAAAGGAGCTCCAGCTCTTTTCGCGTCAAACTGACCTCCCTTCCTCCTATCCTTGCCGTGTATGTATCAAGGTCCACCGTCAGATTTCCCGCAGAGGCCGACTGCCCGGAGGGATACTGTCCGCGGTCCATCCTGCGCAGCACCGCGCGCAGCCGCGCCATCAGTTCCCCGGGAGAAAAGGGCTTGACAATATAATCGTCCGCGCCGATATCCAGCCCCATGATGCGTTCGAAGTCTTCCCCGCGGGCCGTGACCATGATGACCGGTACAGCGGATGTTTTGCGGATCTCACGGCATACCGCGAAACCATCCAGCTTCGGCATCATCACATCCAGTAAAACGGCATCCGGCTTCAGTTTCCTGAAGAGGCTCAGCGCTTCTTCGCCGTCTTTTGCGATATGCGGAGTATGCCCCTCTTTCTTGAGATACTCCTCTATGATGGAAGCTATTTGCTGATTGTCGTCAGCGACCAGAATATTTGCCATGACTCCCTCCATATCATCCGTCTGTGCTTATCTTATCATACCATCAGTCAGGCGCTTGATTGTATCTTTTTGAAAAGTAATTATAAAAAATCCGGTGCCCCATCCCGGGCAAGCGATGCTGCAGCCCGGAAAGTTATGTTTCAATGCGCGTGAATGTACCGCGACGGCCGCACAAACATGCAAATGCTGCCTTCATGACGAGATATTACGATGGAAAGCGCTGGTATCCTCATCCAAAAAACGGACCAATCAGGTCGATTACAGCCCCAGTTTTGCCGGTTGACACCCCGCCCGATTTCCCCGTATACTCACTGCGAGTTCCGCAAGGAACGGGCCGGAGGCGAATCGCTTGCACCCTGATGGCAGCTGCCGCCGGCAACAGGTGGCTGACTGGGGCCTGCTGCAGGCGCGGCATGCCCCTTTTTGACACCATTTTCAAAAAAGCAAGGTGATCTGTTTATATGCTTGATCAACACAGGGCCCCCGTCTGGGAAGCGCTGGAGGAAATGCGCCGCGAGAAGCTGGTGCCCTTTGACGTCCCCGGCCACAAGCGCGGGCG
Source organism: uncultured Christensenella sp. (assembly GCA_964630465.1). GTDB lineage: Bacteria > Bacillota > Clostridia > Christensenellales > Aristaeellaceae > UBA1038. The sequence goes on from CAZVUU010000072.1 coordinate 8,319, forward strand.
GGGCAATAAAGATCTGATGGATTTTTTGGGTGAACGCTGCCTGTCGGTGGATGTCAACTCCACCAAATACCTCGACAGCCTCTGTCACCCCACGGGCATCATCAAGGAAGGCGAGGAACTGGCCGCCGAAGCCTTCGGCGCGGCCGCGGCCTTTTTCATGGTAGGCGGCACCACGGCTTCCATCCAGGCTATGATATTTTCCACCGTCCGCGAGGGAGACAAACTGATCCTCCCGCGCAATGTGCACCAGAGCGTCATCAACGCGCTGGTGGTCTGCGGCGGCATCCCCGTCTATATCAACCCGCGGACCAGCGAACGCCTGGGCATTGCCCTGGGCATGTCAGTGGCCGATGTGACCCGCGCCATCACCCAAAACCCGGATGCCAGGGCCGTCTTCGTCAACAACCCGACCTACTACGGCATCTGCTCCAACCTCAAAGAAATCGTTGATTGCGCCCATGCGCACGGCATGAAGGTGCTGTGCGACGAGGCCCACGGCGCGCACTTTTACTTCGGGGAGGGCCTGCCCGTCAGCGGCATGAAGGCCGGGGCGGATATGGCGGCAGTCAGCATGCACAAATCGGGCGGCAGCCTGACGCAGTCAAGCTTTCTCCTGTGCGGCCCGAGCCTCAATGCCGATTACCTGCGCCAGATCATCAACCTGACCATGACCACCTCAGCCAGCTATCTTTTGATCTCCTCGCTGGATATCTCCCGGCGCGGCCTGGCCCTGGGCGGGCGTGATATCTTTGAAAAGGTCAAGCAGTACGCCGCCTACGCGCGTGATGAGATCAGCCAGATCGGCGACTACCTGGTCTATTCAAACGATATGATCAACGGCGACAGCATCTATGACTTTGACACCACCAAGCTGTCGGTCAACACGCGCGATCTGGGCTTGGCCGGCATCGAGGTGCACGATATCCTGCACGATGAGTACGACATCCAGATCGAGTTCGGCGATCTGAGCAATTTCCTGGCCTATATCTCCATCGGCGATAAAAACAAGAACATCGAGCGCCTGATCAGCGCACTGTACGAGATCCGCCGGCGCTACAAAAAGCCCGTCGGGCAAAGCTTTTCCTATGAATACCTGGCCCCTAGGCTGGTGCTGAGCCCAAAAGAGGCCTTCTATGCCGCCAAGCGCGCGGTGCCGCTGAAGGAAGCTGCGGGCCTCATCAGCGGCGAGTCCCTGATGACCTATCCGCCGGGCATCCCGCTGCTGGCTCCCGGCGAAATGATCACGCGGGAGATCCTTGACTTTATCATTTCTTCCGAAGAAAAAGGCTGCGTGCTGACCGGCACGCGCGACATCACCGCGCAGACCATCCAGGTCTTGAGCTGAGGAGGGAGCAGGCATGGCATTCTGGTTTTCTGAAAATCACACGGAGAGCGTCAGGCTGAACATCATGGTGGATGAACAGCTGTATTCCACAACCAGCAATTACCAGAGGATCGACATCTTCCAAAGCCGCGAGTTCGGCCGTGTGCTGACGCTGGACGACGTGATCGTGCTGACGGAAAAGGATGAGTTCATCTACCATGAGATGCTGGTCCATCCGGCGATGGCTGTCCACCCCCGCGTCCGGAAGGTGCTGGTGGTGGGCGCGGGAGACGGCGGTGCCCTGCGCGAGCTCAGCCGCTACCCGGAGATCGACTCCATCGACTTGGTGGAGATCGACGGCACCCTGGTGGAAGCCTGCCGCGAGTTTTTGCCCGGCTGCGCCGTGGGCTATCTCGACCCGCGCGTCACGGTCTATATTCAGGACGGGCTGCGGTTCATCCGCAGGCTTCAGGACATATACGACCTGATCATTGTGGACTCCACCGACCCCTTCGGCCCCGGCGAGGTCCTCTTCACCAAGGAGTTCTACGGCAACTGCTACAAGGCCCTGCGGGAGGACGGCATCATGATCAACCAGCATGAAAGCCCTTTTTACTCCTACGAGGCCGAGGCCATGAAGCGCGCCAACCGCCGCATCCGGGAGAGCTTCCCCATCCACCGCGTCTACCAGGCCCACATCCCCAGCTACCCCTCAGGCCACTGGCTGTTCGGCTTTGGCAGCATCACCTTCGATCCGCTGGAGAACCTTGACGCGGGTCGCTGGAATAGCTTGGGCATCAAAACGCGCTACTATAATACGGACCTGCATAAGGGAGCCTTTTATCTGCCCAACTACGTCAAAGAGATGCTGGAGTGACCTATACTATATGATCCTGCTGCAGGGCGTGATGCCGACGGGCAAAAATAAGCTGCCGATGGCACAGCTGCGGGAGACGGTATCGAAAGCCGGCTGTGCCGATACGCAAACCTGGATACAATCAGGCAAACTGCTGCCGGGCCCCGACCCGGCCTCATCATCAAAACGCCTGAAAAGATATAAAAAACGCCGGACGGAAATCCCTGAAATGCTGTTTTATATGCAGAAAATACAGGGCGAATAAAAACAGCGAACAAGAGGACAGCCTTCCTGCCTTTTTGTTTACATCGCGCTGACAAATCCCTCCGTGCTGATCACCAGATGATCATCCACATGGATGCCAAGCAACTCTCCTGCCTCCCTGATACGGGCGGAGACCTCCCTGTCCTTTTGCCCCACCAAAAGTGAGCCGCTGGGATGGTTGTGGGCGATGATGATGGATGCCGCCCTGTCTTCAATGGCCAGGGCAAACACCTCCCTGGGATGTACCAGCGAGGCCGTCAGCGTGCCCACGGTCACGGTATGCGTGCTGATCAGCCGCCTGGCCCCGTCCAGCGTCAGCATCACAAAATATTCCTGCTTTTTATGTTTGATAAAGGCAAACTGCTCCGCTGCCTTCTCGGGCGAGTCGATGACGGGGCGTGGCTGTTTTTCAAACTTCCTGCGCCAGTATTCCAGCGCCGCGAACACAACGGTCCCCTTGGCATCCCCGATGCCCTTGATGGTCTTCACATCCTCAAGCCTCAGCTTGTCAATGCCCGTCTGCCTGATCTTCTCGTTGAGGTTCTTCGCGATCTGCTTGAAATCATTCCCCTTGCCGCCGCTGCCGATGACAGCCTGCAACAGCTCCACATCCGTCAGGGCCGCCGCGCCCCGGCTCTTCAGCTTCTCGCGGGGCAGCATCTGTTTGGAAGGTTTTTCCATTGGCTTTCCAGCCTTTCTCTGTTTTTCTTCTTTCAATTGTTCACCAAAGCGCAGCCCTGCGCTTAGGGCGCCAGGCAGCGCCCGGTGATGCCCGCCGTCAGCAGGCTCAGCCCGGCCATGGCAAAGAAAGCCGGGTTCATACCCAAGGCATCGATCATCAGGCCCATCACAACGGGGCCGATGGTCATGCCCAGGCCGTAAATAGCCTGATACAGGCCCATGCCCGCGCCGCGCAGTTCGGGCTTTATGTCCTTGACGCACTGCCCAAGCAGTATGGCAAAGGTGAGCCCGTTTGACATGCCTGCCAGCGCCTGCGCCAGGTACAGCTGGTTCATGCTCCGGCACAGCGGAGCCAGCGCGCAGTAAAGCGCCGCCAGGATGAACCCCAGCCGGATGAGCGCCTTGGGCCTTACCTTTTCAAAGGCGCGGCCGGTGGCCGCCATGTTGGTCAGCGCGGACGCCCCGGTAAAGACCAGGCTGAGCGTGCTGAGCGCCGGTTTGTCGGCCCCCAGTCGGATGCCCAGGTTGACCGAAAAGGTCAGATAAGTGCCGAAGGCGATCACTTGAGTCAGCAGGCCCAGCAGCGACGTCACCTGCATATTGCGGTCACCGATAACACGCCGCA
>CAZVUU010000073.1:0-11807 GCA_964630465.1 uncultured Christensenella sp.
TTGGCTTTGCGGTGGACAACCTGGATGTGCAAAAGGCGCTGCTGGATGAAAAGGGCATACCGGTGCACAGCGGGCCTTTTTCGCCCGCCCCGCATGTGCGGTTCCTGTTTGTGCAAGATCCCGACGGCCTGCTGGTGCAGTTTGTCGAACAGAAACAACCGTAGAGGATAAGGACAGCGGATGGGGATGCTGGAGCTGATACTGATTGCGGTGGGGCTGTCGATGGACGCTTTCGCCGTGGCGGTGGGCAAGGGGCTGTGTGTCAAGGAGAATAGTTGGAAGCATGCGCTGATTACCGGCGTGTGCTTCGGCGTGTTTCAGGCGGTGATGCCGCTGGCCGGCTATGTGTTTGCCCGTTCGCGCTTCAGGCTGAAAAACATGCTTTTTGTACTCCTCTCCGTCTCGATGGTTGTACCCATGACTGCCCTGCTGCAGCCGGTCTACCAGGTCATCAACACGCTGAAGCTGGGGGACAGCCTGCCCGGGCTTATCCTGGTGTACATGGCGCTGAACATGCCGCTGACCCTGCTGATCATGCGGGCGACCTTTTCCGGCCTGCCGGCTAGTCTGGAGGAAGCCGCCTACATCGACGGCGCGGGCTTTGTATATACCTACCTCAGGGTCATGATGCCCATTGCCCGGGGCGGCCTTGTCAGTGCCGCTGTGCTTGCCTTTCTCAACTCGTGGAACGAGTTTACCTTTGCCCTGGTTTTGACCAAATCGGCCAATGTGCGCACCCTTCCCCTGTCGCTGAGCTACTTCACGTCTCAATTCAGCTTTAATTATACGGCGCTGTTTGCCGCGATCACGCTGGCTGTGCTGCCCAGCATCCTGGTGTTTGCGGTTTTCCAGGAACAGGTGTCGCAAAGCCTCGTGGTCGGCGCGGTAAAGGGATAGCACCGCCCGGCCGGCAGAGAAGCATGCCGGGGAGGGCTTTCTTTTTTTACTTTATTTTGAGCTTTTATCCTGACAATATATTTAGGGGGCGTATATGAAACTTACAGTCATCGGCGGGGGCGGCGGCCGCTCCATGTTTCTGGCCAAGAGCATTGCGCAGCGCGCCGGGAAGCTCGGCATCCGGGAGCTGGTCTTTATGGACATCGACCATCACAAGCTGCAGCTGTTTGGGGGCATGGCCGAGCATGTGGCGCGACTGCTGGCGCCCGACATGCGCCTGACCCTGACCACGGACCCGCAAAGCGCCCTGCAGGGGGCCGATTACGTCATCACCACCATGCGGGTGGGCGGCGACAGGATGCGCGCGGGTGACGAGCACCTGGCGCTTGAGCTGGGTGTGCTGGGGCAGGAGACCACCGGAGCCGCCGGGTTTTCCTTCGCGATGCGCTCGATCCCGGTGCTCAGCCGCTACTGTGACCTGGTCAGGCAGTACGCCAAGCCGGGGGCCAAGGTCTTTAACTTTACAAACCCCGTGGGCATTGTCTCCCAGGCCTTGCGCGACCGGGGATATGACTTTTGCTACGGTATCTGCGACGCGCCCAGCGGGATGCTGCATCAGTTCGCGGGGCTCTACGGGGCTGATTCCTCCCGTATCCGCGGTGAGCTGATGGGGCTGAACCACCTGAGCTGGTTTCACCGCATCGAGCTGGACGGGCGGGACATCATGCCTGAGCTTCTTTCAAGCGAAGCGGCGCGCCGCCATACCGATCTGCGCTTTTTTGAGCCGGATCTGCTCGAGTTTGTCGGGCAGGTGCCAAACGAGTATCTTTATTACTACTATTACCGCGAGAAGGCAGTCACCAACATCCTGAAGGCGGGCAAGACCCGCGGCGACATCATCCTGGACATCAACCGGGCCATGCAGGAGGAGATGCAGGGCCTTGACCCGCGCGAAGACTTTGACCGGGCGCTGGCCGTCTTTTCCAAGTGGCACGGTGAGCGGGAAGCGCAGTACATGGCTTCCGAGACCGGTATCAAACGAAACAAGCCCTGGACTTTTGACCCCTTTGAAGAGGATGACGGGGGCTATGCGGGCGTCGCTCTCAACTTTATTGACATCGAGCGCAGCGGCAAACAGGGCAGCATGATCCTGACAGTCCCCAACGGGGACGCGGTGGACTTTCTGTATCCGCAGGACACCATTGAGGTCAGCTGCGACATCGACGCCTCCGGCTGCAGGCCGCACCGCTTTGAAAAGGTGGATCCGGCTCAGCAGGAGCTGATCCGCCGGGTGAAATACTATGAGCGCACGGGAGCGCGCGCTATCTTGACCTGCAGCCGCAGGCTGGCCGTTGATGCGCTGATGATGCACCCGCTGGTCAATTCCTATTCGCTGGCGCGCGCCCTGACGGACCGCTTCATCGAGCACAACCGCGAGTATACGGGTGAATGGCATGACTGAGGGGCGCTTTGTTGCCGGCTTTGGCAAGACGAATGTGGATCTGCTGTATTCCGGCATGTCCCGCATCCCCGGCGAGGGGGAGGAGATCTACTCCGAGGGCTTTTCCATGCAGCTGGGCGGAGGCATCCCGGCCACGCTGATCAACCTGGGGCGGCTGGGCGTGCCCGGACGCATCCAGACCCTGCTGGGGGATGATGTATTCTCACGGTTTGCGCGCGGTGAATTTAAGGCCAGCGGCATCATCCCCGACAATCTCTACAAGGGCAGCCGGATGCCCGTCAACCTGACCAGCGCCATCATCACAGACCGCGACCGCGCTTTTGTCAGCTACTCGGATGAGATCCCCTTCAGCGAGGCCATGCGGGAAGCGGTGCTGGCGCAGTCCCGCGGGGCGGCGATCGTGCTGATGCATGAGGATTTTCCGGATGTTTACAGAGAGCTTGGGCAGGAGGGCCCTGTCCTGGTCTATGACACGGGCTGGCGCGAAGATATGAGCCTTGACACCATGCACGAGGTGCTCACGCTGGCCGATTGGTATACCCCCAACGACAAGGAGGCCATGAAGCTGACCGGCGCTGCCTCTGTCGGGTCTGCCGCGCGCAGGCTGGCCCCATATTTTGACACGGTGGTGATCAAGCTGGGCGCGGAGGGCTGCCTGCTGTACAAGGACGATCAAGAGACCCTTGTTCCTCCTTTGCCTGATGTCACCGCGATAGACAGCACCGGCGCCGGCGATGCCTTTCTGGCCGGTTTTACCTACGGGCTCTACCATGGGGCCGCGCCCGCGCTCTGTGCCCTATATGGCAATATCACCGGCGGTACCAGCGTGCAGGCAGTGGGATGCCTGGCAGCCTATGTGGATGAAAAGACGCTGCTTGGCGAGGCCTCCAAGCTCATAAAAAGAGGCTGGCTGGGCTGAGAAGCGCGGCGCGGACGCCCGCACCCGGCAGAGCTGTGTTATACTGAATTAAACAAAGCCGCTATGGAGCGCCCCGTCCGGCGGAGCGGATCAAGGGATCCCTGCGCGCGAAGCGGTGCCCGCGGCAGGGCTTTTTCTCTATGCCTTCGGGCAAAAACCGGGCGATAAGCGACCTGGACCGCCGGCCTTTATGCACATTTGCCGGCAGACCGCCAAGCTCCGTGGGAGATCAAGTGAAAACAAAACCATCCCTGATACGGCTTCTCCTTATTCTGGCTGCCATCGCGGCGCTGGTGCCGGCGCTGATATCCACGATCTATTTTCACGTCGTGGTAGGCGGCCGGCTTTACGAGCGATCGCAAAAGGCGGTCGACTCCATGGCGCAGCAGATCTCCGAGCGGGTCAGCAGCCAGATGGTCACCCTCAACAACACCGCCTACTATCTGATGGCAAACGACCTCGCGCAGCAGGCGATGGACGAAGGGCAGGGGCAGATGGCCATTTCACGGCTGGAGCAGCAGATCGACACGCTGATGACCTATAATGATGCCTGGAGCAGCCGGTTCATTCATGCGCTCTACCTGTTTCGTCAGGACGGCATTGCCTTTGCCACCAGCCGGGAAGGGGTCTATGCGGGCGCGCGCGCCCGCAATCTGCGCATCGCGCAGGAAAACCCGGACTTTTCAAGCACCCGCACGCTGCTGAAGCCCGCATGGTCCGACTATGCCTATTACCTGCAGGATTATTACCAGATCGATACCCAGCAAAAGCTCGGGCGCCTGGTCATTGAGGTGGACCCCGGGCGGCTGTTCGGGCAGGATGAGCTGACGGGCTTTCCGCCGGGCAGCCGGCTGAGCCTGAGAGGCCCGCGAGGAGAGATTCTTCTGGAGGGAGATGCGGCTGCGGGCAAAGATGACTACCACCTCAGCCTGCGCCCGGGCCGCTATGAGCTGCAGCTGGATGTCTATGTCCCCGGGCAGAGCATCCTCAGCCCCGTCACCGAGTCGCGCAGCGGCTACCTGTGGCTGCAGGCGCTTATACTTGCTGTGACGCTGGCGGGCATCCTCTATGTCAGGCGCCGCCTGCGCCCTCAGGGCGCTGCGCTGCTGAACAACCTGAGCCGCCTGGCGCAGGGTGATTTCAGCGTTCAGCTGCGCGGCAGCCGCTACGAGGAATATGATGTCACCGCCCGCGCCTTTAACCGCGCGACCCGGCAGCTGGGCAGGATGTTTGATCAGGCGGCGGAAGACCGCGTGCTGCTCAGCCAGGCGGAGTATCACATGCTGGAGTCTCAGATCAACCCGCACTTTATCATGAACGTGCTGGAAACCATCAACATGCGCTGCCGCATGTCCGGCCAGCAGTCGACGGCAGACCTGGTGGTGAGCCTGGGCAACCTGCTGCAGGGAAACGTGCTTCATAAGCAGCGCCAGAAGATTGCCCTTGAGCAGGAGCTGATCTATGTGCGCTATTACCTGACGCTGCAGCGGGCACGCTTTGAACAGCTTCAAGGCGAGGTGGAGGTGGAGGATGAGACCCTGCTTCGCTGTCTGGTGCCTAAGCTCACGCTGCAGCCGCTGGTTGAAAACTGCTTTGTGCACGGCCTGGAGGACAGCGGGGGCGCCGGGCACATCAGCATCTCCTGCTGGGAGGAAGAGGGCGCGCTGATGCTTCGGGTGAAGGATGACGGGCGCGGCTTTGACGTCGCACGTTGGGAACAGGGGCCGGGGCCCGATCCCCGCGGGCAGGCGGACCTGCGCAGCGGCATCGCGCTGAAGAATATCCGGCGGCGCATCGAGCTGCTCTACGGCCCGCCCTATGGGCTGAGCGTCGCAAGCACCCCCGGAGAGGGCACCACGGTCCAGGTCATGCTGCCGATGGAGTACGAAGAGAACATAGAAAAGGATAGCGAAAAGGAGGGCCGGGATGTACAGGGTGATGGTCGTTGATAATGAGCCTGTCATCCGCAAAGGGATGATCCGCTGTGTGGACTGGGAGGCGATGGACTGCCGGGTGGTGGCGGACGCTGCGGACGGGGCGGAGGCGCTGCGGCTGATGGAAGAGCAGCCGGTCGACATCCTGATCACCGACGTGCGCATGCCCGGTATGGATGGCCTGGAGCTGAGCCGCAGGGTGCGCGCGCTCTACCCTGATACCAAACTCATCATGGTCACGGCTTACAGCGAGTTTGAGTATGCCCAGGAAGCGCTGCGCCAGCAGGCGGCGGACTTTATCATCAAGCCCACCAGCGAAGAAAAGATCCGCGCGGCCGTCCTGCGTGCCAAGGAGCTTTTAAGGAGCGACCGGCAGGTGGGCGAGCTGGTGCGCACGCTGCGCAGCAAGCAGCAGGACAACCTGGCGCTGGAGCAGCAGCTGTTTGTGGAGGGGCTGGTCGCGGGCAACCGCTTGTCGCAGCTGTATGTGCGCGCGCAGAGCGCCAGGCTGCATCTGGATCTGCCGGACAGCCGCATGCTGGCCGTGCAGGTTCAGGGAGCAGGTTTGATGGAAGAGCCCCTGCTGATGCGCAGCCTTGAGGAAGCGGGCCGCTTTTTGCTGCAGGCTCTGCCGGGCGGGGTAATTCTCCTGTCGCCGGGACGGGATGGTTTTCTCGCGCTGGTACTTCGCATGGAAGAGGCGCGGCTGCGCGCCTGCCTGGAGGAATACTTCAGGCTGATCGACGGCTTTGCGGAATACAGCGTGCAGGTGGGGGTCAGCGGCCCCGCGGGCCATGCCTTTGCCCTGAAGGACGCAGCGCGCCGGGCGCAGGATGCCCTGTATTCTCTGGCCCATGACGAACAAAAGCTTCTGCTGTTTCATGATGAGCTGCCGGAGGTGACCGGCGACACCGCCCGCGCGCTGCAGGCGGCGCTCAGGCAGCTGCGCGAAGCGCTGCAGCTGCGGGACATGAACGGCGCGGAGCAGGCAGCCGGGCTTTTTGAAGAGTATATTCACCGGGGGCTTGTGCCGCCGGCAGACATCCAGCGCTATGCCCGGCTGCTCTACAGCCTCTGCGCAGGCCTTTTGCTGGACTATGACCTGGCCGGGATGATGGGCAGCGAGGCTTTTCCCCCGGAGGAGCAGTTCATGGACCGGGTAGCGCAGCAGCCGACAGGGGCCTCCTTTGCGGAACTGGCCCGGGCGACGGCTCAGCTGCTACGGGGCAACGGCCGGGGGCGGGAAGAGGCCATGGCGTTTATACAAAACTATATCGACCGCAACTTGGCCGCCGATCTGTCGCTGGAAGAGCTGGCCCGGCTGGTGCACCTGAGCCCGGGCTACCTCAGCCGGGAGTTCAAGCGGGCGAAGGGCCGGAACCTCAGCACCTATATCAGCGAAAAGCGCATCGAACGGGCAAAGGCGCTGATGCGTTCATCTGATCTGAAAAACTACGAGATCGCCCGCCTGGTGGGCATCGAAGACCCGGTGTATTTCTCCAGAGCCTTTAAAAAGGTGACGGGGCTGCGCCCCAGCGAATACCGCCGCGGCGCTCGGCAGTCACCGTAAACCACGCCCTCCGGCCGGTATACGGGGAGGGCGCGTTTTGGGTTTGGGGCTTGCTGTGGCCTTATGGCCTGGGCCTACCCCCTCTGCTTGAGGGCGGGGGGAGGGGCCTGTTCTTTTTGCGCCTTATCCAGCATCAGGTTCACCGTCAGCCCCGCCAGCACAAAGAGCCCGCCGATCAGGCTGTTGACCGGGAAGCTTTGGGCCAGCGCCATGTCCAGCAGGAGGCCCGCAAAGACCTGCCCCACGAAAAAGGCCAGGGTCATGTAGAAGGAAGGGATCTTGCCCACGCAGAAGCTGGACAGCAGGATGATCACGCCGCCCATCGCGCCGCCCAGATAGATGTATGCGGGGCCGCCCATGGCCTGTGAAAAGGATGGGGCACCGCCCGTGAATGCCAGCAGGATCAGGGAACCGATGAGGCCTGTGAGATAGTTGATCAAGGTACTGCCCAGCAGGCCCGTGTGTCTGGACTGCCGGCCGTTGATCAGCCGGGAGACCAGCACCGTGACACCGGCCAGCAGGGAAACCACGACGGGGATAAGCTTGAAGTCATCCCACATAAAGGCGATGCCGGTCAATGCCAGCAGGCCGCCCCATAGCTTTTGCGGCCGGAAGGGGCGCCTGGGCAGGCCCAGCAGTCCGAAGTGATCGGCTGCCAGGCTGGAGATGCTTTCGCCCAGCAGGCCCAGCGCCATCATGGCCGATACGCTGATGTGGCCGAAGGCCGTGTTATTGAACACGGTGGTCGCGATGCCGATCAGGCCTGCCGAATACAGGTAGAGGGGCAGCCGTATGAGCCGCGGCTTTTCCCGTTTGATCAGCATCAGCAGCCCGGTAAAGATCAGGCCGGCCGCATGGATGATGACCAGCGCGGGCGTCTGGCCGACGCGCGCGTTGAGGCCGCCGTTGAACACCACCATGACGGAAATGAGCATGCCGCCCAATAAGGATAAAAGATAGTACATAAAACCTCTTCAGTTGCGCCCTTTAATTCGGCATCGTTACATCCCGCGCAGCCGCCCGGGCCTTCCCGGCCTCATTGGGCCTGGCTTCGCTTTATCTGCACAAGGGCAGCGTTCAGACTTCGGTCCCCTGCTCGCCGCTGCAGCTGAGCAGCGCCTCGCCCTCCCGGCTGCAGCTCATGCTGAAGCGGTCGCCGTTTTGCCTGAGGATCAGCTCCACCGGGCCCCCCGGCAGGATCTCGCGGGAATAGTTGATGACCAGGTGGCGGATGGGGCGGTTTTCAAGCGCCTCTGCCTCCAGCATATCGCAGACCCAATCGCCCACGCGCGTGTTGTTGACGTGACGGTTCATGTCAAAGTCACAGTAGCGCAGCTCGCGCAGGGCCTTTTTTGCGTCGCCCTCCACGGGATCGACCGCGGCGGGAAAGCTGCCGAAGGGCTTGGGCAGTCTGGCGGTATCGGGCAGCAGGGCAGCCACATCGGGCAGGTGGACCATGCGGTGGGTCGTGATATCGGCCAGGGTCCATCCGCCGATGCCTTCGGCCAGCAGCGTGCCGTCCTCCAGCTCAAAACGGTGATAGCGGGGAAAGAGCGTGCGGCGGGCAGGGCCCGGGTGGGTACGGGCGACGATGAGATCGCCCGGCACGGGCTGGCGGTGCAGCCTGTACTCGTTGCGGGCCAATACCCAGACGGCGTTTCTCTTTAACAGCTCGGACCGCCCCAAGCCGATCAGCTCTCCGTGGCGGCCGCCCATCTCCTGCATCATCATCAGGATCTGCGAGGGAAACCAATAGCCATAGCGGTCACAGAGGCTGAAGGTGAATAGAAACCGATCGGTCAATTCGCGCATGGGGGCCTCCTTATTTTATATTCCGTATGATAGCATATCACCGGCAGCGGGGGAAGCGGGACAGCCAAGGGTACTTTGTGCCAAGCGCCCTCTTGCCTCGGATCGGTTTTTACGGTATGTTTCCCCTGCAATAAAGAACGGAGGCTCCCCATGATCACTGCCCTTTGCCTGAACCCCAGCCTGGACAAGACCCTTCATGTCGCCCGCCTGGAGCGGGGCGGCACCAACCGCATTCTGCGCGAGGAGACGGCGGCGGGCGGAAAGGGTGTGAACGTCGCCCGCATGGCGGCATCCTTCGGGCTGGAAGCCCGGGCCCTGCTGTTTTTGGGCCGGGATGACGAAAAGCTGATGTCGGACGCGCTTTCTCTTTGGGGTGTCGATATGAGCGCCGTGATGCTGCCCGGAGGGCTTCGGGTCAACATCAAGGTGATGGATGAATCGCGGGGCGAGATCACGGAGCTCAACGCGGCGGGCAGCCCCGTCGGCCCCGGGGAGCTGAGCGAGATGGAGGCGCTGACGGCCGCCTGTGCCGCTAACAGTCGCTGGCTGTGCCTATCGGGCAGCCTGCCGCCCGGTTGCCCGGATGATTACTACGCCCGGCTGATCAGGGCCGCGCGAAAGGCAGCACCCGGATGCCGCATTGCCTTGGACGCCGCGGGCGAAAGCTTCCGCGCGGCCCTTTGTGAGGAGCCGGATCTGGTCAAGCCCAATCTGGATGAGCTCTCCGCCTTCAGCGGCTTCACGGTTACAGGCAAGGAGGGGGCGGCTGAGAGCATCGCGGCCCTCGTCGCGGGTGGCGCCCGGGAGATCCTTCTGTCGATGGGGTCAGGGGGCGCGCTGCTGTATACGAAGGATCAGGCACTTTATTCACCCGGCCTGAAGGTACACGTCGCGACCACCGTGGGTGCGGGGGACGCGATGCTGGCGGGCTATATCGCGGGGAAAGAAACAGGACAAACTGATCGGGGGGCCTTTCGACTGGCCCTGGCCTCCGCCGCAGCGCGCGTGGCGGGAAAAGAGGGGCAAAGCAAAGCCTACCTGACACAGATAGATATAAAAGAAACATATATCGTTATTTAGTTACTGATAACTAATCTTTTCATTCCGGCAAAGTCATGTTTAAAAAGATAGTGCAATTTTGAATTCTATATGTTATAATGTGTCTCGGTCAATCATGTTAGTTATTTATTTATCATTATTGACCAGAAGGAGGAGCTCATATGTGTGAAGGCTGCAACCCCTACGCCGCACTTGATGCGATCATTTTAAAGCACAAGGATGAGCCGGGCGGGCTGATGCCCGTGATGCAGGAAGCACAAGGTCTGTTCGGCGCGCTGACCATGGATGTACAGCAGCACATCGCCGAAGGGATGCATATCCCCCTCAGCGATGTCTACGGCGTGGCCACCTTTTACGCCCAGTTTAACCTGGAAAAGCAAGGCGAGCATGTGATCAGCGTGTGCATGGGCACGGCCTGCTATGTCAAAGGCGCGCAGGCTGTGCTGGACAAGCTGGCAGAGTACCTGGAGATCCCCGTCGGCAGCACCACCTCCGACGGCCAGTTCACCCTGCAGGGCACGCGCTGCATCGGGGCCTGCGGGCTGGCGCCCGTGCTGACGGTGAACGAGGAAGTGTTCGGCCGCGTCACGCCCGATCAGGTAGCCGGCATCCTTGATAAGTTTCACCACTGATGCGCGACTGGTCCCTGCATCTGCTTGACCTGATGGAGAACAGCCTGCGGGCGGAGGCCCGGGCGATCCGGCTGTCAGTCGCTCTGTCGGATGAGGGAGTGCTGGAGATTGTGCTGGAGGACGACGGGCGGGGCATGGCGCCGGAGTTTGCGCGGGAGGCGGTCTCCCCCTTCACCACCAGCCGCACCACCCGCAAGGTCGGCCTGGGTCTGCCCCTGGCCCGGCGCAACGCGGAGCTGACCGGCGGCAGCCTGTGCCTGGACAGCAGCCCGCAAAAGGGCACGAGGGTGAGGATCCGCACACTGCCCGGGCACATCGACAGCCTGCCTCTGGGCGACCTGGCCCAGACGATGCTGGCGCTGATCTGCATGAACCCGCAGTCGCCCGATTTTTCCTGGGACCTGCGCTCGCCCAGAGGGCAGGAGCGCTTCAGCACAAAAGACATCAGGCGTGTGCTGGGGCCTGAGATCCCGCTTGACGAACCTGAGATCAGACAATACCTGGGGGCCTTGCTCCGTGAGCAGTGCCACTCAATATTTGGAGGGATGTTGTTATGAAAACCCTGCAGGAGCTGGAAGCGATCCGCCAGAGGACGCTTGAAAAGATTGCTCTGCGCAAGGAAGACCGTGAGGACGGCGTGCGCATCGTGATCGGCATGGCCACCTGCGGCATTGCCGCGGGCGCGCGCCCCGTGATGACCGCCTTTATGGAAGAGATCGACCGCCGGCGTCTGAAAAGTGTGACCGTGACGCAGACGGGCTGCATCGGCATGTGCCGGCTGGAGCCGATGGTGGATGTGATTTCATCCGACGGCAGCAAGGTGACCTATGTGAAAGTAAACCCCGAGAAGGCCCGCATGATCGTGGCCGACCACGTGGTCAACGGGCACCCGGTCAAAGAATATACCATCACGGCCGAAGCCGATCAGGCCTGAGGAAGGAGCATAGAGTATGGAGTATTTTCGTTCGCATGTCCTGGTCTGCGGCGGTACCGGCTGCACCTCGTCGGGCAGCGAAACCTTATTGACGCTGCTTGAAGAAAAGCTGAGCGAGTACGGGCTGGAAAAGGAAGTCAAGCCCATCCGCACCGGCTGTTTCGGCCTGTGCGAGGCAGGCCCGGTGGTGATCGTCTACCCCGAGGGGACCTTTTATTCCCATGTTTCACCCAAGGATGTGGACGACATCGTAGCCGAACATCTTTTGAAAGGCCGCGTGGTCAAGCGCCTGCTGCATCACGACAGCCAGACGGAGTCAATGGTCGACTTGTCGCTGGAGGAGATGCCTTTTTACAAGCACCAGACCCGCGTCGCGCTGCGGAACTGCGGCGTGATCTCGCCGGAAGATATCGATGAATACCTGGCCTTTGACGGCTATAAGGCGCTGGAAAAATGCCTGCTGTCAATGACGGGCAAAGAGGTCACCGATATCGTGATCGCGTCAGGCTTGCGCGGGCGGGGGGGCGGCGGCTTTCCCACAGGCCTCAAGTGGCAGCTGGCGGCAAAGAGCAAGGCGGATCAGAAATA
>CAZVUU010000074.1:0-11681 GCA_964630465.1 uncultured Christensenella sp.
TACCCCGAGGAGTGCCGTGCCTTCCTGGCCTGGCTGGCCTCTCCCGAAGGCGCCGCGCTGGCCAGCGAACAGCTGCCCAACGGCTTCTACCCGATGATCAACGCTCCGATCACCCTGTCTGACGAGCATGCCAACGAGTTCCTCTCCCTCAACACCGGCAAGGAGACGGACGCGCGCTTTGTCTGGCCCAGGCTGATGGACCTCTATGCCCCGATGAACCAGGAGGTCATCAAGGTATTGAAGGGCGAGACCACCCCGCAGGCGGCGGCTGACGCGATCGCCGCACTGTTGCCCTGATAAAACTGACAGGCGGCCGCTCTCCGGGGCGGCCGCTTTTGCATCATCAGGAGAGATAAGCATGAGCACACTGAAGGTCAAACCCGCGATCAGGCGCAGGGGCCTGCACCCCGGCGGCCGGTATTGGATGCTCTATCTGCTGCCCGCGCTGGCCATCTACGCCCTGTTCATGGCCTGGCCGCTGCTTTCTTCCATCCAGCTGAGCCTCTATACAGGCAGCCAGCAGAGCCGCAGCTTCGTAGGCCTTGACAACTTCCGCAAACTCTTCACGCCCGGCGAAGTCAGCACGCGCTACTGGGGCGCATTCGGGCATACCTGGGTGTTTTTCGCCGTGCATATGGGCGTACAAAATGTGCTGGGCATTCTCTTTGCCACGATGCTGACCAACCGTACCATGAAAGGGCGCGTCTTCTACCAGACCATCATCTTTCTGCCGACCACTTTCGCGGTGCTGGTCACGGGCTATCTGTGGAAGCTGCTGCTCAACCCCTTGTGGAGCCGCGCCGCGCTGAACCCGCTGGGGCTGGGTGTCCTGGCGCTCCCCTGGCTGGGCGAGGCGGGAACGGCCTTGGTGACGGTCTCCCTGGTGTCCTGCTGGCAGTGGCTGGGCATCCCCACGATGATGTTTGTCGCGGCGCTTCGCAACATCAGCGAAGATCTGCTGGAGGCCGCGGACATCGAGGGCTGCAACAGCTTCCAGACCTTCCGCTACATCAAGCTGCCCCTGATCAGGCCTGTAGCCGGCATGGTCGCCATCCTCACCTTTGTAAGCAACTTCAATGCCTTTGACGTAGTCTATGCATTGGAGACGGTCAACGGCGGCCCCAACTATGCCACCGATATCGTCGGCACGCTGTTCTACCGCGTGGGGATTGCGGGCCAGCATCCGGTCGGCATCCCCGATCAGGGCCTGGGCGCCGCCATCGCCGTGATCACCTTTATCGTGCTGGCCGTCTTCGTGATCCCGACGCTGCGGCTGACGCAGAGCAAGGGGGATCTATGAACAAGCCCCGCCGCACCCGCTCGCTGCGGGTGATGAACCTTCACATCCCCTCTCACCTGGTTCTGTCCCTGTGGTCGCTCATCGTGCTGTTTCCGCTGTGGGTGATGATCATGGGCTCATTTAAAGACAAACGGTCCATCTATATCAACACATTCGGCCTGCCTGCTGTCTGGAACACGCAAAACTATACGGACATCCTGCGCAGCAGCGACTTTATGCGCTATTTTCTCAACAGCTTTCTGGTGGTCATCACCTCGCTGATCCTGGTACTGGTGATCGGCACGCTGGCCGCCTATGCCCTGGCCAACTGGCGGGGGAAGGTTTCCGCGGCCCTGTTTTTCTTTCTGATCTCCGGCATGATGCTGCCCATCCGCATCGGCTCCATCAAGCTGCTGGAGATCGTAAAGACCCTGGGTCTGATGAACAGCAAGTGGGCGCTGGTCCCCATCTATCTGGCGATGGGCATCCCCATGTCGGTCTTTGTTCTGACGGAGTTTGTCAGACAGACGCCGCATGAATTGATCGAGGCGGGCTTTATCGACGGCGCGGGGCACTTCCGTATCTTTTCCACCATCGTGGTGCCTCTGATGCGCCCGGCCCTTGCCACAGTGGCCATCTATAACCTCGTCCCCTTCTGGAACGACCTGTGGTTCCCCCTGATCTTCATCACCGAGGAATCGGAAAAGACGCTTCTATTGGGCGTGACCCGCCTGTTCGGTCAGTATCAGACGGACTGGTCCAAGGTGCTCGCCGTGCTGACCCTCTCCGCCCTGCCTGTGATCGTGCTGTACCTGATGATGAGCAAGCAGTTCATCACGGGGCTGACGGCGGGGGCTGTGAAGGGCTAGGAGCAGACGCTGACTTAAGTCGGATGACGTGAGTGCATGAGCAATGAGTACAGAAGCGGTCAAGTGAACATATCGCGATTGTTACGAAATTGGGGTAAGCGCGGGAAAATGAAACGCTGTAGTCTATGTAAAAAACTATTCTGTCGCTGAAAAGCTTCTCCCCTCCTTTAAAAGGAACCGCAACATAAGGCCTCACGATCGATCAGCGGTCCTCCGGTCTGTTGGTCGGGGGATCCGCCAACACAACCGTGCATAGCGTTTGGTACACGGCGGCTCAACCGCTTGAAGATAGTGACTCGTACTGGGCAAGAAGACTGTAGTATCCTGCCTGTTCGAGTCTTTTGTTTGTAATGGTATGTATGAGTATACTGCTTCCTGCTACTGCCCAATATCCCTTGCGGCTGTTTCCGTTCCGATAGGCTTTCCAGTCTTCCATGCCTAACTTCTTCAGGTTCTTCATGCAGGTCTTGAGTCTTTTCCATTGGCTTGTCATTGCTCATCCTTAGAATCATAATGCTCTAGTCTATACCGCTGGTACTGTTCATGTAGCTTGAATATCGTTCTTCTGCCTATGTGTTCCGTCTTTTTCAAGCTTATCTGTTCAATATCTCGCTTTTTTATCTGCATTTTACTACATCAGACCCTTTATTCCAAAGAAGACCGCCACGCTTTTTGCAGTGTGACGACTCCTTGTTCCATGGGTTTTATTACTGCACCCTTTGATTTGCCTCAAAGCTTCGCCTGATCCGCGCGGGGCGCGCTTTACTCCGGCGGGGGAAATGCGTATACTTATTCCATTCTGCGCTTTTTCGCTTCGGCCCGCGCAGCTTCCCTTGCTTTCTGCCCTCCCTTCGCCCGGGCCGGGCCTGTCACCGATATACACGAGGTACGCCATGTCACGAGAAACCATCCCCGAATCCAAGCACCAGCTGGCCACGCAGCCCGTCGGCAAGCTGCTGAAAACCTATGCCGTTCCCAGCATCGTATCCATGCTGGTGGGCGCGCTGTATAACATCGTCGACCAGTTTTACATCGGCCAGAAGATCGGGGAGCTCGGCAACGCCGCCACCAACGTGGCCTTCCCGCTGAGCACCCTCTGCGTGGCCATCGCGCTGCTGATGGGCATCGGCGGCGCGACGGCTTTCAACCTCTCCCTGGGGGCCGGGGAAAGGGACAAGGCCGGTTTCTTTGTGGGCAATGCCCTGACGGTGCTGTTTTCCGCCGGCCTCGTCCTGGCCGTCATCGTCACCCTGTTTCTTGAGCCGCTCCTGGTCTTCTTCGGCTCGCCCGACAACGTGCTTCCCTATGCCCGCTCCTACACGGAAATCACCGCTTGGGGCTTTCCCTTCCTGATCTTCTCCGTGGGCGGCGGCCACCTGATCCGGGCCGACGGCAGCCCGCGCTACGCCATGCTGGTCAACCTGTCCGGCGCCATCCTCAACACCATCCTGGACCCGCTGTTCATATTCGTCTTTAACATGGACATGGCCGGCGCGGCCCTGGCCACGGTGATGGGGCAGATGCTGTCCTTTTCCCTGGCGCTGCGCTACTTTACCCGCATGCGCACCCTGCCGCTGCAGCGGCAGCACCTGCGCCCACAGAGGCGTCATGTGGGGAGGATCATGTCCCTGGGCACGGCGCCCTCCTTCAACCAGCTCGCCATGATGGTCGTGCAGATCGTCATGAACAACTCCCTGGTGCACTACGGCGCCCTGTCCGAATACGGCTCCTCCATCCCCCTGGCCGGTTCGGGCATCGTCAACAAGGTGGCCGCCATCTTCTTCGCGGTGATCATCGGCATCTCCCAGGGCATGCAGCCCATCGTCAGCTTCAACTACGGCGCCCGCCGCTATGACCGGGTCAAGCAGGTCTACCTGCTGGCCGTCCGCTGGGGCTTTGCCATCTCGGCCACGGCCTTTCTTCTGTTTCAGCTGATGCCCAGGCCCATCATCTCCCTGTTCGGTTCGGGCTCTTCGGAGAAGTATTTTGAGTTTGCCGAGTCCTACTTCCGCATCTACATGCTGTTTACCTTCATCAACTTCCTGCAGCCGATCTCCTCCAACCTCTTCACCTCCATCGGCAAGCCCAAGCGGGGCATCTTCCTCTCCCTGACCCGGCAGATCATCTTTCTGCTGCCCCTCATCGTCATTTTCCCGCTGATCATGGGCATCGACGGCATCATGTACTCCGGCCCCGTGGCGGACCTGGCCGCCGCCTCCGTCTCCGCCTTCATGGTCATGCGCGAATTCCGCCGGATGGACAGGCAAAGGGTCCCCGAGGCGGTCATTGCGGGGTAAGGCAGGGCTGAAGGTACCGATGTCTTTCCAACCCGTCTGCTGATATTCTACATTTCGACATGTCTTAAGGCCGTGCAAACGATCCCTGAAAGTTTCTTTTCAGGGATCGTTTTTTCCGGTAGCGACATATGCTGAATAACAATATAAAGAGAATCCCCGACGATCAAATGATCTTCAGGGTTTTTTTACTCAGTTGTCTCTGGGTATCATGCTTCAGACAGTTTTTTCACCGCGTTCATCACTTCTTCCCATGTAAGGGATGAGGCATAGCTGTATTTGTTCGCATATCTTTGCCAGCGGCTGATCATATCGGGATTTTGGGCAATCGTCTCAAGAACCTTGACATATTCTTCCAGCTGTGCCGATGTTCCCCGCTTTTCGGCTGTTGCGCGCAAGGCATCACGGAACACATCACCATCGATAAGCTGTGTGGCAGTTATAGTATGGATATCATAGAAATCCTTCATTCTGGTGTTGGTCAATCCACGCGTAATGATCGTTTCATATTTTTCAGCCAGCACATTCTCGGGCGCATAGGCCATGACTTTGATCGCTCGATCCTCAAACATTAGGTTGAATCTGTACGGGACCTCTCCGGGCGTAAGGATGTCTCCCGTCGTGATATCTATTTTCAGCATCTGACGGGTTTTATCCAATTGAGCCGCGATGGAGGCACGATAGCCGGGATAGTCCGCTCCCTCACGGATTTCCTCTATTCCGCTGAGGGAAAAGCTCATGCCGTCATCAATTGAAATGGCAATGATATCCTCGATGATCTCTTTGATTTTTTCAGCGGACAAAGTTTGTCCTTTGATCGTGGCGTCCAAATCAAGCGTAGAACGCGTATCGATGCCCACCATGGCCGCAATCAGGACACCACCCTTCAGAATAAAATTATTTCTGTAATCGGAAAGAGTGATCCGCTCTAAAAAGCGTTCCATCATGAAGTTGCGAAGAAGAACCTCTGCCTCTATTCCTGTTTTCTTTGAAAGATTGCGTATCAGGGCCTTCAGTTGCGTCGAGGTATTCACAACAGTACCTCCATATAATTTCTAAGCATCTTATCCACTCTGAATACCTGTGCCATACTCATCAGCACATTCAAGTCCTTATCCTTTCGTCCGGCATACCGCTTTAAGGCATCCGTCAAAATGGCAATATCCATCTGACCTCTGCTGCGCAGGCAGTCGCAGATGGTGCGCTCCATACCGTAAGCCACAACGGTATGCCCGAACATCGTCTTCATATTCGCGGTTCCAAGCTGGTGGAGTTCCCTTTTGACGGTGAAAACCTTGAAGCCTTCGTCCCTCAGCTTCGCCGTATTGTATCCTCTGGGCACAGTCACTGTATAGCCAAGCGGGTCACGGTCACTCAAATCATGCAGATAAAGAGCCGTGTCGTGTGAATAGATGATCTTAGGCCGCCGAAGCTGCGTGATAAACATCTTATCTTCAAACTCCTCCGGCAGAATGTATACGCCATGGGCTGCACGGATAAGCTCCCCTGAGACAACCAGCAGACGAAGACGCTCATTGGAGACCCCGGCTTCGTTTGCCTGCGCTGTGGTGACAGTGCCGCCATGCCGGATCAAAGCTTCCATTAATTCATCAGGGATAGACATAGGATCACCTCGAACTTGATTTTTATGCTTATATTTTATATGTTTTAAGCACGTAAATCAAATACTTTTAATTCTTATGATTACATCATCAACATAGTAAGCATGAAAATCAAGATCATCAGTCTATCATGTGTTGCATTTGTTGTCATGATAAAACGGTCCAAATCATTTATTTCATTACCTTTGGTCATCGAGTAAATCCTGCCTGCCTCAAAAAACCCCTTCTGTTTCAAAGATATGATCCAGCTCATCGTTATTCTGCGCTCTCAGCACCTTTTCTCTCAACGCTCCCTGCGACAGATCCAGTCGTTTGAAACGGATTTTACCGGCAGGGTCCTTCCCTTGGCGGATGAGCTGCACCCTGCCGATCCTTGGCTCGGCTTCAGCATACCTGGCAAAGCCTTTTGCTTTGCCAATATTGTCTTTGTATTCGGGATTATGAGGCTCCAGTATATCAACCACATAATCAAGATGCGGATCGCTGCGAATGATCAGAAAATCGGGATAAAATGCTTTTGTCTCCCCTTGGATCTCATAGGGAATGCACAGCGACCATTTCTCACGCGGAGGGTTCCGAAGCCAGCAGACAAAATTTGGCCGTTTCGCTTCTTCTTCCAGAACGCCTTCCTCCCAGCCGTTCAGCTTAATGACAGAGATGCCTTTTTCATCGGCAAACAAGTGGTTGTCATATTCTTTGCCCTCAGTTTCCACCTTCACATTGATGATTTCCGGCAGGGTAAAGTTGTGTTTGCTGACGATATCTCCATCCGCGATGATGTCGCTATACTGCTTTTTATGCTTTTCGGATTTACCGACGATATATTTTCTGTACTCATCGTTCATTTGATGAAACTTCTTCTGCGCAAAACTGTTCAGCTTTGCTATGCAATCATCGTCGGCAGCAAACAATATGCTGTCAATCTTAAAGTCGTTGGGGTGATCTTCGTCATAATATTTCATTCCATAGATGTTTGGAAACCCATAAGCGCCGAGCTTTGCATCCGCTGCACGCAATTGTCTGTCCAGATCGCTGTCAGACGTGGCGAGGAAACCGTGGCCAATCCCCTCATCGAGCGCTTCGCCAAACACATCGAAGATGCGGACAGACAGCTTGAACGACAGCACTTGAGCGGCCAGTTCCCTGTACTTTCCGCTCCTGTGCAAGCCCTCAATATAGCTGCGCATCATATCGATGACTTCATCTTTTACCTCATCCGCAGCATCAGCGTATATCCCGGTTTGGGATAATAAGCTGGTCAGGCTTAGCAAGGATTTCAAATAGCTGTTTATTTTGACTGAGCGGACCATATAGGTCAGCAGCCCTTGATCATTGATGAATTTGGTGACTGCTTCCCTGTCAATGGTGTGGCCGGACATTTTCAATTGTACGCCCGGATCTGCTACAAAGTCCGCAGACCTGCCAGTTTTACGAACGATCGGGACCATTGGCGTCGGATGATACTGAGGATGAGGTTCATTGAATATTTCTGCTCCCGCCATCGCAGGTTCAACAGCCTTATCTGCCTGCCCAGCCGCCGCTTGTGTGTCAACCGCTCTGCCAGCGGATGGCGTAAACATACTGGTCTGCCCCGATTCAATCGTGCTCTCTGCCCTGCGTTGTACCTTTGGATGCACTGTCCAAGGGACATATGCCTGTTGGCCCAGGGATTCTCCGTCGATAACGGTGGGTATCTCCCCGCCCTCCGTGTTTTGAAGCTCGTCAATGACGGTTTTGACGGTCTGCATATTGAAGTAAGGCAGGAACAGCCGCACATCGTTCAGGGAATCATCTACAAAAATATGGCTTTGCAAGGGTGTTCGTATCATTCTGCCCAGCAGCTGAGCGATATAGGTGGCATCCTCCGCCCGCCTGAATGACATCATTGTTTCTGCACGCGGACAATCCCACCCTGTAGACAGATTTTCTTTGAACAACACGACCCGGATACGCTTGTCATCTTGAATATCCGACGGCTCCACGCGATGTACCGGCAGCCCATTGAGGCTGATGGTGGAGATGGAACCGAATGTATGCACGACTTCATTTTCCTTAAATCGAACATCCATGTTTTCTTCGATTTTTGCAAGCACATCGTCAAGCTTTGTATCGGATATGGCATTGCCTGATCCTGCAAGCACCTGGATCAAAAAGATGGGGTTGACCTGTGCATAGTGCTGTTCGTAGGAGTATTGATACCAGTGCTCACATTTATGTTTCCACTCATCTATAGCCGCCTGCAGGACTGCCATCTCATTGTTCTTTTCAGGATCATCCGGATAGGTGATGATGATCCTGTCCTTCAGGAGGCCGGACGATCGAACTTCATTTGCCGTAATAATACATTTTTGAAGGGTAGAAGAGGTATCACTTCCAACCAGTGTATTGAAGCGCTCAGCTGTGGCACTGATACCGATGACCACCGGCATGGGCTGCAAGTTATACTCAGCGCTTCCCTTAAGAAACCGCTGCATGATCGATGTGGCTCTGCCCGCCTCGCGGCCTTGCATGCCCCGGTGGGCTTCATCGATGATGAAATAAAGGCGGTCCGATTTCTGGTTTGCTGTGTTTTGAATCGTCTCCCAGATGGTATATTGGCGCATATCCGAATGTTTGCCAATATTGCCGGCTTTTCCCAGTTTCTGCGTATTGAGAAAATAGATATAGCCGTCCTCCAGCACTTCCATATCAAACGAATCATCTTCAACGGTCACGCATTGACCAAAGCGGATCTTGTCTGCCTTCAGCTCAAACTTTTGCTTGGATTGCTCATTGAGCGCCGGTGAATCTGACAACCAGACAAAGATAGCATCCGGCTGCTCGGCATATTGATCTGTCCCAAAGTAGATATCCTCAACCAGGGCGGCCATGATGATGGTTTTTCCTGCCCCGGTAGGTGCTTGCAATGACACCACCTGCGGCGTATGCGTGCGGTGGTAGCTGCCCAGCGCCTCAGCTGCTTTTTGACGTAAGGTAGCAACTGCCTTTTTTTGAAAGGGAAACAGTTCAACCTTCATACTCAGTTCCTCCCCACGTTGATGCGGAAGTTATCAAGATAATCCCGGTAAAGCTGATAGATATGCGGAGCGTTCAGGTTCTTTGCCATCGCGCTGTACCCGGCCTCATAATCCGTGATGATATACACCGTTTCGATTTCCGGAGAATTATTGACCTCGGCCTCAAAGGCAGAGAAAACAGATTCATCTGCAAGCACCGCAAAGCGGTTTTCAGGCAGAATCAGCATAGCCGGCGTTTTGTCATCCGCAAGCCTCGGACAAGGCCCGCATGCACCCGCCTTCATCCACAGTGTGGGCAGCATCTCCTTGAACTGTCGCCCCAGGGCAACATCGGTTTTATTGAGGAAGCTGAGCTTAAAAAAGGCGGCGTTGGCTTTAAACCCATCGGCCATCGGGATGTCACTGCCTATATAGTTTCCCTTGAGCGGCATACCTTGAATATCTTCTCCTTTGATGGAGCATACTGTACGGGGCCATGTAACATTGTGCGCAATTCCGTATCTTTCCCATTCTGCATCGCCGGGATAATACCCCTGCTTTGAAAGGGTTTTTGCTTCGTCATCAGACACTTCGTTGTTCGTAACCATGATGCAGCGGCGATGGCCACCATCCTCAGCGTTGAGAAGGTTGACAGCATGTAATGTTGTGCCTGATCCTGCAAAAAAATCAACAATCAAAGCATTTTTCTTATTGGCAGTCAAAAAGTAGATACAATCCTTGACAGCATACAATGATTTTGGAAATGTAAATCTTCTGTCTCCAAATATGTTGTTGAGAAGTCGGGAACCATATTGTGTTGCATCATGAGAGGCGATTCTCCATATGTCGCCCGGTGTTGCCATTACGTAATTTGACACATTGTCTTCTACAATAATTTCGTTGTTTATCCCATTTCCTACTATTGAAAATTCGCCATTTTTAATCTTTGAATACTCACCATCTTTTAAAATATAGACAGTAAATCCTTTTTTCTTATTACCACCAATTCTTATGCGGCCTTGAAGAAGTCTCTCACGAAATGTATCTGTTGACCATTGCCATCTTCCCTCACTCCCGTCATCTCTAATAGGTAATAGTCCTACTAACTTATCAATATGTGGAGCTTTAGATATTCCATCGGGTAATGGTTCACCTATCAACTCAATTTTCCCAGTCTCAGGGGCAATATATAGAGGATAAAAACCACCTGGCGAGTCTTTTCTAGAAGCTCCAACACCTGACCTTCTCAGTAAATCCCATCTTACTTGACCAGTGTGTGTTCTCCCTTTACTTGAGACCCACTCCCTATCAACCTTAACCCTCTGAGGTGCAGCAATGCCTAAAAAGATGAAAAATATATATTCACCACTTCGTCCAAACTCTCCAGCCCGCGCCACATTCGCAGGATTGATCATTGTGCTAATCATCTGCATCCTTGCTTCCGGAAACATCTCCTCCAGCAGACAGCCAAGGTGCAGATACTCTTTTTCATCAATGGTAACGATCAGCACAGAATCCCTTGGATTCAGCAGTTTCTTCGCAATCTTCAGCCTCTTCTGCATCATAGACAGCCACTTACTATGCCGATAGGCATCGTTGCTGTCAACATAGTCATTATTATATTTCCAGTCTCTTGCGCCTGTGTTATAGGGTGGGTCGATATAGATGCAGTCGACCTTTCCCGCATAGAGATATTCCAGCAGCTGAAGGGCATGGTAGTTATCTGCCTCGATCAGGGTATGCCAAAGCTCGCTGTCTGGTGCCTTGCATACCATATCAATGGGCTTCAGGTAAGGGTAGATCGGCTCCCCAAACTCAGCGACGGATACAAGCTCATCCACTTCAAATGCCACAGTTTCTCCGCCAGCCTTTGGCAGGCACCAGGCTTTGTTGTTTTCTATCTTCAGCACCGCATACGTGTCGCTGACTTTTCCCGCCCTCAGCGCCACAGTGCTGCCCTTTCGGACAGGCACATCATAAAGCGGGGTACACTCCGGCAGGTGCTCCTCAAATACAAGGCCGAATTTCTTCTGCTTGTTCATCCGATCAACTTCCTGCGCAATGCGATCGCGCAGTTCCGGGTTATCTATCTGATTGATCAGGTCATCAATAGCAGCCACTCGATCATCCCTCCGCAAATACATCCTAAATCATCTTAGCTTTTACGATACTACATTCATGCTTGGTAGTCTATAGCCAAACAGGTTTGTTCCTGACTCCGGCAGGGAAATCAGAGTCGCAAAAACCACCGGAGGTATAAAAAAACAGAATGACGAATACTCTTTATTTCCATCAATCAGATAATTTATAAAAAATTAAATCATCGTCGCTCATTTTTCTCGTATTCCGCGCCTTTTCCGGTTCACATTCCTCCCCAAAGCCGATCCAAAATAAAAAACCCCGGCCATGAATCATAGTCAGGGTTTCCTAATGACCTTATCTCATTTATTTCGCCTTCCCCATCTCCTCCATCAGCTTCGGCAGGATCTTGCGCCAGTCGCCCACGACACCAGCATCGGCCACCGAGAAGATCGGCGCCTGAGCGTCCTTGTTGATGGCGATGATATAGTCCGATTCCTCCATGCCGGCCAGGTGCTGGATGGCCCCGCTGATGCCGACGG
>CAZVUU010000075.1:0-11450 GCA_964630465.1 uncultured Christensenella sp.
TCAAGGTCAACGACGGCGAAGGCAATGTCATCCTCTCCCAGCGCAACATCGTCAACCGCAAGGTATGGGCCGGCATCAAGGCCAAGTACGAAGCCGGTGAGTTCGTGGAAGGGCTCGGCAAGGAAGCCGTCAAGGGCGGCCTGCTGGCCGACATCGAGGGCGTCCGCGCCTTTATCCCCGCCTCCCACCTCTCCCAGCGCTACGTTGAAAAGATCAGCCAGTTTGTCGGCCAGGAGATGAGGCTGAAGATCATTGAGATCGACGACAGCAAAAAGCGCGTCGTCGCCAGCCGCAAGGAAGTGGTGATCGCCGAGGCCGCCGCCAGGAAGGAAGAAGCCTGGAGCAGGCTGGTTCAGGGCGAGGTCGTCAAGGGCATCGTCCGCCGCTTCGCCCCCTTCGGCGCCTTCGTCGATCTGGGCGGCGTCGACGGCCTGATCCATATCACCGACCTGAGCTGGAACCGTTCGGCCCAGCCCCAGGATGTGCTGAAGATCGGCAGCGAGATCGACGTCAAGATCCTCTCCCTCGACCCGGAGCGCGAGCGCATCCAGCTTGGCTACAAGCAGCTGCAGCCCCGCCCCTGGGACAATGTGGAGGAAAAATACCCCGTCGGATCGGTGCTGACCCGCAAGGTCGTACGCATCCGCCCCTTCGGTGCCTTTGTTGAAATGGAACCCGGCGTCGACGGCCTGATCCACATCAGCCAGGTCGCCATGACCCGCGTCAACAAGGTTGAGGATGTCCTCAGCCCCGGCCAGGAGGTCAACATCAAGATACTGGCCGTTGACCCCGACGCCAAGCGCATCAGCCTCTCCATCCGCGAAGCGATGGAAGAGACCATTCTGGAAGCACCGGCCGCCATCCCCGGAGACAGCGACGACTTCTCCATGAGCTATCAGATGCCCACCGCCTACGCCAGCGAACCCGCCGAGGAGACCGGTGTCGCGGCCGCCTTCAAGCGCGCCGCCGAAGCCGCCGCCGAGCGCGGTGACGAGGTCAGCGAGGTCATCCAGGCCGCGACCGAACAGGCAGCGGAAGCTGTTGAGGAAGCAGCCCGGGAGACGGCCCCGGCAGAAGCGGTCGAGGAAGCAGCAGAGGAAGCCGCCCCCGAGGCCGAAGAGGCCGCGGAAGAGCAGCCTTCCGAAGAAGCTGCGGAGGAAGCAGCGGAAGAAGTAGCTCCCGAAGCCGAAACTGAAGAAGCTGCCGAAGAGGCAGCTGAGGAAGCAAAAGAAGAATAAGAACGCGTCTGTATTCGATCATTTATACAAAGATAAGATCCCCGGTACAAATGCCGGGGATCTTATCTTTGTATTCTTCTGCCGGCATACACCAGCGTTCCACGCCCTTTGTCACATGAGCAGGGTGTTGATGTCCTCCTCAAGGATACGCTGCGCCTGCTCCAGCTTTCCGGCCAGATCAGGGGCATCCGCGGCCCGCGAGGCGCGCTCGCTGATCATACGCTCCATTTCTTTGAGCGCAGGCCCTCCCGTCACGTCGCGTATGGATACGAAATAGTCAGGGCTCAGCACCTGCTTCAGCCGCTCGGATGACAGGGTCAGCGGCCGGCCGAGCGTTTCCTCAGCCATCTTTTCCAGGGCCTCACCGGTGATATGCTGCCCCTCATGGTCACCCATCGCGTCCAGGTAGCGCACGAGCCGCGCGGTCAGGTGGTGGCTCTCGCGAAAGCTCAGGTCAAAGTCCCGCACCAGGCTGTCGGCCAGCTCGGTGGCCGTGATGAAGGCAGCTCCCGCGCGCCTGGCCAGATGCGCGGTGTTGACAGTCAATGTCACGTAGTTCACCCGCAAGAGCTCGCAAGTCTTGATCAGATCATCGCAGGCCTCATAGAGCGTGGGCTGCAGATCTTCCTCCGAGTCGACCATGTCGGTCATGGGCGTGTTGTGAAGCATCTGCAGCACCGTCAGAGCCCGGCCGAAGCCGCGCGAGGCGATGGGCCTTGCGTGTTCCAGACTTGAAGGGTTGCGCTTTTGAGGCATGATGGACGAGGTCTGCACATAGGGATCCGCCAGACGGAATACGCCGAACTCCACGGTGCAAAAATCCAGGGTGTCCTTTAAAAAGCGCGACAAGGTCAAGGAAAGGCTTGCGATGGCCCCGGCCGCCGCGCTGAGGTAATCCGCCCCGGCGATGCAGTCATAGCTGTTCTCGATCAGCCCTTCAAAGCCCATCACACGGGCAGGATAAAACCTGTCGATCTTAAAGCCTGTGGTCGTGATGGCCGCGGCCCCCAAGGGCGAGCGGTTTGCCTCGTGATAGGCGCTGACCAGGCGCGACTTGTCACGCTCCAGTGCGTCATATGCCGCCAGGATATAGTGCCCCAGTGTCGTCGGCTGTGCCGGCTGTGTGTGGGTATAGGCGGGCATCAGCGTCTGCTTATGCTCGTCGGCGAAGGACAGCAACACTTCTGTCAGCCCCTCCAGACGGGCGATCACTTCCAGCAGAGCCTTGCGGGTGCCGATGCGGTACTCGGCCAGGCCCATGTCATTGCGGCTGCGCGCCATGTGCAGGCGCCCCGCCAGATCCGCCCCCACCAGGTCGCCCAGATCCTTCTCGATCATGAAAAACAGGTCTTCATAGGCGGGGTTGTAGGGTACGGCGCTGTAATCCTTTTGCTGCAGCTGCCGCAGGCCCCGGGCGATCTTTTGCCCGTCTTCCTTGGACAAGAGCTTCTGGCGCACCAGCATCAGCAGGTGGGAGAAGGACAGCTCAAAGAATATATCAAAGTAATGATCCCGCTGGCAGGTATATACGGGGCTGAGCACAGCCTGCGCGAATACGGGTGAAGGAAAGCTTGTCCCTTCCCCCTCCTCTGCCCGGGCTCTCAGTTCGGCTAATGTTCTCATGCGTCCTCCAGTTTCAGCAGACGGGCGGCGTTTTGATAAAATATCTGATCGATCTCGCGTTCGCTGAAACCCAGCTCAACGCAGTCGCGCAGCTGGGTGTCCAGATAGGCCTTTACAAAGCCCCGCGGGAAGCCCATGGCGTCCGTGCCAAAGAGGATGCGCTCTGCCCCGATGGTCTGCTTATACTTCAAAAAGAGGTCGCGCACGCTCAAGGGATAGGGCATGAAGCGGACCCACTGGTTTGAGCCAGAGGTGTCCACGTGCACATTGGGGCAAGCCCAGGCCAGAAACAGCGTTTCCTGCGGGAAGCCGCAGCCGAAATGAGGCACAATAAAAGGAATGCGGGGATGGGCCTTGGCGACATCATGCAGGGCCATGGGGCTGATGTTCATGTGGTCCGCGATGCCGCCCGCGCCGCCCAGGATGCCGAAGTGAAACAGCACCGGAATCTCCAGCGCCTCCGCCGCCTCAAAAAACGGGTCGAGGGAGGGATCATTCAGGGGCACATCGATCAGCGGCGCGAAGCCTTTGTAACCCCTCAAGCCCTGCTCTTTCACGGCGCGCACCAGCTGCTCGGGCGCGTCCTTGGCGGTGATGTCGTGGTGCGCGTAGCCGATGAAGCGCTCCGGCGCCATGGCAACGATGCGGCTCGACACCTCATTGCCCGCAGAGGTCAGAAAGACCATCTTGTCAACGCCCTTGTCATCCATATCAGCCAGCCAGCGCCCGGCCAGCGCCTCAATGTCATCGCTCAGCGGCTCGCTTTGGGGGAAGCCCCAGGCGCGCTTCCAGGCTTCGCGCAGCGGCGCGGAATTGCGGTCCACCACCTTGGCCTTCTCCTCTCCGTACAAAGAGGCGTAGGATGGCACCAGAGGGTAGCCTTTCACCATAAAATGCGCATGCGAATCAATGATTCTCATCAGGTATCTCCTTATGCTTTCAAGCCGGACAGGTTGATGCCCTCAATGATCTGGCGCTGAAACACCATGAACACCGCCAGCACCGGCAGAGTCCCCAGGGAGGCCGCCGTCATGATGCGTTCCCACTCGGGGTTGTTTTCGGTCGTGAACATGGCCAGGCCAACGGGCAGCGTCACCAGCTCCTTCTTGCTGA
The DNA here is from genome assembly GCA_964630465.1 of uncultured Christensenella sp. Taxonomy (GTDB): domain Bacteria; phylum Bacillota; class Clostridia; order Christensenellales; family Aristaeellaceae; genus UBA1038. The sequence continues at coordinate 3,975 of CAZVUU010000075.1, forward strand.
TGATGATGACCGGCCACAGAAAAGCGTTCCAGTTGCCCAGGAAGGTAAAGATGGCCAGGGCAGACACGGCGGGCAGCACCAGAGGGACCGCGATGCGGGCGTAGATGCCCAGCTCATTGAGCCCGTCGATGCGCGCCGCTTCCAGCAACTCGTCGGGCACGCCTTCAAAGAACTGGCGCATCATGAAGATACCGAAGGCCGTAATCAGCCCGGGAAACATGATCGACCAGTAGGTGTTGATCCATTTGAGTTCAGCGCTCATCAGATACCAGGGGATGATCAGCATCTCGGTGGGCACCATGAGCGTAGACATGATCAGGATGAAGACCAGCTGCTTGCCCCGGAACTGCATCTTGCACAGCGTATAGCCCACCAGGGTATCAAACAGCAGCACCGAAGAAACAGCCGTGACGGCCAGTATGATGGAGTTGGCAAACCAGCGGATGAAGTCGGTGCGGGTAAAGACGAAGGCATAGTTTTGCAGGGTGGCCGGCTTGGGGATCAGGGAAAAGCTGTATACGTCCGAGCCGGTCTTCAGGGAGGTCAGAACCATCCACACAAAGGGGAAGACCATCAGCACCGCTCCCAAGGACAGAAGAATATAGACGGGGGCCAGTCTTAATGTCTTTCGCATATCAGTATTCTACCTTCTTTGTAACAAGCTTCATCTGCAGCAGTGAAATGGTCATGATGATGACGAACAAGAGCACCGTCATCGCGCTGGCATAGCCCATATCAAAGGATTTAAAGGCTTTCTGATAGATATACAGCACGATGGACAGGGTAGAGTTCAGCGGACCGCCGGCAGCCGAGATGGCGAATATCTGCGTAAATACCTGCAGTGTCTGGATACCGGCCATGACAGTCAGGTACACGATGGTCGGGTTGAGCAGAGGGATCGTGACATGGCGAAAGGAGGCCCATTTGCCGGCGCCGTCTATTTCCGCCGCTTCGTAAAAGGTACGCGGGATCTGCTTGATCCCCGCGAGGAAAATGATGATCTGAAAGCCCAGGGCCTGCCAGATGATATTGGAGGCCACCACCGGCAGGGACTGGCTGGTCGAGTTGATAAAAGGCTGGGCCGCCAGGCCCAGAGCCGTCAGGATGTTGTTGATCAGGCCGCCGGACTTCATGAACATCCACTTCCACACGGCGGATACGGCGACGGCTGATGTGACGTAGGGAATAAAGTACAGGGTGCGGAAGAAGCCCGCGCCTCTTTGAATGGCATTGAGCATCAGCGCGATCAGCAGGCTGAGACTCAGCCCGACGGGCATCACAATGATGATGTACTTGAAGGTATTGATCAGGGCCTTGTGAAGCGTCTTGTCGCTCAGCATGCGCTGATAGTTATCAAGTCCCACAAAAGGCTTGTTCGGTGAAAAAATATCCCATTCAAGCAGGGAGATGTGAAACGAAGAAAGCACGGGATAGATGCGGATCCATAAAAAAAAGATCATAGGAATAAGCAAGAACGCATATGCCCAGTAAGCTTGACGCCGCTTCAGCGTTGAAGTTCGAGCCATTTGACCTCCTGATTCCTTGACCCTGCGGGGGCCGGCTTAGGAGACCGGCCCCCGCGATGTCAGTCAGACTTATTTCCAGTAAGAATCGAGCAGCGCCTGGGCTTCGGAAACTGCCCAGTCAAGCACTTCACGCGGATCCATATCGTTTAAGAGGACCTGGTCGACCGCGTCCACCACGATCTGACGGTCGGCCGCTTCATCAACATAGAAGTAGGAGTCGGCAACGGGCAGCATCTCGATGAAGGCCGCCAGCTTTTCGTCCTCAAGCAGCGCTTCATCTTCGGCGATCGACTTGCGGGCGCCGATTTCACCGATGCGGACGGTCCATGTCTTCATGACTTCTTCACTGGTCAGGAAGGCCAGGAACTTTTCAGAGGCTTCCAGCTTCTTATCGGCGACACCGCTCATGATGCCGTTGGTCCAGAAAGTTCCGAAGGAGGAAACACGGCCTTCGTGGCTGGGGATCGGGGCGACGCCATAGTTGAGCGTGCCGTCTCCGTCAAGCGCAGACAGGCGGTAGGAGCCGTCGATGGACATGGCGGCCGCGCCGTTGCGGAAGGCAGTCGCGTCGTTGGTCATGAAGTTGACTTCACCGACCTGATGAACGCTGGCCAGGTCTGTCATCCACTGGAAGGCCTGATAACCGGCTTCGCTTGCATTCCACAGAACGGTCTTGTGGTCTTCGGTCATCGGCTCCTGGCCGAAGAGGTTGAGCAGTACCGGGCGGAAGAAGCCGTGCAGCTGCCCGTCCGGCTGGAAGGTCAGGCCTTCGATCTCCAGATCGCCGGCGGCGCTGCGTTTGGTCATTTTGACGGCCATCTCGACCATCTCGTCCAGCGTGGCGGGGGGCGCTTCGTAGCCATGCTCAGCCAGAATATCCTTGTTGTACAAAAGGCCCAGCGTGCGCACGGCGGTGGGGATGGTGTAGTATACACCGTCAAACTTATTGATGGTCACCATGGGGGCGAAGTCCGCCTCGATGGCTTCGGGCGAGAAGCTGCCGGCCGGCAGGGGCTGCAGCACGCCGCTCTTGACATATTTGGGCACCCAGCCGTAGAAAAGGTTCACGATATCCGGCCCTTCGCCCGCGGCGACGGAGGCGGCGATCTTCTCCTGATAGGAGTCATAGGGGAAGTGCTGATGGTTGACCTTGATGCCGGGGTTTTCCGCCTCAAACTGGGCGATCAGCTCGTCAACCAGGGCGATCTTGGACTCAAAGTAATACTGCCAGTACTCAATCTCCACCACGTCCTCCGCCTGTGCAAGAGGCGCTGCCATCAAGGGCAGCAGGAGAGCAAAAGCCAGGACCAAGCATAGTTTTTTCATTGGGATTCTCCTTTTTTTATCATCATAGAATAGTTTCAGTGCATTAAAACAGCCCTTACCTCTGCGGGTTCATCACCCCCCGGGTCAGAATATCATGCAGGCTGTACCCGGACAGCTCAGCCGCCATCGCAACAGCCCCCCACTCGGCGGGCCGTTTCAGTTCGTCAACCGACAGCTGCGGGTATTTCTCCGCGATCAGCCGGTCGAAGGATTCATTCAGGAAACGATTGTTCATCAGGAAGCCGCCGCCCTTGTATAGCGGCATGGGCTCCTCCCCCAGCTCTTTGACCAGCACTTCAACCACCCGGCAGAAGTAGCCGAGCGCCTCATCCATGATGGCGCAGGCTACCGCGTCGCCGTCCTCCTGCGCCGCGGCCACCACGTGGGAGAGCTTGGCCAGATCGGATTTGTTCTTGCGGTACACAAAGTCGATGATCTCTTCAAACTCGCTGAAGCCGAGCGCGCGCGTCAGCGCGTTGACCAGAATGGTATCGGGGCCGGTGCCGTCATAGGCATGGAGCGCCGCGCTGATCGCCTGGCGGACCACCCAGTAGGCGGAACCCTCATCACCAACAATATACCCGAAACCGCCGACCCGTTTTGATAGCCCTTCTTTATTGACCCCGTAGCCGATGGAGCCTGTGCCGGCGATCAGCATCAGGCCCGGCCCGCCCAATGTATTGGCATACAGCGCGATATGCGCGTCATTGACCACCTTGGTCGGGCAGGTGAAGGGGATCTGCCCCAGGAGATTCTCGACTGTCAACAGGGTCGCCTTGGTATCCACGCCGGCCGTTCCGAAGCACAGCCCCAGACAATCCTCATATTTGGTGAAGTGCTGGTCGTGAAAGGATTGGATCAGCGCAGACAGGTTGTTCATCACGGTCGTGACAGAGTTCGATTCCAGGTTGGTGGATCGCCCCCTGACATACCCGATCACATTCCCATGCACATCGACGGCAAGCAGCCTTGAATGTGTTCCCCCGCCATCAATCCCGATAAAATATTGCACACCCGATCTCCTTTTTGGTTGATGTACAGACATTATAAACATGTAAACAACAATATATTAAACTATATTGCTTGATTGGACAAATATTTTAAACTATAATGACATTATTCAATTTGACTGACTGAAGGGAGAGACAGCAGCAATGCCTCAGGCGACATCCGCAGGCGGTCATGTTCTGGCCGAAATGGATATCCAAACGATACATCTGCGCCTCGACTCACGAGAGGACCTGAGCGTTTCGGAGTGCTTCCGGCTGCTGTTTGTCATCAGGTCCGACTCCATGCTGTCCCTGGGCGGCCGGCTGTATTCGCTGGATACCGGCTCCGTCCTGATCCTCCCCACCGGAGCCGGGGCCTCACTGGTCTACGGCACGCACTGCGAATATACGGAAATATCCATGCTGACAGCAGCCGAGGACCCGCTGCAGATGAAGGCCCAGCTCGAGCGGCTGGCGCGAGGGCTGAGCCACATCCGCCTGTCCGCGGCTAAAACAGAGGCCTTTCAGGCTACACTGATCCGCCTTAATGAGCTGAGGGCCACGGGCCGGGGCCGCGGCAGAGCAGCCTATGCCCGCCTGTATGACCTGATCGCGGACCTGGTCAGCGAAACCAGGCAGGCCATCGGCCCCGCCGTTTTTGAGACCAAGGGCAGCAGCCGCCTGGCCCGGGAGATCAAGGCCTACCTTGACCTGCACTTCACCCGGCACATCACCCTCGGGGATCTGGCCAACCGCTTTTATGTATCCCCTTCCCATCTGTGCCGCGTATTCAAAGAGGAAACGGGGCGGCGCCCCTTTGCTTACATCAACGACCTGCGCATCGAGAGGGCAGTCTCGCTGCTCAAGGCGGGACAGCGCTCAGGCAGTACGGGCGATGCCTGCGGCTACCGGACGGATCAGCATTTCATCAAAGAGTTCCGCGCCCGCATGGGTACGACGCCCGGGCGCTTCCGGATGTCGTTTCTGAAGAATAAAGAAGTGTAAAGCAAAGCCCCCGATACATCATATACCGGGGGCCTTGCTGTGTATGAATTGCTCAGAATGGCCGCATCAGAACTTTGTTGTGTTCAGACGAACTGAGGGGCCCATGGTGGTGGACAGGTAGAGGCTCTTGAGGTAGGTGCCCTTGGCGCTGCTGGGCTTGGCCTTGACGACGGCTTCCATCAGGGTCGTCAGGTTTTCCTCCAGCTTTTCTTCCTCAAAGCTGACCTTGCCGATCGGCACATGCGCAATGGCCGTCTTATCCACGCGATACTCAACCTTACCGCCCTTGATGTCCTCGATGGCCTTGGCCACGTCAGCCGTCACGGTGCCGGATTTGGGGTTGGGCATCAGGCCCTTGGGGCCCAGGATGCGACCGATGCGGCCAACCACGCCCATCATGTCGGGGGTGGCGACAGCCACGTCAAAGTCAAACCAGTTTTCGTTCTTGATCTTGTCCGCCAGCTCCGCTTCGCCGACATACTCGGCGCCTGCGGCGCGGGCTTCATCCGCTTTCTCTCCCTTGGCAAAGACCAGGACGCGCACCGTCTTGCCGGTGCCGTGGGGCAGAATGACCGTGCCGCGCACCTGCTGATCGGCGTGGCGGGGATCTACACCCAGGCGGATGGAGAGCTCTACGGTCTCGTCAAACTTTGCTTTACCGGTCTGCTTGACCAAGGCAATGGCCTCCGAAGGATCATAATGCTTGTGGGGCTCGATCAACTTTTTGGAGTCCAAATATTTCTTTCCGTGTTTCATGATTCTTTCCTCCTTGTGGTCATAGCGGCACTAAGTCCTCCCACAAATCTCCTTCTTACTCCTCGACGGTTACGCCCATGCTGCGGGCAGTGCCGGCCACCATGCTCATGGCCGCTTCCATGCTGGCCGCGTTGATGTCAGGCATCTTGGTGGTCGCGATCTCGCGCACCTGATCTTTGGTCAGCTTGCCAACCTTGGTTTTGTTGGGGGTGTCGCTGGCCAGCTCAATGCCGAGCGCCTTTTTGATCAGCACCGGCACCGGCGGCGTCTTCGTTACGAAAGAGAAGGAACGGTCGGAGTAAACGGTGATGACGACCGGGATAACCAGGCCCGCCTGCTTGGCGGTGCGCTCGTTAAATTCCTTGCAGAACCCGGGAATGTTCACACCGTGCTGGCCCAGGGCCGGGCCGATCGGGGGCGCGGGCGTTGCCTTTGCCGCATCTACCTGTAGCTTGATATATGCTAATACTTTCTTGGCCATACCAAATGGCACCTCCTAAATCAATGTGGTCATGTCGGCGTTTTTCACGCCTCCCACTCGGGGAAAGAGGCCCCGCCTCTTATAGCTTCTCTGCCTGATCGATATCGATCTCGACCTGCATCTCACGCCCAAGGAACATCTTGACCTTTACCTGCAGCTTGGAACGGGGCAAATCGATCGCCTCGACCATGCCGGTAAAGTTCTCAAGGGGGCCTGACAGAATGCGGATCTCCTCGCCGACAACCAGCTTGCAGGCCTCTGCCTGCGGGCGGCTGCTGAGCATCATCTCGACCTCTTCTTCCGTCAGGGCGACAGGCTTGCTTTCAGGGCCGACAAAGCCCGTCACGCCGCGTGTATTGCGCACCACATACCAGGATTCGCTGGTAATGATCATCTTGACCAGCACGTAGCCCGGGAAGGTTTTGTGCTGGGTGATCACACGCTTGCCGTTTTTGATCTCAGCCACTTCTTCCGTGGGTACCGCGACTTCCTGGATCAGGTGCTGCATGCGGTTGTTTTCCGCCGCCTTTTCGAGGTTGTCCTTCACCTTGTTCTCGTAACCGGAATAGGTGTGAACGACATACCACTGAGCGCTTTGCGTACCTGTGTTTTCTTGGGACATGATACTTCTCCTATTGTCTGGCGGCGTATTAGCCGATCATCAGGGCGATCAGGCGGCTTGAACCCATGTCAAGCAGGCCGATCACGATGCCCATGAACATCATAAACGCCAGAACGATCAGCGTATAGTTCATAAGGTCCTTGCGGGAGGGCCAGGTCACCTTTCTCAGCTCGCGCCACATGTTCCTGAAGGGGCGCGCAATGCGGGAGGGCAGGCTCGTAAAAAACACGGCCGCTTTCTGGAAAAAAGTCTTCTTTTCCTCCGCCTTCCCTTTGCTCTTCTTCTTTTCCGACATGCTGCTTACCTCGTTTCGCGGTGATCCGTATGCTTCCTGCAGAAGGGGCAGAACTTACTGAGCTCGATGCGGTCAGGGGTGTTCTTTTTGTTCTTTTTAGTGTTGTAATTGCGCTGCTTGCAATCGGTGCAAGCCAGGACAATGTTCGCGCGCGCGTCCTTAGCTGCCATTGTGAGCACCTCGTTTCTGAATACTGGTCTTTAAGCGGGTGCCGGGCGGAGGCATTTTCCGCCCGGAAGCCGCATGATGATGATTAGTCGACGATGACCCTGGCAACAGCGCCGGAACCGACCGTATGGCCGCCCTCACGGATGGCAAAGCGCAGGCCCTGCTCGATCGCGATGGGGGTGATCAGCTCAACTTCCATCTGGACGTTGTCACCGGGCATGACCATCTCAACGCCTTCGGGCATCTTGATGCTGCCGGTCACGTCCGTCGTGCGGAAGTAGAACTGCGGGCGGTAGCCGTTGAAGAAC
>CAZVUU010000076.1:0-11354 GCA_964630465.1 uncultured Christensenella sp.
TTCTGCGTTTCAGCGAGTATAGCCTGAACGCGGAGTCAAACGTCAACTCAGAAGGCTATACGGTTAATACAATCGATATCAATGGCTCAAAGGGCTTAATGTCATGGAAGGCTGGTCATACCATCCTGGTATGGTCTGCCGCAGATAGATATTTTATCTTAAGTATTACAGAAAACACTGATATTGCCCTGACAATCGCCCGAAGCGTGATCCGCGTAAAATAATTTTTCAAAAACTGTTTTACTTGTGCTTTTTCAGCGTCCTTATATATAAGAGAATATATTGGGAGGAGAAGCGATCTATGAAAAAATACCCAAAACACCTGTTTATAATTTGCATGGTATTGTCATCATTAGCATGGCTATTTATCCCTGCCGGCGCGTCAGAAAGCTCTCTTTATTACCCAATCCCCGGAGACAGAGAAACCTATATGGTTTTTGCGGATGGGGAATTGTATATGGTCACGCCCTCTGCGAAGTATGATACTCAGCGGGACATTTATGCGTATGACGCATCCTCGCCGCTCGGCTTCCGTCCTGTTCTTTCCGATCAATTGTCTGAAATGGACAGGCCATTTTTCATTAAAGGGGCAATCTATGTGCTGCCGTATGGCGAGCGCGTAATGCGCCTGTTGCAAGAAGAAAACGAAGCCCAAAACCCTGAGGAAATCGAGGTATTACCAAAATCCGCCTTTCCGCTGAGCAAGTCCGGAGATCCCTGGGATGAGCCTTTGGTTGATCTGCTGAGTGTCACCCGAGGGAATATCATCGAATACATTGTTGCACAGGAGCCCGGCGAAGTGCGGTCACTATGCCGCCTTGATACAGCTTCGGGGGTTTTCAAAGCGTATACCGTCGGCCCCGGGCTGTTCGGTTTTTCACCGGTGGACGAGCAAAGCTCAGTTTTCTATGCAAGCGATGACAAAAGCACCGAAACTCACTTCTATCACATCCGTTTGATGAACTGGCAAACAGGAGAGATCACGCAGCGGGGAGAGCTTCCCTTTGGGGCCTGGTGCCTTGCCTACGACGCTTCAAGCGACAGTATTCTCTATATTCTGAAAGGCATACTTTATCAATACGACAGCAAAGGCCGGCATACAGTGCTGCTTGAGGGGTTGCCCGAACAGGCCATTGATCAAAGAGGCTTTGTGACAGATGACCGCTCATTGCTTACCTATGTTATGGATGGAGGGATTCCTTACCGCCTGACTGTCATCAAACTGCCGGATAAACAATCTTGAAGGGAATAAAAATGGCAAATAGAGCTCTCTATAAAACGCTGTCACTTCTTCTGGTCTTCACCATCTTCCTGGGGATTTTCCCCGAACCCGGCCGGGCACAGGGAACTCAGCCTGGTGAGCGAAGCTATGTTTCTGTTATCGCCAACGAGCAAGCAGCATTCCTGCTGGCATTGGATGGCGATATGTATTCCTTGACGGATAACGATGTACCCTCTGAAGTTCCCGCGGCAATTATTGACAGGGAAACTCAATATCCGTTTGTATGGGGGGACGCGCTATGGGTGATCGACAAACAGCAAAACAACGCAAGGCAGCTCTATCCCAACGGTAATGCGGATAGCGTCTTACCCCTCAGCATTTCGGATGATCTGGCCTTCGGCGCGGAGGATTGGTATCTTATGGATGCGCGCATGGAAGACGGCGCTCTGTATTTTCTGCTTGGCAGCCCTTGGCAGGATGATCCCGACTTATGCAGGTACCGGATAGAGGATAAAGTTTATGACCGCATCAGCATCCCGGGGCTGCGAAGTTATTTGCCGCAGAACAAGGAACAAGCCCTTGCAATCAGTGAAAGCGATAACGAAACACTGGTCAGCGTCATAAGCTGGTCAAGCAGCGAACTCCAAACCGGCATGAGGCTTCCCGGCCATTGGGACGCGTTTGCCTGGGACGTCGGCACAGGGTTGCTGTATGCGGCAGACGTGGGGAACCAGGCCTTTGCTCGCTTTCGCGCGGATAGGCAAGAGGCCTACGCCAAAAGTCCCTATGCCGCCGGGGCGGAGGCGGGGGTCATTATCAACGGCCAATACCATGCTTTCAGCCACCAGTTTGGCTTATACAGGCCCAACTTTGACGCTTCGGCAGAGGGCGAGCGCGTATTGACCGTGTTATACGGCTCGATTGATGAGGCTGATATTCAGTTCATGAGGGCTAATCCGGGTGTGCGCGTGGAGTATCTGCGCGGTGACGCATATGAAGAAATGGACTTTGCCATAGCGCTGATCAGCGGCGTTATCTCCTACGATGTAGGTAATCTGTCCAATAATGACGCGGCAGCCGAAGCGCTGATGGATAAGGGTTATTGTATGGACATGAGCATTTCCCCCGAACTGAAAAAGTTGGCATCAAGTCTGTACCCGCCTTTTCAAGATTTCGCTTTTCGTGATGGCAAGTTAATGGTGATGCCTGTACATACAAGGGTTGAAGGAAAATACTTGCTTTGGAAAGACAACGCGAAAGAATCAGGCTTTAGTGAAGAACAATTGCCTCGGACATTGGAGGAACTGCTCGACTTTTTGATTGCCTGGCAGCAAGAGCGAGGTGTGCCCGAGAACGATGAGGATATGATCGCCATGAAAAACGATATTTTTGACCGTTCTCTGATGACCTTGCTGATCATGAGCATGCAGGCTTATGCCGCGTACTATCGACGCACGGGGCAGGAGCTTGACTTTGATACGCCGCTTTTCCGCCGCTTGCTCCAAAAGGCGCATATGGCGGAGCCGGCTGTCATCGCCTCGCCGGACGGCAGCAATATTAACCCGGTTCTCTATTACCCGGGAGCAGACATCGTTCCGCCCGTCGGACCCGTCGGCACAGTTATTTTTCCGCTGACACGGGAAGAGTCTCCGCTATACACAGGCTTTGTAAGCGGCTATATCATCGACCCGCGCACCCGGGAACCTGAGCTTGCTTTGGCCTATGTGCTGCACCGCATGAACTACTTGAATGAAATGCAAAAATTTATGCTCTTTGAAGGCCAATATACTGCGCTTGAGCGGAGCGATTATGCTTCTTATCTCAGCCGTTTGCTGGAAGAGAGGGATGCGCTGCAAGCTGCCATGGACGGCAGTGACAGTGACGCAGAAAAACGGGACTTGCAGGAACAGTTGAACCGAGTCACGGATTGGATCAATCACCCTCTTGATGCCATGCGATATCAATACACCGATGCGGAGATTGAGTTTTATCAACAGGAAATTATCCCTAACCTTGAACTGCCCTTTACGGACATAACGACAGAGCTTTCTCACGACAACGCGGATACCTGGCAGCTGATGAAGCGCTTTGTGGATGGCGAGTTGGATGACGAAAGATTCATCAGCGCCCTCAATCAAAGGGAGCGATTGAGGCGTTTGGAGAATAAATAGCTTTCATTCACTGTTGCAGAGCAAACATCGGCAGGATCAGCCCTTCTCGGGCAGCCTTATGTTTGTTGCATCCACGTCACGCGCCCTCGCGGGCACGGCGGAGGTATCAGCAGCATCACTGCCTTGCTGATGAGCTAAATGTCCATTTTGATAGCATTAGAATGTTTGGTTTTGCTATCTTGTGTCGTCATTAGTATGAGGAGGGATGCCATAACCTGAGCTATACCTGTGATGACAACGGCAACATGACCTTGGCCGGAAAACGCATCATACACAAAGCAGTTTAAGGTATTTACGGGGAGTTTACGGCATGCCCGTATACCTTAAATTCCCCTGCTGAGAAGTGAGTGTTATCAAGGAGTCTTAAGCCCTTTGCCTTGAAAAAAGGAGTTTACGGAATTTACGGTATGCCGGCCCGCTGCATGCCCCCTCCCCGTGATCGGCGGGGCAGTCTGTCCGCCTCCCCTCGCTTGACACCCCGGCGCTTCCCAACCGTCCCCCATTGTTTCCCATATCTACAGCCCATGCCCCCGCCCCTAGCCTGTCCAACGCTTCGCGCTCATCGCGGCACATCATCCTTCCGCCGTCACTAAAAGCGGCTGATCGAAAAGCATCCGATAATAATTTTCAAATTCCTGTTTTAGTTTCCGTTTTTCAGCGTTTATAGTGTTGAGAGGAGGTTTTGAGATCTGCTTGATGTGTGAAAATAGGCCAAAGATCACACATAAAGTCTTATGGTATTAAAACAGAGGAGAAATTATTATGAAAAACAAAAAACTTCGGCTCTTTACCTTTGCAGTAACTGCTATATGCATGTCGGTTCTATTTGTCACTGTCTTTGCTGATTGGGTGGTTCCGTATACTACAAGTGTGCCTTGTATCCATGGACCCAGCTACCATACAGTGCCTTCCATGGAAATAGTTTATGGATCTGATGATACATATCATTGGACAGCAACAAATAATTTTGATAAATGCAGCGTATCGGGCTGCAATGGCAAATCCTTCACCGGCCAATCAAATCACGTAAAATCTCGCCACTCTGCAACTGGGTATAACAGTGACTTATGCTCGGGCGGGTGGCATTATTATTACGCAAATTGCAGTGAAAACACTTGTGGAAGACGGTTTGTCTACGCTAAATACAAGTGTAACGGAATATCTCACCCAGGGCCTTATGTGCTGTCTGAGCTAATCAAGTAAGTCATATAGCTGTTGAATCAAAGCAGAAAGGAATATCAGGTGAAAATATCAAACAAAATTATCATCCTATCTCTCTTTTTTACGGCACTATTTGTTTCAGCCTCCGCTTCTCTCGTCCCGATAGGTCTATACGTGAATGCCGATGACTTATCTCCTATCCAATCCGAATTGGCGGCACCGCTTCACGATAGATACCTTGTCGTGGTCGGTGAATGCAAAGGGAATGAAATCCAGTACCATGAAGGGGATGCGCCTGCGAGTGGAACTGCGTGGCTTCAGGCGTATTTTCAGCCTGTATGGTCCAGCCAAAAGGAATCCTCGGCGTACATCAATAAGCCTATGATCGTACGGTCTTCCATCTTGACAACAGAGGGTGTATCACCTTTTGAGGAAGGAAAGCTGTATGCGCTGTTTGGTCGGATGGCTAACCAAAGAAGTGATGCCGCACTATTCAATATAGGAAAGTCAATCGACACTTTTTCATCCGTGTTAAGCCATAGTGAAAAGGAATATGCTTATATTGCTGAGAATCCGACTCATCCCTTCTGGATGGAGATGCCCGCGGGAAGCAAAAGCATAGCTCTTGTTCTTGAAGATAATCCAATCTGGCGAAGCTACCTGGAAATAGGTTCCGTAAGTTCCGCGAGCCTTTACGCTCCTGCGTCCATAATAAATAAAGATGCAATCGGTTTATCCTTGGTAACAGGCGCATGGCCTGATGGCAGCGCCACCTCCGAATGTGCTGTCTCAAAACTTTTTGCGGATAAGAACGGCCTTTCTGCAGGAGACAGCTTGCTTGTACATCCTTACCCTCTTGCCCCGTCAGCCTATTTGGGAAATGACAGTGAAACCCCTTTGGGCGATATCTTTAACAGCTTGAATAATCTGGTACGCTCATCAAGCTGGCCATTTAGAAGCGGCCCGATGTCGTTGACTATTGTCGGCATCTATACGGCAGAAGATCACGCGCCGAATTGGGCCAAAGACGGAAACGCGGTTATACTCCGCTGAGGTTCCTCATCACATTCGCGCTCTAATTGTTCAATGTTTCACACCACAATATGATGGCTTATCCAAACAATGATCAAAGGATAAGTCATCATGCTTTTATTTTTATTGATCGAGGATAAGATTCAGCGCAGCTTCATGGAGCAATGATACCTCGACTGCAAGTCTGCCATGTACCACACAGCCTGCCGCGTCACGGGCAGCATGTAGATACCGAAAATATCATCAATGACGCCTTGCTGAAGCTGATGAATAAGTTTCCCCTTTTAAGGAAGCTTGAGCGTTTTCTTCTGCGCTCCTATGTCATCATTTGTATAAGGAGAGATGCCATAACCCGGGCTATCCCTGTGATGACAACATCAACATGACCTCGGCCGGAAAACGCATCATACGCAGAGCAGTTTAAGGTATTTACGGGGAGTTTACGGCATGCCCCTATACCTTAAATTCCCCTGCTGGAAAGTGAGTGTTATCAAGGGGTTTTAAGCCCTTTGCCTTGAAAATAGGAGTTTACGGGATTTACGGTATGCCGGCCCGCTGTAAGCTCCCTCCCCGTGATCGGCGGGGCAGTCTGTCTGCCTCCCCTTGCTTGACACCCCGGCGCTCATCCCTTACAATCGCCTGCGGTAACCAAAGATAAGCTTCCCCTGTGCCGCCGGGTAGAGGGAACGGGCGACAGGCTGCATGTCATTAGGCCATAGAAGACATGGGCATGCCGCTTTTTGACGCGGCGGAAGGGGAGCAATGATACAACACAGCGCGGACATCAAAAGCTTTTCAAAATATGTCTCTCTCAGCATCCTGGGCATGCTGGGCCTGTCCTGCTATATCCTGGCGGATACCTTTTTTGTGTCCGTGGCGCTGGGACCGCGGGGCTTGACGGCCCTCAACCTGGCCATCCCGGTGTACAGCTTTGTGCATGGCATCGGGCTGATGCTGGGCATGGGCGGGGCCATCCGCTTTGCCATCGCCGCCGGGCGGGGTGACACAGCTGCGGCCGACCGCGTGTTCAGCCGCGCGCTGAAAATGGGCGGCCTGTTCTCCGGCATATTTTTGACGCTCGGGCTTTTTGCGTCGGCCCCTCTCACCCGCCTGCTGGGGGCGGATGAGCAGGTGTTTTCGATGACCGATACCTACCTGAAGGTCATCCTGCTGTTTTCGCCCGCGTTTATCCTCAACAACCTGCTGCTGTGCTTCGTGCGAAACGACGGCGCGCCCAGGCTGTCGATGATGGCCATGCTGGGCGGCAGCCTCTCAAACATAGCGCTTGACTATGTATTCATGTTTCCCCTGAACATGGGCATGGCGGGCGCTGTGCTGGCCACCGGCCTTGCCCCCCTGATCAGCATGCTGATCCTCTCCCCCTTCTTCATCGGGCAGAAAAACAGCTTCAGGCCGGCCCGGGTCAGGCCATCCCTGAAGACATCCGCAGGCATCATGTCAAGCGGCCTGCCCTCCCTGATCACGGAGCTGTCGGCGGGCGCGGTGATGATCGCCTTCAACGCCATCATCCAGCGCCTGCGCGGCAACACGGGCGTGGCCGCCTACGGCGTGATCGCCAACCTCTCGCTGGTGGTGATGTCCATCTACACCGGCATTGCCCAGGGCGTTCAGCCTCTGATCAGCCGCTGCCACGGCCGGGGCGACAGGGTGCGCGTCGGCGCGCTTCTGCGCCAATCGCTGCTGCTTGCGGCGGCGGTATCGGCGCTGATCTACCCGGCGCTGCTGCTGTTCGCGGGGCCTGTCACCGGCCTGTTCAACAGCGGGGGCGACGCCCGGTTGCAGGCCATCGCCGAGCGCGGCCTGCGTCTGTACTTCGCCGCCTGCCTGTCAGCCGGGGTCAATATCATACTGTCGGTATACTTTACATCCATCGAACGCCCCCGCCCGGCTCAGGCTATCTCCCTGCTGCGCGGCTTCGGGCTCATCCTGCCGCTGGCCTTCCTGATGGCTGCCCAGTTTGATATGGACGGGGTGTGGCTGGCCTTTCCCGCGGCGGAAACGGCTGTCGCCCTGATCGGCGCGGCCCTGTATAAAAGCATCGGCTATCAGCGCTCAAGGCCCCTGTAAGCCCCGGCGCTTCCCAACCGCCCCCATTGCTTCCCGCAGCCGGAGGCTGCGCTTCCCGGCTGCAAAGCAGCCGCTTCCCATATCTACAGCCCATGCGCCCTGGCTATCCGCCGCCCGTTGATCTTCACGATCTCATATATATGGCCGATATTGCCTTCGCCGGCAAACTTATTCATATCAAAAAAGTCTTCCTCCAGCCCCATCCAGACCAGGCTGTTTTCATCGCCCCTGGGCTCGATCTCCCGCCGCAGCGCCCCGGCCCACACCTCCACCCGGCAGGCGTCTTCCTGGTGGTAGACAAAATCCATCAGGTGCACAAGCTCAATATCCTCCCCCGTGATGCCCGTCTCCTCCCGCAGCTCGCGGTAGGCGGCGGCCTCCCCCGACTCGCCCGGCTCGATCTTGCCGCCGACCAAGTTGTACAGGCCCCGGTAGGGCGGCTTGCGCCGCAGGCACATCAGCACCTTGTCCTGCCCGGGGCCATAGACCCAGATGATATTGAAACCCCTCATACCCCCGCCCCCAGCCTGTCCAGCGCTTCGCGCTCATCGCGGCAAAAATATAGATGCCTGCCCCGGTTGCTCTCGCGCATAAAGTCCTCAAAAGAGCGGCTTTCATAGACCGAAAAATCGCCGATCAGGGCCAGGCGGAAATGGTAGTTGGCAAACTTCTGCGCGATATCCCCGGCAAGGCCTGTGGACAGCCTGAAAAAGTCCTCGGCCACGGCCTCCTTGTTCAGCGCCGCCGCGGCGCAGCCATGCTCGTAGTACATGGCGGCGATCAGGTCCAGGGCGCTCTGTCCGTCGGTGATCAGCGGCTCATCGCTGTAGATGACCATCGCTTCATGCACGCGCTTCATGTTCATACAAGCGCCTCCCGAAGGGCTGCCAGCAGGGCGTCGATCTCTTCTTCCCGCGTGGCCCAGCCGGTGCACAGGCGGATGGCGCTGCGGCCCTCTGCCTGCCGCCCGATCACATTGAAATTGATGCTCCGGCGCAGCTTTTCTACCGCGCTGTCGGGCAGGATGGGGAACTGCTGGTTGCTGGGCGAGTCGGTCAGAAAATCAAGGCCCAGCGCCTTCAGGCCCTCCCGCATCTTCAGCGCCAGGTCCACGGCCTGCTCTGACAGATCAAGGTACAGCCCGTCCTCCATCAGAGCCTCAAACTGCAGGCCCATCAGCCAGCCCTTGGCCATCAGCCCGCCGCGCTGCTTGATAAGCGAGGTAAAGTCACGCTGCAAGCCGGGGTCGACCACCACCACGGCCTCGCCGAACAGGGCCCCCTGCTTGGTCATGCCGATGGTGAACACATCGCAGCAATCGGCGATCACGGGCAGGCTGAGCCCGCTGCCCTCGCAGGCCAGGGCCATGCCGAGCCTGGCCCCGTCCAGGTAGAGGGGCAGGCCAAGGCGGCGGCAGACGCCGCTGAGCGCCCGCAGTTCCCGCGAGGTATAGACGCTGCCAAGCTCCGTGGTGTTTGAGATATACACCATGCCCGGCTGCACCATGTGCTCATGCGTTTCATCGGCATAGTGCTCTTCCACAAGCTTTTTGACGGCATCGGCCTCCAGCTTACCCTCCCGGTGGGGCAGGGCCAGCACCTTGTGCCCGGTAGCCTCGACGGCCCCGGCCTCGTGCACGCTGATATGGCCCGTATCCGCCGCGATCACGCCCTGGTGGGGCCTGAGGATGGAGGCGATCACCGTCAGGTTCGCCTGCGTGCCCCCGGGGATGAACCAAAGCTTCGCCTCGGGCTTCCCCGTCAATGCCCGCACGCGGGCCTCCGCCGCGCGGCAATGCTCATCCTCGCCATAGCCCGGGTGTGCCTGCAGGTTGCTGTCAAGCAGCCTCTGCAGCACGCGCTCATGCGCGCCCTGTGAATAGTCGTTGCGCAGCTCAATCATCGCTTGCCTGTTCCTCCGCCGCAGCTTCCTCGTCCTCCAGATCCTCCGGCAGTATCTCCATCAGCTCCTCGCGGCTGATCTCCCCGCCCGACCGGGCCAGGCGGTTTGCCTGGCGGGAGAGCGCCTTTTCAAACAGGTTGCGCACGCCGCGCGCGTTGCCAAAGCCGATCTTGTCCTTCGATTTTTCCTCCAGTATGCGGCGCAGCCTCTCCTCAGCCCCCGGGGCCAGGGTATAGGCCGCCCGGTCGCAGCGCATGCGGAAGATGGCCGCCATCTCCTCCACCGTATAGTCCGGGAAGTCGATGAAGCGGTTAAAGCGGCTTTCAAGGCCGGGATTTGAATGGACAAACTCCTCCATCAGCTCGATGTAACCCGCCGTGATGACGATCAGGTCGTCCCGGTGATCCTCCATCGCCTTGAGCAGGGTCTCCACCGCCTCCTGCCCGTAGTCCTGCGGGCCGCGCGTGGTCAAGGCATAGGCCTCGTCGATGAACAGCACGCCGCCCAGCGCCTTCTGCACCGCCTCCTGTGTTTTGAGGGCTGTCTGGCCGACATAGCCCGCCACCAGGCCGCTTCTGTCCACCTCCACCAGGTGGCCCTTGGACAGGATGTCCAGGCTGTGGTAGATGCGGCTCATGATGCGGGCCACGGTGGTCTTGCCCGTGCCCGGGTTGCCGGAGAACACCATATGCAGGCTGAGGTCCTCCACCTTCAGGCCGTGCTCGCGCCGCAGCTTGTTGATGGTGACCAGGTTGATCAGGTTATCCGCCTCGCGCTTCACACCCTCCAGCCCGATCAGGCCGTTGAGCTCCTCGCGGAGCTTCTCAATATCCTCCTTGGGCGGGGCCTCGGGCGCTTTTTCGACAGACGACGCGGTCGGCGCGGGCTTTTCCTTCGATTCCTCCGGCCTGCCGGAAAAATCGATCACCGGCACCGAAGGGTAGCCCGGCGGCGGGGTCAGCGGCAGATCATCCACGGGGTCCGCCGCGCCGCCGTTGCCAAACAGATCCTCCCCGACCCGGCTGAGGTTTCTGCCCGTCATCTGGCGGATGATGTCATTTTGAAGCCGGATGATCTCCTCCCGGCGTTTGTTCAGGTCATTGTTCATATATGCCCTCCCCGAATGTGCTGACCCGTACATTATACAGGGCCGGCGCGGCTTTGTCTTCCCCGTGGAAAAGCCCGCGTTGTTCCCGCTTATTTACATTTGCGACGTATCCTCTTTTAATTTTCTGACTAACTTCACTTGCCTTCAAAGTACTTACGGCAGCACTGTCGCTTGCCCTGATGGCCTTCGCGCCGGCAGACAGGCCTTCTGAAAGCAGGCTCAAATACGAGCCCGCTCAGCCCCCCGAGGGCTTTAAGGGGCAGTTCCCCGGCTTCGTCCGGGGCGGCGAAGCCTCCGCCTCCCCCCTGAGCCGGCAGAGCTTCTACTTCATTGGGGTAGAGGACGCGGAGTAAACCATACAGGGGCAGAGCCGCAAACAGCCGGGGAAACAGGCGGGCAACCGGGCTTGTTTCCATGACTTGTATACGTTTTCATCAACTTTCTTTCGCAGCCCCCGCCAATGCCGAAATTCGTTTGACACAAGGCCTTTTTAACTGCTATACTTGCTATAGTGGCCTACTATGGGAAGTCGCAATTTATATAGGAGGGTATACATTATGCCGTTAGTCAATACCAGAGACATGTTCAAACGCGCGTATGAGGAAGGATACGCCATCGGCGCGTTCAATGTCAACAATATGGAGATTATCCAGGGTATCGTGGAGGGCGC
>CAZVUU010000077.1:0-11274 GCA_964630465.1 uncultured Christensenella sp.
TTCATGCCATTGGGGGCCAATTCCGGTTTGGACTGGGGATCGCGGTCCGTGAAGTCGTCCCAGGGGAAACGCACTTCGTTGGCGGCCAGGGCAGCTGATGCGAGAGACAGCAGCAGCAGGGATACGAGAAGCAGAGAAAGAACCTTCTTCATAGCGAGTCTCCTTTTTTCTATTTTGCTCCACCAACCCTTAGGTTGAGCGCTTAACTTGAAATTAACAGATGATCAAACGGTTGTCAAGCACTTTCTTAAAATATTTTTTCCTGCCCCTTGCAAGCCAAAGCAAGGTCCGTTATACTGTCATCAGTTTAGCGCTCAACTTCACAACGCCGGTTTCCTGATCATTTGGAGGAGGTATCCGATATGGCTGAACGAAAAATCCTCTCCGGCCCTGTTATCGCCCTTGGTATTGCGGCAGCGCTGTGCGTGGCCTTAGCCGTGTTCATGACCGGTTCGGGCAGCTCTCCGCGCCTGAACAAGAAACAGGAGGTGGCAGCCTTGCCCACACAACTTGTACTGTATGACGGACCAAAAACCATGACAACATCTGAAACCGCCGCGGTTCGCATCAACGGAAACCCTCTTTTTGTCTATGATGTCATGGTCAACCACGAACACATTTGGAATGCCAACACTATTCCCACTGACACACCCATGGCATATTTTGATTTTATGGGCCGGGCTGACATCGAAATTGAGATGCCGGGCTTGGGCAAGCCTGTCGAGAGCGCGGTCGTGCTGCCCGCTTCTCACGGCATCACACCGGCTGTAAGGGACGGTAAAGTCAAATTCACAGTGAACAAACCCGGATTTTACACTGTCGTATATAACGACAACGTTAACAAAGCGACACATATCTTTGCCAACCCGCTGGAAACGGACATCCCCGATAAAGATGATCCTGATGTGCTTTTTATCGAGCCGGGGCACTGGACAATGGACACCATCGTCCTCAAGAGCAACCAGACTCTCTATATCTCCGGCGGCGCGGTCATCAATTCCGTCATTATTGCGGATAACGCTGAAAACGTAACCATACGAGGCCGAGGCATCATCAGCGGCGATGATTACCCTGCGCACAACCAGGTCGGTTCCTACGCGCGCGTTCCGGTGGATATCCGTAACTGCAAGAAAATTACTGCCGAAGGGTTCATCATCGCCAACGCCAACTGCTGGAACTTCAACTCATACTCTACCGACACAGCGAATATTTCCAATGTCAAAATTATCTCCGGACGCCAGAATGGTGACGGCTTCACCTTCCAATCCTGTAAAAACCACGTCGTCACCGACTGCTTTGCACGCACATGGGACGACAGTCTGGTTTTGAAGAACTACTCCGGCTCCACAAAAAACATTAGCTTTGAGAGGATCCAGATTTGGACCGACTTGGCACAGTCAATGGAAATAGGCTATGAGACCAACAAAGGGCTCACAATCCGCCCCGAAATCCGGGACATCCTCTTCAAAGATATCACTGTCTTATACAACTTTCATAAGCCCGTTATCAGCATCCACAACAGCGACGACGCCAAGGTTCATGATGTGCGTTATGAGAATATTATCGTGGAGAACGCTTTCATGCAGGGCGACAATGGCCACAACAAGGAGCTCATCGAGTTCCATATGAACAAAAGCAGCTGGTCCACTGTGCGGGATGAGTACGGCTCAATCAGCAATATAACGGTAGACGGCCTCACCGTGCTGCGTACCCCGGACGGAAGCATCCCTGCCTCCCGCTTCGCCGGCCATGACGAGGATCATGGCATTACTGATGTCACGCTTCGCAATATCACCATCCTGGGCAGTAAAACAACGGATTTGAAGGCCCTCAAAGCTGACGTAAACGAGTTTTCCAGTGTCGTCGTGGAATGAGGAAGGCAATATGAACAAGATCTTGGTCATCGTTTTCAGCGTAATCATTGTGATTTCTCTCGCCCTGACAGGGCTGGCATATCTCTCCGGGTCAGGGAGCCCTGCAGAAACGGCCACCATTTTGACAATCGTATCTACACCCGAGCAAACCCAGGCTGAGTGGCCGTCCACCTTCCCGGATCCCCAGCAGGATTGGATTAAGCTGCCCGAGTCTTCCAACCTCGCAGCCGGAAAAGCTGCCACCTCCGGAGCCGTCACGGAGGTATACCTGTCGCGCAACGTGACGGACGAAAAACTGACCACCTATTGGGAGAGCAAAGGCTTGCCCGCCGAGCTCACCATCGACCTGGAACAGGCCCATACCGTATCAACTGTGGCGGTACGCCTCAACCCCGCCCCCATTTGGGAGCCGCGCGCCCAGAGCTTTGAAATCCAGGCAAGTGTTGACGGCGACAGTTATGATATCCTGGTCCCCAACGCAAAGTATGACTTCAATTCCGATACCGGCAACATCGTGCGCGTGGACTTCGCACCCACCTCCGCCCGCTTTGTCAGGCTGCTCTTCACTGAGAAATCCTCTGCCCGGTCCAACGGGGCGCAAGCAGCCGAAGTGGAGATTTTCGAATAAGCAAAAAGGATGCCCTGAAGCCAGACCGGTCTTTTTAGCACAACAAGTTTAAGAGAGCAGAGACATGCCGCTTTGATTATCTGCTTACAGGTTCAAGTGTCCCAAAACGATTGAAGCGTTTGAGAACAGCTTTGAGGAAGAACCGGTCTTCCATTCTCGCCACTTTCCTGCCGGAGGGTGCGCACATAAGCCATCACACATGAAGTGAGCGTTTCCAAGGGGTCCCGGGGCCTTTTCGCTCTCCGGCTTTTCTCCATTCCTGTAGCACAGGCTGTCGCAAGTTGTCGCAAGTTGTCGCAAGTTGTCGCAAGTTGTCGCAAGTTTATTGTGTGCTCTCTCCGATTTTATCAAGAATAACCAGCATAATCGCAATTTTCAAGTCGCAAGTTGTCGCAGGTTTATATTATAAAGCATACGGATCAACACCGGAGAAGCTTTTTTCAATCAATCACAGTGTTGCTCTCCTCTCAGCAGATTATTTGCATGTAAATGGCTGCTTGTAACAGTTACTTGCAATGGCTTCGTGCCGCAAAAGCAAAGCACAGCAAGAGTTTTCCCCCGTGTCAATTGCATGTAATTACGTGTGATTGCAAGTACCAACACCTGACCGGCTGGTGAGGAGCTTACAAACCGCGCCTGCCTGTCAGCCACACAGAATAAACGGAATATACGGTATTTTACGGTGTCGTCGCATACCGTATATTCCCGCCTCAAAAGTTGAGTGTTTTCAACATGTTACGGCCCTTTTCCCCCCTCAGAATGAATTTACGGTATTTACGGTATGCTTTGAGCCGTTCTTGCCGGGCCATCATCTATCAGCAAGCACCCCGGGGCGGACGGAGGGGTCTGCCTGATCATCTGCATGAAAGCCTTTTCAATAAAAATAAATATGGGTATCCATCGTTATATATTCTATATCTTATTCCCTTTTCCCTTAGCAAGGGTTTTTCGGGCAACATATCGGAATACATACCGTAAATACCGTAAATTCATTTTTGCTTGCTGAAGGTCCGGGAAGCCTTGATATACCTGGATATTTTGAACATCATTTACGGTATACGCCTTTACCGTAAATTACCGTAAATACCGTAAATCACCTCCCGCCCGTTTTTCCGCAGCACCTTCAGCACCGCGTCCGCCTCCGGGCTCAGATCCCCCGGCAGCGCGCAAACAGCATCCCCGGTGCCTGTGATCCATGATTCATTCCTTGTCCTCCCGCGCATACTGAGAACACCTGTTCCCTTGGTGTCTATATAAGCACAAAAGGGCGGGTGACATCTACTGACATGGACTGACATCTTTTGGGAGAGGGAGGAATGACGGCTCGCACAGAGGGCACAGAGGCACAGAGACGGCGGGACAAGCCCGCCTCTTCGCAGAGGAATATTTATTAAGCAGTATCCTGAATTCATCCTGCCTGCAGAAGGGATATGCATGACACACTTGGCGCACCTGCGCGCGGAGGGAGCAGAGGCCTTGTCCCGGCATCTTTTATCTATTGGCGTCTTCCTTGAATCCTCTCCTTCTCCTCTGCGCGCACCGCAGGTGCGGTTGCCTGGAGCAGCGCGGGAAAGCAGGAAGAAACCTGAAATTCCTATAGAAAAATCTCTGTGGAAAGCGAAGCGTCTCTGTGCCTCTGTGCCCTCTGTGCGAGCCGTATCCCCGTCCTTTATTCCATGAACGCGATCATGTATGAAAGCAATATCCATCACCACCCGCTATCGCAGACAAAAACGCACCCCCGCCGCCGGGCTTCATCCGGCGTCGGGGGTGCGTATCGATTCTCTTATCTATCTGTCAGGAATGATCAGTTCTCCAGGCGGCTCATGTACTCCTTGATGTCCGCTTCCTCCGTCCACTTGGCGAGGGCCGCCTCCCAGACGTCGTTCTGGCCGGCGCTCAGCAGCTCGTCGTGGATGTCATCCCGCACGGTATCGATGTCCGCGGGGCCGGGTTTGATATCGGCCGCGTACTGCACGATGTAGTAGCCGTACATGCCCGGGGAGGGCTCGGCCACGTCGCCGATGTTCTCCAGCGCCATCGCGGGCTTCACAAAGGCCTCGTCGAAGCTGGAAAAGCCTTGGCGCACGGCGTAGCCGGTGGCGGGCATGCCCGTATCCTCGTTGAACTCTTCTGCCAGGGCGTCAAAGTCTTCCCCTTCGGCCGCGCGCTCATAGATATCCCGGGCCTTGGGCAGGATGTTCTCATAGCCCTTATCCAGAGCGGCCTGCAGCTCCTGCGCCAGGCGGTCGGCCTCTTCCCGGGCCGCCGCGGCAGTTGCCTCGAGCTCGGCGGCTATGTCCTGCATCGCCGACTTTTCTTCTTCGGTGACATCCTCAGCCGCCATGGCGTCAAGGTTTGCGGTCACGGCGTCCTCGGCGGACTGCAGCTCGCTGTCGGCCGTGTTCTTCTCGCCCTGAAGGCGGTCGATCTCTTCCTGGTCCTCGGGCAGGAACTTCACCAGCACCTGCTTGATAAAGCGGTAGCCATCGGGCACGAAATAGGCAGTCTGGCCGCCGTTGACATCCTGGCCAAAGCTGTCGGGGCCTTCATCGTAGGCGGCCTTGTCGTCCGCCACCCTGGCGTCGTACTCCGCCATGATCTCGTCCTCGCCGACGGCGACATCCTTCACGGCCTCCTCGCGCAGCTTGTCCGAGATCATGTCGGCCTTCAGGAAGGCCTCGATGCTCTCGCGCGTGTTGCCGGTATCCTCGGCCAGGTGCTCCAGCTGCTGCTGCAGCTCCTCGCCCTCCAGCTCGGTCTCGGGCAGGTAGTAGTCCTTGAGCTGCTCGAGGGTGTCGGCATAGGTGCTTTCCACCTCCTGGTCAAGCTCGGCCTGCTCCTCATCGCTGAAGGCATCCAGCCCGAGCGCCGCCGCCTGCTGGCTGATGATCTCCCGGCGGATCGCCTCGTCCCGGGCGGTCTGCCGCAGGGCATCATAGTCGACGGGAGGGGCCTGCAAGCCGTACATCTGGTAGAGCTGCTGCATCTGCAGCTCCTGGTTTAAAAAGGTGTTGTAGCTTGCCATAAAGGCCTGTTTGTCGACCGTTTTGCCGTTGATGTCCAGGATCACCTGCCTGGCGTCCACCGCCGGGTCTTTCACCACCAAAGAACAGCCGCTGAGCACCAGCGACAGGGCCAACACGAGCAGGAGCAGGGTTTTCTTCATCGAATCGATCTCCATTCCGTCACAATATCGGGGCATACCCGCAAATCTAACCCGTTTATTATATCCTCAACTTCGCTTTTGGGCAAGGAAAAGCATCCGCAGGGGATGAATTATTTATAAATTTTCACCGGGCCTAATCGAGCGGGTGATACGTCAGCGACAGGATGCTGTCGCCGGACACGGCCGCCTGGTACAAAAGGCTGTACTCCGTGTAGAGGATGCCGTCGCCCTTTTCGGGCGGCAGGGTCTCAAAAGCGGCCTGCTCGAGGATCTGCATAAACTCGCTGAAATAGACGGGGAAATCCACGGCCTGGGTCTGCCTGATCATGGCCCTCTCCAGGGGGATGTCCTGCGGCACGGCGATGTAGGCATCCCGGCGCAGCTCGAAGACCTGCTCGGCCCCCTCCACCAGGCGGTAATCCTGCCCGCCGCCGCCCAGGGGCAGCTCTACCCGCGCGGGCCTGGCGCGCACCAGCACCCGCCCGCCTTCATCATAATAGGCGCCCGTCACCAGCAGCAGGGCGCTGTCCGTTTCCGCGCCGCCCAGGGCCTGCAGGGGCGCAAGCGCCAATAATACAGTCAACAGCGACAATAATCGCTTGATCAATTGCTCATTCCTCCTGTGCGGGGGATGCCCGCAGGGTCCATTATACCACCTCAGGCAAAGCTCTGACAAAGCCGCAGTGCGCACCGGGTGTATGCTGTAAAAAGAAGTAATGAGACTACCAATAAAACAACAGGGCGGCTAAAACGTAAAAGTTGAATATAGATATTTAGCTGCTTTTCATCATCCGAAGACCTGCATGAAACAAACTTTTTCTCGTATATTTTGCACAAAACAGGTGCGTGCTTTGGGCGTAAAATCGCCTCTATCTCATCACCATTTTCAGATTGTCCATCAAGCGGTCTGCTTCGTTTTTTCGCTCTGAAAGTCTGCCAAACAAATACCACTTATCGATGAAAGCAGATCATTAAGCGCTCAAAAATCCCGTTTTCTGTAATATGATAAGGATATTTGATATGATATGACCATAATCCCACCCCAAATGACCGTACAAAGTATCGTGGCTATGAGTGGGTTTTCGACGAACCATCCGAAAAAATTCCGTATTTGCGATACAGAAAATCTGTCTTGTATGAAGTTGGTACCCACTACAACAATAAACGCCAGGCCGATGAACGGCAGATACGCCAGCAGTTTTGCTTTTGCGTATCCAAGCTTAAAATAAATGGGCAGTTGAACCGCCTGAATGACGCTGTAAATCAGGAGTATAACGATCGTACTAAGAAAAGACTCTGCAGCGTTGAAATCCTTTTGCATGATTGTTAATACGATAAACGTAAAGATATATGCAAGCAATCCGGCACAAACATCAATTATGATAGCAAATATGTATCGGCCTAAGACAACCGTGCTTCTTTTAATGGAGAGTGTTGTATATAAAGCGTCAATACCGTTTTGTTCTCCTACCGCAAAAGGATAGCTGGCATATAACGCGGCATACATCATGAGCATGGAAATAGCCCCTATACTTGTACCGGAACTGATTAGCATACTGAGCGCCACCCCGGAGAATATAGCGAGATTCTTCATGGCAAAATATGGTTTAACCGTGATAAAATCCAAATGGACAAATGACATCACCCTATTCATGTTTTTTAGCCCCCTTGTTCATATAGATAATGATTTCATCAAGCGTAATGGGCTCAACGAGAAGATTTTTGGAGAATTTGCTGACGTTTTTTGTTTCCGCCATGCCATCAAAGCCTGTGCCGTGTTCCCGCAGACCGATTATCAGGTTTCTTTGCTGTGAATTGATATCATTCAGTCCGCCCTTGACCAGTACATAATTCTCAAGAAGGCTTTCTTTCGTGCCTGTAAAAATAATTCGTCCGCCTAAAATAAAAGTGATATAGTCTGCATTTTTTTCAAGGTCAGCCGTTATATGGGTCGAAAATAAAACGCTTCTGTTTTCATCGGTTACAAATTCGCTCAACATGTCGCAAAGTTCATCTCGTGCCACTGGGTCAAGTCCGCTAGTCGGCTCGTCGAGTATAAGGAGCTTTGCGTCGTGGGATAATGCTACAGCCATCATCAGCTTCACCTTCATCCCACGGGAAAGTTCTTTAACCTTTTTCTTCCTGTCGATATGAAATCTTTCCAGCATTTCATCAAAAACCTTGCTATCCCAACGGCTGTAGAACGGAGACACAGCCCGCTCTACCATAGTTGCTGTCCAGTCATTGGAATAGAAAGGCGTATCCATAACAACGCCAATCTGATCGCTGATTACATCGGCACTTTCCCTGCTGTCCAGCCCGAACAACTTAATATTGCCTGCTTGATAGTTAATCATATTAAGAATAGATTTTATTGTAGTAGTTTTCCCTGCCCCGTTTGGACCGATAAATCCCATGATGTATCCACTCGGCACATCAAAGCTTACCTTGTCAAGCATAAACGAATCATATTTTTTGCATAGTCCGTTCACCTCTAAAATATTATTCATAATCTGCCTCCCATAATAGACTCAGTCGTTGTACAACTTCATCTTTTGTAATATTCTCCGCTTTTGCGACGGTAATTGCGGTGTTCAGACCTTCTTCCATTTTGTGCATGGCATTTTCTCGTGCCAGCTCAGTATTGCGGGGAAGAACAAAACAACCTTTTCCCTGTACATTGATAACAAAACCTTCCTGCTCCAAATCGCTGTAAGCACGCATTGTTGTTATGACACTGATTTTCAAATCACGTGCAAGTTGACGAATTGAGGGAAGGATGTCATCTTCACGCAGTTCACCAGAAAAAATCGCCGCTATTATTTGCTCCTTTATCTGCTCATAAATAGGTATTCCGGAGCGGTTCGACACGATTATTTTCACAATACGCTCCTTTCTATATTAACACTATATACAGCATAGACACCATTTACATTATTGTCAATAGCGTATTAAAAACATCTAATAATAAGTATAACTTTCCTTGACAAACATGCTTTCTGCCCCGCCCCGGTTTTGTGGTATAATCTCATCATCACGATCAACTCAAAGGGAGGGGTCCCATGGCCCGCAAGCGCAGCCAACTCTACAAGCTACGGTATCAGCAGGTGCCCGCCGTCACGCTGGTCGCCGTGCTGCTGATCATCGTCGCGGTGTTCACCGTGATCAACTCCAACCTCAGGCGTGAGGCCAGGGGGCTGCAGGAGATGGTGGCCGAGGGCAACCGCCTGGTCTCGGCCAAGCAAAAAGAGGTGTCCGACTTGTCCGCCAAGGTGCAGCTGGCCAGGACGGATGAATTCATCGCCAACGAGGCCCGCACGCAGTACGGTTACCTGTCCGACGGCGAGATCCGCTTTGTCGTCACCAACCCCGAAGTGCTCTGGGGCGAGGAGGGGATGCCCGCGGAGGTCTCGCAGTCGCCATGAGCATGCATCGCCTGGGCGTGATCGCCATCGGCTCCAACTCCGTCAGGATGCTGACCGCCAACCTGGACCGGTCTCTTTCCGACCCCGAGCGAGGGCGGGAGGATACGGCCCTTTTTTTGTCGATGGACGACAAGCGGCGCTTCAGTGAAGAGGGCATGGAACGCTGCGCCCGCGCCGTGTCAAAGCTTCACTACCTGGCCATGCAGGCGGGGGCCGAGCAGGTGCGCCTGATCGCCACCAGCGCGGTGCGCGACGCCGTCAACCGCCATGAGCTTGATTTTTATATCGGCGCCATCGCCCCGATGATGATTACCCGCATCATCTCAGGCGAAGAGGAGGCGCAGCTCTCCTTTCTGGGCGCGACGGGCGTGCCGCCCCGCGAGGGCCTGCAGGGCATGATCGACATCGGCGGCGGCTCGACCGAGCTGGCGCTGGGCCGCACGCCCGGCAGCATCAGCTTTGCCCGCAGCCTGCAGCTGGGGGCCGGCCGCCTGCTGAAGCGCCGCCCCATCCACCGGCCGGATGACCTGGCCCCCGCGCGCGACTGGGCGCGGGAGCGCATCGACAAGCACCTGCCCGCTCTGCCCGATACCCCCAGGGGCTGGTCCCTGGTCGGCGGCACGGGCACTACGCTGGTCAACATGATCCGCCGCCGGCCCTGGGATATGCCCTGCCCCGAGGAACATACGATCACCCGCGAGGAGGTCGCCGAGTGGACACAGCGCCTGGCCGCCATGCCGGCCGAGGAGCGCGCCCGCCTGGCGGGCATGCCGCCCGCCCGCGTGCACCTCATGCCCACGGGCCTGGTGATCCTGGACAGCCTGATGCAGAGGCTGTCGATCCAGGAGATCCGCGTGACCCGCCGCAACAACCTTGACGGCTACCTCTACCGCCTGTACTGCTGCCCCGAGGAGGACCCCGATGCCTGAATGGACCCCGAAACAGCTGGACGCCATCCGGGCGCGCAACCGCAGCATACTGGTCAGCGCGGCGGCGGGCTCCGGCAAGACGACGGTGCTGATCGAGCGGATCATGGCCCTGCTGCGCGAGGGTATCGAGATCGACCACATGCTGGTGGTCACCTTCACCCGCGCCGCCGCGGGCGAGATGCGCGAGCGGCTGCTGCAGGCGCTGACCGCGGAGGCCCGCAGCAACAAGCTGCTCAAGGCCCAGCGCGACCGCCTGGGCTCGGCCGACATCAGCACGCTGCACCAGTTCTGCATCCGGCTGATCCGCCGCCACTTTCAGGCCGTGGGCACCGACCCCATGTCGAGCGTGGGCGACGAGGTCTTTTTGCGCAGCCTGTATGACCGGGCGCTTTCGGAGGAGATGGAAGCACTCTATGAGGCGCCGGATGATGACGGCAGCTGCCTGATCGACCAGTACACGGATATGCAGATCGAGGCCATGACGCGCAGGCTCTATACCTTTTTGCGCGCCCGGGAAGAGCCCTGGCAGTGGCTGGAAAACCACATCCGGCAGGCCGAAGGCGGCGATATCACGCGGCTGCCCTGGTACGGCGAGCTGCGGGAGGCGGCCCTGCGCGAGGCGGAGGAAGCCCTCAGCCTGATCGAGCGGGGTGCCGAGCTCACGAGGCGGCCGGACGGCCCCGCCCGCTATGAGGCCGCCGCCCGCGCCGACATGGAAGCGGCGCGGGAGCTGCACGGCATGCTGGCCCGGGGGGAGGACATCCCGGCGGACTGGGCCATTGACTTCGTGCGCCTGTCCAGCGCCAAGGCACCGCCGGAGGAAAGCGTCGAGCTGCGTGAGCACTTCAAGGAGCTGCGCAAGGCGGCGAAAAGCTGCCTGTTAAAGGCGGCGGACCTGCTGCCCCGCGGAGAGGAGGCGCTCCGGAAGGCCGCGGGCGACATCCTCTACACCCTGCCCGCCCTGCGGGCCCTGTGCGGGCTGACCCGCAAAACACACGAGCGCTACGGCGAATACAAAAGCGCCAGGCAGCTCTGGGATTATCCGGACCTCGAGCACCTGGCCCTCGAATGCCTGAAGGACCCCCTGGTCAGCCGCCGCGAGCAGGCGCACTACAAGGCCCTGTTTGTCGACGAATACCAGGATATATCCCGCATCCAGGAGGCCATCATCCGCCGGCTGCACGGCGAAGACAGCAGCCTGTTCATGGTGGGCGATGTCAAGCAGAGCATCTACCGCTTCCGCCTGGCG
>CAZVUU010000078.1:0-10960 GCA_964630465.1 uncultured Christensenella sp.
TCCTGCTGGGCTCGCTGCTGCTGCTGGTGGGCCTGGCCATCTTCCTGCTGGGCGTAGACCTGGGCATGAACCCCATCGGCGACCACATGGCGGTGGAGGTAGCCACCTCCAAATCCCCCGTCAAGGTGGCGGTGATCGCCTTTTTGTTGGGCTTCCTGGTGACAGTGGCCGAGCCTGACCTGCTCATCCTGGGCCATCAGGTGGAGGCTGCCTCCGGCGGCGCCATCGGCGCCCTGGCCATGGTCTATCTGGTGTCGGCAGGCGTCGGCATGCTGATCATGTTCGGTACCTTCCGCCTGCTGCGCGGGCGCTCCTTCCCGGCCTTCATGGGGCTGACCTACGCGGGCATCCTCGTGCTAAGCCTCTTTGTATCCGCGGAGTTCCTGGCCATCTCCTTTGACTCATCCGGCGCCACCACCGGCGCGCTGACCACCCCTTTTATCCTGGCGCTGTCCGCCGGATTGTCTCGCATCAAGGGCGGCAAGACCTCCGAGGAGGATGCCTTCGGCATGGTAGGCGTGATGAGCGCCGGCCCCATGTACGCCCTGATGCTCATGAGCATCATCACCGGGCAGAAAAACATCCAGGGCGAGGCGGCGGTCTTTGCCGTGCAGCAGGGCGGCGTGCTGGGGCCCCTGCTGCGCTACCTGCCTCAGGAGCTCCTGGGCTCTCTGACGGCGCTGCTGCCGCTCACCGCCTTTTTCTTTTTTCTGAACTTCATCCACTTCAAAGCGCCCCGGCGCGAGCTGTCCCGCATTATCAAGGGCCTGGTCTATACACTGATCGGCCTGACGCTGTTTTTGACCGGCGTGTACTCCGGCTTTCTGGATATGGGCCAGCTTATCGGCCGGTCCATCGCCTCCAGGCATATCTGGCTGCTGCCCGTTGTCGGCTTTTTCATCGGCATGATCGTGGTGCTGGTGGAGCCGGCCGTCATCGTGCTGGGTCAGCAGATCGAGGAAACCACCGGCGGACGCATCCCCGGGCGTATCATCAAGATCACCCTGTCCATCGGCGTGGCGCTGGCGGTGATGCTGTCCATGCTGCGCATCATGATCCCCGCGCTGAAGCTCTGGCACTTCCTGCTGCCCGGCTTTGCCATCGGCGTGCTGCTGTCCTTCCGCTCGGACCCGGTCTTCGTGGGCATCGCCTATGACGCGGGCGGCGTGGCATCCGGTCCGATGACGGCTACCTTCGTGCTGGCCTTCGCCCAGGGCGCGGCGGCCATGGTGCCCAGCGCCAACGTGCTGGTGGACGGCTTCGGCGTCATCGCCATGGTGGCCATGGCGCCGGTGCTCTCGCTGATGATCGTGGGCGCGGTTTTCCAGCGTAAATCCCGGGAGAAGCTCCGCGAGGAGGTGCAAAACGGCATGGCACAGGCCCAACTGCCCCAGGGCGACATCGAGCTGTATGACTGCGTGGTGGCCATCGTCAACCGCGGCCTGTCCCAGCAGGCGGTGGATATCGCCCGCGCGGCCGGCGCCGGCGGCGGCACCATTTTGCACGGCCGCGGCTCCAACGGACATGACATGAAGGTCTTCAGTCTGGAGATCCAGAAGGAAAAGGAGATCATCTTCTGGCTGACGGACACCCGGATCAGCCAGGGCATCGCCGCGGCCCTCTATGAGCAGCTGGAGCTGGACGGCCCGGGCAGCGGCACCGTCTTCATGATGCCCTCCGGCGCCTTTGGCCTGGAGCACCCGGTAGCCATCGGCCTGCGCGAAGAAATCGAGGCGGAAAAGGCCGCCCACCCTAAGGAACCCAGCACGGCGGAGGATATGCTGCCTCAGTCAGCCGCCAAGGGCGGGGACGATGCGGACAGTGCGAAGGGAGAATAGCAAAACTTCGCTGCGGCGAAAGCTGCATATGAAACCGAGTCAAAAGGAATGGTCAGATTAGCCGTTCCTTTTCTTCTTGGCTTCAGAGGGATGTCCGGTATCTGCGCGGTGCCCTGCCCATCTTAAAGACTTCGCTAAACAAACAGGCATAATCCTGAGCAGTTATTTATCAATTTTCGTGGTCGCTTGTTCTGCCCTTATCTTCGGGAATAATGGTGTATATCTTCATATTAATAGTCAGATTCTGGTTTAATTTTTCGATATTTTATACTACTTTTCCAGAACCTGGGGGTAGAAAGTGCCGAAATACCACTAGCAAGATCGCATAGCTCAGTCGGTAGAACACACTGTTCACATCGATGAAACCTCAGGTTCGAGCCCTGTCAAAAACGCCTCAAAAGTTGCGGATTATTGTTTTGTGTTCATCTGATCTTAGAGGCAGATAAAGGTCTTGGCTGTTGCTCACCATGACCTGTCAGCCTCGCAGCTTAATCATCAAACATCAATGAAAGAATGGACACCCGCTACTCAGCCCAGCACACCAATCAATCGGTAGCCCTTTTTGTTCTTTTTCGCTGTTTTTCTCTCGAAAGCAAAGGGCATGCCTAAGTACCTGCTCGCCACGGCATAGTGGCAGAGCGCTATGCCCATATCCACCCCTGTTTTTGTATAGGCCAGAGACAGCGGAGGCTTCAGCGTTTGTTTGTAAACCAGCACCTTGTCTCCCTCCTTTTCAAAAAACCAGGGCTGAAGGTTCAATCCCGACGGTGCCAGGTGCACGGCGCGGATACGCGGGTCCTCCGGGGCGTTGGTGATGTCGGCGATGGGTTTGCGCTTGAACTCCGACGCGCTGCGGCGGATGTCTCCCTCCGGCCGGCCGAAGGCAATGGTGATGATGTCCCTGCCCTCCCGATTTTGCGAGAGATCCCTCGTCTTGCCAAGCCAGACGCTGCCTATCCCGTGAAGGTCAAGCCACAGGACGAGCTGCTGGCCTATGAACCCGGCATTTTCATCCTCTCCTTCTTTTCCTCTGCCGCTTATAATCAGGTAATGCGGCGCCTCGACCCGAAACAGGCCTTTCGTGTGCGCGGCAAAGCGATAATCCAGGGACAGGCCGGGATAGAGCGGCTCAAAGCTGTCAATGGCCTTCATGATATGATCCAGCTCTTCCTTGCCGAAAGCTTGCCCGGTATAAGCCCGGCATGATTTTCTCTGGCCGATGGCCTCAAATAAATCCATGATGTCAACTCCTACGTTTTGTATGATGACCCATAAGTACTGCGCTCACTGCTCATATCGCTTCATGATCAGCAGGACCTCATTCAGCAGTTTTTGCAGTTTTTCAATCTGCGCCGTTTCGTGCTTCAGATAATAAAAATTCCTGGTGCCCTCACTTTTATAATCCACCAGGCCGGCGTCCTTCAGGACTTTCAGCTGGTGTGATACTGCGGGCCGGGACAGGCCCGTCACCTCTGTCAGGTCGCTGACCTGCAAGCCCTGGCAGCTTGTTTCTTCGAGCATCCGCACAATGATTGCCTGCCGCTTGGGGTCACCCAGGGCGACCAGAAAATCACTGATCTCAAGAAACTCATTTTTCAATTCCTTCAAATTTTTCATGACACCCCTCCTAACGGTTCTTTGGTTTAAATGATTAAACCATAAGCCTGTCCGGCTGTCAATCTGCATTGTTTCATCGGTTTGAATTATCTGCACAGTAATGTCGAAGCAGGGAAGTTGTCAGCTTGATCCCTGTTTTTCGGGCATCCGATGCCCTCGCCTCATCCGGTCCGGCGGATAATATTGGGGACGGAGAACTGCAGTACACGTGATATGGGTATAATCATCCGGAAAACATCAGGAGGTTGAGGAAAAACAAATGAACAAGATTGAAGTTTTCTATGACCATACCTGCCCGTACTGCCTGCGCGGTCTGGATAGTTTTTCGCGGCTGGCGGCGGATTACCCGCAGGCCGATATCGTATGGCTGCCTGTTGAGGCACACCCGAAGGTGCTGGAGCCCGAACACAAACCTTATGCCGATCTGGCGGTGATGGGCGCGTTTTTCGCGCGCGATCACGGCATCGACCTTGCCCTGTACAATGAGCGCGTCTTTGATATGTACTTCAATGAGCGCCGGCAGGTTGACGATCCGCAGGCGCTGGCCCGGGCGGTCAAGCCGCTGGGCATTGATCCGGAGGCTTTTGCAGCCGCGCTGACGGATGGCAGATACGAAGAGGCGCTTGCACAGGCGAATTCCTATGCCTATGAGGCCAACAAGATATGGGCGGTGCCCTCCTTTATCTGCGGGGACAAACGCCTGGACGCGGTTGAGGGCGTGGGCGTAAGCGAGGAACAGCTGGCGGCTTTCCTGAAAGATTGCTGCGGATAAGCTGATTATATAGACGGCACAGACAGGGGTTGCGGCAAAGCCTTTTCGCCTTTGCGATAAGGCAGCCGTCATCCCTGACCTGTGTTATACGGTGTTTCCTGTATTTCGCAGGGAGATATTGCGCCGTTACGCCCGGATAACAGCGATGCCGCCTGAAAGGAAATGATATGAAAAACAAGCACATCAGCTACGACAAGCTCAGCAAGAAAAAACAGCGGCAGATAGACAGGCTGAAGCGCGGCACATGGTATGGGGTCAACCCCGTCACCAGAGCGCCGAAGAGCAGCAAGGCCTATGACCGCAGGAAAGCGCAGGACTGGAAGAAGGATTCCGGTCCTGTTTTTTTATCGCTCATTGCGGCTGAAACTCAAAGCGGCTGATATCATACCGGAGCCCCTTGACAGGCTGAGGCCTTCCCCTTATATTATATACGAACATATGTTCTTATAAGCAGAGAAAGGCAGATGCGCGAATCCCATGCAGAACAGGGCATATATCTCCATCGATTTAAAATCCTTCTATGCCTCCGTCGAATGCAGCGACCGGGGGCTTGATCCGCTGGATACCAACCTGGTCGTCGCGGACATCAGCCGCAGCGAGAAAACCATATGCCTGGCCGTTTCCCCCTCGCTGAAGGCCTATGGCATCCCCGGCAGGCCGCGTCTGTTTGAGGTGGTGCAAAAGGCGCGGGAGATCAACGCCGCGCGCCTGGCCAAGGCGCCGGGGCGCGTTTTTACCGGAAAGTCACAGAGCTTTGCGGAGCTTGAGGCCTCCCCCGGGCTGGCGCTGGACTATATGGTAGCCAGGCCCAGGATGGCGCGCTATATCGAGTACAGCACGCGCGTGTACAATGTCTATCTCAAATATATCGCGCCCGAGGACATCCACGTCTACTCCATCGACGAGGTGATGATCGACGCGACCCGCTATCTGCCCCTGTACCGCCTGAGTGCCCGGGAACTGGCCTCGCGGATGATCCTTGACGTTCTGCAGACGGTGGGCATCACGGCCACCGCGGGCATCGGCAGCAACCTCTACCTCTCCAAGGTGGCCATGGATATCCTGGCCAAGCATATTGCGCCTGATCAAAACGGCATCCGCGTTGCCGAGCTGGACGAGAAAGGCTACCGCCGGGCCCTGTGGGATCACCGCCCGCTGACAGACTTCTGGCGCGTCGGGCGGGGCTACGCCACGAAGCTGGAGGAACGGGGCATGTTCACCATGGGAGATATTGCCCGTTGCTCCCTGGGAGGCGCGCGTGATCATCTCAACGAAGACCTGCTGTACAAGCTGTTTGGCGTCAACGCAGAGCTGCTGATCGACCATGCCTGGGGCTGGGAGCCCTGCACGATGGCCGATATCAAGGCCTATACACCCGCCAGCAAGAGCATCGCCAGCGGGCAGGTGCTGCACAGCGCCTACCCCTTTGATCGGGCCAGGCTGATCGTACGCGAGATGACGGAGCTGCTCTCTTTGGACCTGGCAGAAAAACAGATGGTCTGCGGCCAGCTGGTGCTCACCCTGGGCTATGACGCAGACAATCTCAAGGACCCTCTGTTGAAAAAAGCTTACGAAAAACAGGCTGTCAAAGATCACTACGGGCGCTCTATCCCCCGCCACGCGCACGGCACGGCCAACCTGCCGGCGCACACTTCCTCCACCAAGCTGATGCTGGAAGCCGTTACGGCGCTGTTTGACCGCATCGCGGACCCTGAGCTATTGGTCAAGCGCGTCAATGTCGCGGCCGGGCATGTGGTCAGCCGGGCAGACGTCCGGTCAGAGCCGTCGGCAAAGCAGCTGGATTTTTTTACAGATTACGCGGCAGAAAAGCGGCAGGAGAAGGAGAAAGCGGCCCGAATGGCGCGCGAAGAAAAGATGCAGGAGGCCGTGCTGGGCATACGCAAGAAAATCGGCCGAAACGCCGTCTTTAAAGGCATGAACCTCCGTGAAGGGGCGACGACCCTGGAACGCAACCGGCAGATCGGGGGTCACAGGGCATGAAGAAGCCGCGGAGCCTCAAATACGAAGACATGATCGATCTGCCGCGCCCCGTTTCTGTGACACGCGCCCGCATGCCGCCGGGCAACCGGGCGGCGCAGTTCGCCCCCTTTGCCGCCCTGACCGGCTTTGAAGCTGCTGTCGCTGAGACTGCGCGGCTGACGGATAAGCGCGTCGAACCGGATGACTGCGCCAAAGAGCTGCTCAACGAGAGGCTCAACATCATCATGGACAGACAAAATGAGTGGCCCCGGGTGTGCATCGCCTATTTTGTACCCGATCCCCGAAAGCCCGGCGGTTCATATGCAAGCCTCACAGGGCGGGTCAGGAGGGTCGATGAATACGGGCGCGCCGTGGTGATGGAAGACAAAACAAAGATCGCCATCGATGAGATCATCTCGATCGACGGCGATCTGTTTGGCGGGCAATAGCCCCGGGCCTCAGCCTTCCTTGCGCTTCAGGACCTTCTTGACCTTTTCGACGATGTGCTCGTCGGTCAGGCGATAGGCCTCGCGCAGATAGTCCTGCGGGCCGACCTGGCCGTAGCTGTCTTCCACCGCCACATATTCAACCGGCAGCGGCAGATGGGCCGCCAGGGACTCTGATACGGCGGCATAGAGGCCGCCCACGCGGTTGTGATTTTCAGCGGTGACGACGGCCCCCGTCCTTTTCGCATAGGCCAGAAGCGTCTCGGTGTCCAGCGGCTTGACCGTGAACATATCGATCACGGATACCTCGATGCCCTCATCAGCAAGCATGCGGGCAGCGCTCAGGGCCTCCGCCACCATGATGCCGCTGGCGACAATGGTGACATCCTTGCCCTCGCGAAGCGGGATGGCCTTGCCGATCTCAAACTTGCTATCCGGCCCGTAGATGGCCGGCACGGGCTTGCGCCCCACGCGCAGGAACTTGACGCCCGGCCTGTCCCCCGCCATGCGGATCACGGCTTCCAGCATCGTGCCGTCGGAAATATCCATGACCGTCGCGGTCGGTATCGCGCGGTAGAGCGCCATGTCTTCAAAGGGCATGTGGGTGCCGCCGTTGAAGGCCGCGCAGATGCCCGGATCCGTCCCGATGACGGTGATATCGTTTTTAGCGTAGCCTGCTGACAAAAATACCTGATCAAAGCAGCGCCTGGAAGCGAAGGGCCCGAAGGTATGAGCGATGGGTTTAAAGCCCGAGGCGGCCAGGCCGCCGGCTACGCCCATCATGTTGGCCTCGGAGATGCCGCACTGAACAGCCCGCTCCGGGTGGGTCTTGGCATACTCGGTTGTCGCAATGGTGCTCATCAGGTCGGCGTCCAGGTAGATGATATCGGGGTCGGTCTCCAGCAGGTCGATCACAGTGCTCCCGATGATGTCCTTCATGGTTCTGGGGTCCATTTCTCCCGTATAGATCAAGCTCATGCCGTGACGCCTCCTTTCATCGCCTCAAGCCGGCCGCGCAGCTCATTCAGCCAGCGCTCGGAGGTCTCGGCCGAGGGGCTCATGCTGTGGTTGTACTCCGTTTCCATGACCTCCTTGACGCCCTCGCCCTTGATGGTATCCAGCACAATGGCATGGGGGCGGTCCGTCACATCGGCGCAGCGGTCGATCGCTTCGCGGATGGCCTTGACATCGTTGCCGGGGACAAACTGGGCATGGAAGCCGAAGGCCTCAAACTTTTTTCGGATATCCAGTGTGGGCATGACCCATTCCACCGGGCCGTCCAGCTGCTTTTTGTTGTAGTCGATGAACCAATAAAGGTTGCTGAGCTTCTTGGCGGAGGAGAACATCGCGGCCTCCCATACCTGGCCCTCGTCCAGCTCGCCGTCGCCGACGATCAGGTAGATCTTGCTGTCCCGCCCTTTGAGCTTGTCACCCAGCGCCATGCCCACGGCAAGGGAAGTCCCCTGCCCGAGGGAGCCCGTGGTCATGTCGACGCCGGGCGTCTTGTTGCGGTCGCAGTGGCTGGGAAAGTTGGTACCGGGCTGGTTTAAGGTCAGGATCTCCTCATAAGGGAAAAAGCCTTTGAGACCCAGAGCCGCGTAGACAGCGGGGCCCGCATGCCCCTTGGAGCAGACCAGCTTGTCCCTGTCCGGCCATTTGGGGTCATCCGGACGATAGCGCATCACCTCGCCGTAGAGCACGGCCAGCAGATCGCATACGCTGAGCGACCCGCCGATATGGCCAAATCCTCTGGCCTTGATCTGCTCCACTACACCAATGCGGATGGACAGGGCCAGTTCTTCCGTTTTCATAGACAAAAACTCCTTGCTTATTCTTTTACCCTGGGCAGGGTCGACCCGCCGTAGGGCATGGACAGCACCGTGGCATCCGGGCCGAGCTTTTCAAAGGCAGCGTCCAGCGCAGCCTGTGCCGTGGGGAAGGGCTTTAAAAACATGCGCTCGACCAGCGCGTCGGGCATCTCGCTGACCAGGTAGATATCGGCATTTTCCAGCACCATCGCGATGGCCGCCGCCTTGTGCCCGCCCAGCTTGAAATTGTCCCGGATGCGCTCGATCATCGAGCGGGGTGAGGGCATGGTGGTCATCCACTCTTCAAATACCCCTTCACCCAGCCCTTCCTTGCAGGAACCGATGAGGATGATGATGCCGCCTTTTTTGACCGCGTGCTTGGCATTGTCCAGCGCCTTCTGGGTCTGGTAGAGGTTGAGGTCCTTGGGGGCGCCGCCCTGGCT
This sequence comes from uncultured Christensenella sp., assembly GCA_964630465.1. Lineage (GTDB taxonomy): Bacteria > Bacillota > Clostridia > Christensenellales > Aristaeellaceae > UBA1038. Next base: position 8,905 of record CAZVUU010000078.1, read on the forward strand.
GACCAGCACGATGTCCGCTCGGCTTTCAAGCGGCTTGAGGTAGAGCCGGTCCAGGAAATCGCAGCCCGCGCGATGGGCCTCTCTCATATCGCCCGCCACGGCGCGGATGATCTGTTTGTGCTCATCCAGCACCACGTTGAGGATCCAGTCGCAGCCCACCATGGCCGCCGCCTCCTCGATGTCCTCGCGGATGGGGTTGCCGTCCATCTTGCCGGCGCAAGCGTCGGGGTCGACCATCAGGGAGTGATTCTTCTGGATCGCTTCCCTCGTCGATACGCCCGGCATCAGGGCCTTGCCGCCGCCGGAATAGCCCGCGAAATAGTGGTATTCGATGTTGCTCAGGCAGATGCGTCTGTCAGCCTCCGCCACCACGCGGCTGATATCTACAGGCGTGCCGCGCCGTGTATAGCCGTAATGCAGGCAGTCATCCACATCGGAGTCAAGGCAGCGGATCTCTCGGTATGCCCGCTCGCCCGCCAGCTTCTCCATCTCTTCGGGAGTATGCGGGCGGTGGCTGCCAAGGGCGAAGACGAGGGTAATGTCCTCAGGCTTCACCCCGGCCGAATAGAGCTCGTCCAGCAGCGGCGGCATCACAAGCGCCGTCGGCATGGGCCTGGTGATATCGCTGGTGATCACAGCGATCTTCTCACCGGGCTTGACGATATCCCGCAGCATCGGAGCCCCGATGGGCTCCCGGATGGCGCGCTCCACCTCAGCCGTCCCTGTCAGGCCGGCCGGCATGGGGTTTGAGCCCAGCTCCCCCAGCAAGCTGCTTTCGGGCAGCTCCACTTCCTGACTGCCCGTACCAAAGCCGTAGCTTAGTCTGATCATGATTTTTCTCCCATGGGAAAGGCTTTCGCGGCGCCGCGCAGCGCCTTGACGACAGGCAGCTCCTCTCCCGTCAGGAAGCGGATCAGCGCGCCGCCTCCCGTACATAGATACCCGATCCTGTCGTTGAGCTCATATTTTCTGGTGGCCGTCAGGCTGTCGCCGCCGCCCAGCACGGTAAAGGCCTCGGTATCACCCAGGGCCTCCCACACCGTCCTTGTGCCAAGCTCCGTCCCGGGTTTTTCAAAGACGCCCATGGGGCCGTTGATAAAGACTGTTTTGGCCGCTTTGATGAGGGCCGCGTAGCGCTCCGCGGTCTTCCGGCCGATGTCCAGGACGGCGGCCTGTTCGGGCACCGCGCCGACGGCGGCTTCCCTGCGGCTGCCGTCTTCAAGCCAGGCCAGGTCTTCCGGCAGGATGATCCGGTCGGCATAGGCGGCCAACAAAGGCTTTGCCTTATCTATAAACTCAAAATAGTTTGATTTTTTAATGAACTCCATGCTGCCCCGGCCGATCTTTTCCCCTTTAGCCGCCAGCATGATGTTGCCCACCAGGCCGCCGGTCAATACGCTGTCCGCCGAGCTGTTTGACAGCACCGTCTCAAGCATGGCAAAGGCGTCCGCTATCTTGGCGCCGCCCAGCACGAACACGCAGGGACGCTCGGGGGCCTCCATCAGCTCTGAGATCACGCAGTATTCCTTTTCAAACAGCCTGCCCATGGCGCTGGGCAGCAGCTGCTGAAAGCCGCACAAGGTCGGCTGGTCCCGGTGAGCGGCGGCAAAGGCGTCGCAGACATACAAATCAGCCAGGGGAGCCAGTTTGCGCACCACCTCGGTCTGTGCCTGCTGCTCGTGGCTCAGGCGCAGCTTCAGCTCAAACAGCGTCTGCTCCTCCGAGCAGAAGCGCACGTTGTCAAGCAGCAGGATCTCGCCGGGCTGAAGGCCGGCGATGGCATCGCGGGCGGCAGGGCCGCATACATCGTCCACAAAGCGGACTTCCCGGCCCAGCAGCCGGGACAGCACCAGGCTGTGCGGCCTGGTGGTATAGAAGTTCTCATACTCGATGTCGCTGCCCTGGTGGGCCAGCAAAACGAGCTTGGCGCCCTTTAAGGACAGCTCCTCCAGCGTCGGCAGGCAGGCCTCGATGCGGGCCGTGCTCTTGAGCTGCCCGGTCTGCCTGTCCACCGGCTGGTTGATATCCACCCGGCACAGAACAGTCCTGCCTTTTG
>CAZVUU010000079.1:0-10773 GCA_964630465.1 uncultured Christensenella sp.
CTCAATGTGACGGCCTGTTTTTGATGGATAAGCGGGCGCTGCGGGCCATCAGCAGCGTGGGTGACTATACCGTGGCCTGCAGGGCGGGCAACACCGCCGTCAAGGCGGGGGACAAGCTGGCCGGGGCGCGTATCGTGCCCCTGGTGACCGGCCAGGCTACGGTGGACAGGGCCGTCGCCATCGCCAGGGAACATGCCCCGGTGCTCAGCGTGCTGCCCTACCGGCCGCTGAAGACCGCCGTGATCATCACCGGAAATGAAGTATATGAGGGCCGCATACAGGACCGCTTTGAGCCGGTGCTGCGCGCCAAGCTGCCCGCATACGGGGCTGAGATCATCGGCGTGACCAGGTGCCCGGACGAGCTGCCGCGACTGGCGGATGCCATCGAGGCTTATCTTGACAGGGGTGCCGAGCTGATACTGATGACGGGCGGCATGTCCGTCGACCCGGATGACCTGACCCCGACTGCCATCAGAGGCAGCGGCGCGCGCCTGGTGACGCAGGGTGTGCCGATGCAGCCGGGCAACATGCTCATGCTGGCCTATCACGGGAATACCGCCATCGTCGGCGTGCCGGGAGCGTCGCTTCACTCGAAGGTGACCAGCCTGGATGTGTTTTTGCCGCTGATCTTCGCGGGGGTCGAGGTAAAGAAAGAAGACATCGCTTCCCTCGGCGACGGCGGGCTGTGCCTGAATTGCCCGCAGTGCGTTTTTCCCGTCTGTTCGTTCGGCAGCGCCTTGGGGCGATAGAGGCCGCTTTTAAATTATATGGGAGGAAAATGTATGAAACGGCTGACCCTGTGGGCCCTGGTCCTGGTGATGATGATCGCCCCCTTGACGATGACAGCCCCGAAGGCAGAGGAGAAACCTGTGGAGCTCTACGTGCTGGCCGCTGCAAGCCTGACCGATGTGATGGCTGAGATCGGAGAAAGCTACAAGGAAACGGCGCCTCATGTGGAGATCACCTTCGTGTTTGACTCGTCAGGCACCCTGCAGGCCCAGATCGAGGCCGGCGCGCCCGCCGATGTGTTTGTTTCCGCCGCGCAAAAGCAGATGAATGCCTTGGAAGAGGGCGACCTGATCAAGGCGAAAAGCCGCGTGGACCTGCTGGTCAACAAGGTGGTGCTGATCTTGCCCGCAGGAAGTAGCCTGGCCATTGATAACTTTGAAGACGTGGCGACGGATCTGGTCAGGATGGCGGCCATCGGCGAGGAAAGCGTGCCCGTCGGCCAATACACCCAGGCCATCTATGAGCATCTGGGCAGCTGGGACGCCGTCAGGCAGAAGGCCAACCTGGGCCAGAATGTCCGCGCGGTGCTCGCCTGGGTCGAATCAGGCGACGTGGACTGCGGCATTGTCTATGCGACGGATGCTGCCTCCACCGATGGGGTGAAGATCGTGGCGGAGGCCCCCGAGGGGAGTCACGCGCCCGTGATCTACCCCGCGGCTGTGGTTGAAAGCACCACCAACGCTGAAGCGGCGCAGGCCTTCCTTGACTACCTCAGCGGTGACACTGCCCGGGAGCTTTTCATAGCGGCCGGGTTTACAATGGCGGAATGATCATAGATCGGGAGAATTAGTATTGAACCTCAGCCCGCTGTATATCTCCTTTCAGGTAGCCATTCCGGCCAGCGTGATCACCTTTCTGCTGGGCGTCTATGCGGCGCACCGTGTGGGCAGGATGAAGCGCTGTCAGAACCTGATCGACGGCATTCTCACCCTGCCGATGGTCCTGCCGCCGACGGTCGTGGGCTTTTTCCTGCTGCTGATCTTCGGCAAAAACGGCCTTTTGGGCGGCTTTCTGGCCGAGATCGGAGCTTCCGTCGTCTTCACCATGCAGGGGGCCGTCATCGCGGCCGCCGTCGTATCCTTTCCGCTGATGTACCGGGCGGCGCGGGGCGCTTTTGAGCAGCTGGATGAAAACCTGGTGCATGCCGGGCGCACCCTGGGGCTGAGTGAGACGAAGATCTTCTGGCGGATCATGCTGCCCAACTGCTGGCCGGGCATTGCCTCCGGGGCCATCCTGGCCTTTGCTCGCGCCCTGGGCGAGTACGGGGCCACCAGCATGCTGGCGGGGAATATCCCCGGCAAAACGCAGACGATGTCCCTGGCGATCGCCTCTGCAGTCGCGGGCAACAACCGCGACCGGGCCAAGCTGTGGGTGGCCGTCATCATGGGGATCTCGCTGGTCACGATGTTCTTGATGAACCGGCTGACGGGCAGGCAGAGCCGCAGGAAGCGGGAGGTGAAGGGCTGATGGAGCTGACGGTCGATATCAAAAAGCGCCTCGGCCCCTTTGCGCTGGATGTCCGCTTTGACTTCACGGGCGGCACCATGGCCCTGCTCGGCGCTTCCGGCAGCGGCAAGAGCATGACGCTCAAGTGCATTGCCGGTATCGTGACGCCGGATTCGGGGCGAATCGTCATCAACGGCAAGGCGCTGTTTGATTCGGACAAGGGTATCAACCTCAGCCCGCGCGAGCGCAGGATCGGCTACCTGTTTCAAAACTATGCCCTCTTCCCCAATATGACCGCGCGGGAAAACATCGAGATCGCCGTGCGGGGCGCCCGTGCCCGGCGGCGGGCCGCGGCGGAGGAGAAGATCGGCGCCCTCTACCTGGAAGGGCTGGCGGACAAGTACCCCCATCAATTATCGGGCGGGCAGCAGCAGCGCGTGGCCCTGGCCAGGATCTTTGCCAGCGAGCCCGACATCCTGCTGCTGGACGAGCCTTTCTCGGCGCTGGACAGCTACCTCAAGTGGCAGATCGAGATGGAGCTAACTGATACGCTCAAGCGCTTCGGCCTGCCCGCGCTGTTTGTGTCGCATAACCGGGACGAGGTTTTCCGCATGTGTGAGCGGGTGTGCGTGGTCGACGCGGGCAGGTCCGAGCCGCCCAGGGCCGCGCGGCAGCTGTTTTTATCGCCCGATACCTTGTCCTCGGCGCTGCTGTCGGGCTGCAAGAACTATTCGCGCGCCCGCAGGGCCGGCGAGCGCCGCGTGCTTGCCCTTGACTGGGGATGCGAGCTGGGGACGGACAAGCCCGTGCCGGAGGATATCCGTTACATCGGCGTGCGCGCGCATTATGTCAGGCCCTGCTCGGAAGGATCCGGCAAGGGCATCCCTTGCCGCGTCATGCGGGTGACGGAAGAATTGTTTTCCACCGCCGTAATGCTGCGGCCCTTGAATGCCCGGGAAGAGGGGGATTATTCCTTTATCCGCATGGAGCTGCCCCGGGAAGCCAAGGCTGATCTGGCCGGGCAGGAGATCCTGAATGTCTGCATTGACGAGAAGGACATTCTGATACTAAAATAACACGTTGTTTTTCAAGGAGGATAAGATTGCGAGAACTGATCAGCATCTCTGAGGCGCTGGAGGCTCTGCTGCCCCGGATGATCCCCGCGGCGGGCGAGGAAATCGATCTGTGTGAGGCCCGGGGCCGGGTCGCCTTTGAAGATGTCAGGGCTCATATGAGCATACCGCCCTTTGCCCGCTCGCCCTACGATGGCTATGCTTTTGCGGCGCGGGATGTCGAGGGGGCAGGCAGAAACAGCCCCGTCACGCTGCGCGTCGTCCGCGAGATCGCGGCGGGCAGCCCGGCAGGGGAAGGGATTGGCCCCGGCGAAGCGGTCAAGCTGATGACCGGCGCGCCCGTGCCCGCCGGAGCGGACACCGTGGTGAAGTTCGAGACCACCGAGTTCACGGAGGAGGCCGTCAGCATATTTGAGCCGTCAAGCCCCGGGCGGGATGTGATCCCCGCGGGGGAGGATGTCCTGGCGGGCGACGTCATCATCGCAAAGGGTGAGCTGATAGACGCCGCCGTCTCGGGCATGCTGGCGGCCCAGGGGTTGAGCCGCGTGAAGGTCTTTGTCCGGCCTGTAGCGGGCATACTGTCCACCGGCAGCGAGTTGGCAGGGCGGACGGAGCCGATCGGCGACGGCAAGATACACGACTCCAACCGCTATTCTCTGGGGGCTGCCTGTGCGGGGCTTGGCCTGTCGGTGCGCTTCATCGGCACCCGAGCCGACAGCCCGGAGGGGATCGCGGAGGCTGTGAAAAAGGGGCTTGAAGACTGCGACCTGCTGCTGACCACCGGCGGTGTGTCGGTGGGAGATTATGACTATACTGCCTCCGCCGCGGAAGCCGCCGGGGTCGGTATGCTGGTGCGCAATGTCAGCATGAAGCCCGGCGGCACCTGCGCCATCGGCATGAAAGGGGAGAAGCCCGTGTTCTGCCTGTCGGGCAATCCGGCCTCCTCTCTGATCGCCTTTTATGTGCTGGCGCAGCCCTGCCTGAAAAAGCTGTGCGGGCACCGTGACCCGCGCAATCCTGCTATCCCGGTGAAGCTGGCGCACGGCATTAAAAAAGCCAGCCCCAAGCCCCGCCTGGTGCGCGGCGCGCTGGACCTGTCGGACGGCACGGCCCGTCTGGTTCCGCATGAGGGGCAGGGCAACGGGGTGCTGCGCTCGATGAAGGGCTGCAACCTGATCGGCCTGATCCCGGAGGGATCGTCGCCCCAAAAGGCGGGGGCAGAGATCACGGCCTGGCTGGTGGGCGGCCTATGAGAGATAACTATGGGCGGGAGATCCGCTATCTGCGCGTCTCGGTGACCGACCGCTGCAACCTGCGCTGCGAGTATTGCATGCCTCAGGCGGGTGTCGAAGACAAGACGCACGAGGGCGTGCTCAGCAATGAGGAGATCATAGAGATTGTCCGCGCCGCCGCGCGCCGCGGCATCAACAAGGTGCGTCTGACGGGCGGAGAGCCGCTGGTGCGGCAGGGCATCGTGTCGCTTTGCGAAAAGATCGGCGCCATCCCCGGTATCGATGAGCTGGTGCTGACGACCAATGGCATCCTGCTGCCCGGCATGGTGTATGAGCTGAAGAGGGCGGGCCTGCGCCGGGTCAATATCAGCCTGGATACGCTGAATGAAGAAAAATACCGCCGCATCACGCGGGTGGGCCGACTTTCGGATGCCCTGGCAGGCATCGAGGCGGCCGGGGTCGCCGGGCTCTTCCCCATCAAGATCAATGCCGTGCTGATCAAGGGCTTCAACGATGACGAGCTGATGGACCTGGCCGGGCTGAGCATGGAAGAGGATGTGCATGTCCGCTTCATCGAGCTGATGCCCATCGGCGAGGGCTGCCGCTTCTGGCCGGAGGGCTACCTGCCCGCCGAAGAAGCCATCGCGATGATGCCGGGGCTCATAAGCCTGGATGAAAGCGACGGCGTTGCGCAGAGCTGGCGTCTGCCGGGCGCCAGGGGCACGGTGGGCTTCATCAAGCCCGTCAGCCATCACTTCTGCGGCAGCTGCAACCGCCTGCGCCTGACGGCGGACGGCATGCTGAAGCCCTGCCTGCACTCGGACAGCGAGATCCCCGTGCGGGGCCTGCGAGGCGATGCGCTGCAGGCGGCCTTTGAAGCGGCCATCCGGCACAAGCCCGCCGAAAACAGGGAGATGTCAGCCGAAGCCCCCAGCCGCGCGGGCCGCTCCATGAATAGGATCGGAGGATAATCGAATGAACATGGATGATTTTACGCATTTTAACAAAGCCGGGCGAGCCATGATGGTGGATATCGGCGAAAAGTCCGAAACCAGGCGCACCGCCGTCGCTACCGGAACCGTACAGGTGAACGCCCATACCTTTGCCATGATCCGTTCGGGCGGCATGAAAAAGGGCGATGTGCTGGGCACGGCCCAGATCGCGGGCGTCATGGCGGCCAAGCGCACCTGGGAGCTGATCCCCATGTGCCATCAGGTGGCGCTGACGAAGGTGGATATTGACTTTGAGCTGGAAGAAGAGAGCCACATGGTGAAGATCCGCGCCACCGCCTCCTGCCTGGGGATGACGGGTGTGGAGATGGAGGCCCTGACCGCCGTAAGCGCCGCGGCGCTGACGATCTACGATATGTGCAAGGCCGTACAAAAGGACATGGTGATCGGTGACATCCGCCTGGAGGAAAAGATCGGCGGCAAATCGGGACACTATAAAAGAATGCAAAATGCGGAATGCGGAATGCAAAATAAGGGACGGGAACCATGAGCAAGGAAAAAAGGGACGAAACAACTACGAATTCAGCATTCAGCATTCAGCATTCAGCACTCCCCTATCTGGCCGCCGTGATCACGGTGAGCGATAAGGGCAGCCGGGGCGAGCGGACGGATACCAGCGGGCCCGCGGTCCGCGGGATGCTGGAGGGTGAGGGCTGGCAGGTCAAGCACAGCGCCATCGTGTCCGATGAGCCGGAGGAGATCAAGAAAGAGCTGATCGCCTGCGCGGACGGATTGGGCGTGAACCTGATCCTCACCACGGGCGGCACGGGCTTTTCAGGAAGGGATAACACGCCCGAGGCCACCGAGGCTGTGATCGACCGGGCCGTGCCCGGCATTCCGGAGGCCATGCGGGCCGAGAGCATGCGCGTCACGCCGATGGGCATGCTGTCCAGGGCTACGGCGGGCTTGCGGGGGAATTGCCTGATCATCAACCTGCCCGGCAGCGAAAAAGCGGCCGGGGAATGCCTGGCGGCGGTGCTGCCGGTATTGAAACACGCAATGAAAATGATTCAAGGAGGGGGACACTGACATGGCGAAGGTATTGGCGGTTTGCATCAGCGAGGAAAAGGGCACCCAGAAAAAGGAGATGGACAGTGTATTTGTCAGGCCCGGGCACGGCATCGAGGGCGACGCCCACGCGGGTACCTGGCACAGGCAGATCAGTCTGCTGGGCCGCGAAAGCGTGGATAAACTGCAGCAGAACATCGACTTTTTGCTGGAGCACGGGGCATTTGCCGAGAACATACTGACTGAGGGCATCATTCTGCACGAGCTGCCCGTGGGCACGCAGCTGCAGGTGGGCGAGGCGCTGATGGAAGTCACCCAGATCGGCAAGGAATGCCACCACGGCTGCGCCATCCGACAGGCCGCGGGCGACTGCGTGATGCCGCGCGAAGGCATTTTCTGCAAGGTATTGAAGGAAGGTTATATCAAGTCGGGCGATGACCTGCGGGTGCTTGAGGGCTGATGGAAAAGACTGAAACCGCCGTCTTCACCAACATGTGCATGGTGCAGGACGGAGACCGTGTGCTGGTGATCAACCGGGCCGATCCCGGCTGGCCTGGCCTGGCCTTTCCCGGCGGGCATGTGGAAAAGGGCGAACCCTTTGCGGTATCGGTGATCCGGGAGGTCTATGAAGAAACGGGGCTGACCATCAGGCAGCCCCGTCTGTGCGGCATCAAGCAGTTTTCCACGGAGTCGACCGGACGCTACATCGTGCTGCTGTACAGGACGGATCAGTTTGAGGGCGAGCTGCGGTCATCCGAGGAGGGGGAGGTATTCTGGCTGCCCCTGTCGCGTCTGGGCAACTATCCCCAGACCCCCGATTTTGACAAGATGGTGGAAGTGATGACCCGCGAGGACCTCAGCGAGTTTTACTATCACCGGCAGGGCGAAGACTGGATAGCGGAGCTGATGTAAAGTGGCGGAAATAACCATAGATCTGGTCCGGGAGCTGATCGACAGCCAGTTTCCGCAGTGGTCGGCCCTTCCCCTCAGGCCGGTCGAAAAAGGCGGCCATGACAACCGGACTTTTCGCCTTGGCGATGACATGGCCGTCAGGCTGCCCGGCCACAAACGCTATGCCGCTGCCGTGGAAAAAGAAATGACCTGGCTGCCGATGCTGGCGGAGAAGATCTCACTGCCCATCACACGGCCGCTCGCGAAGGGGATGCCCGTAAAAGCATATCCCTTCCCCTGGTCGGTCAACGCCTGGCTTGAAGGCAGCACGGTGACGAGGGAAAATATTGCGAGCCTCAATGAGTTTGCGGAAGACCTGGCCTCCCTTCTCGGGGAGCTTCAGGCCATCGATGCCGGCAGTGGCATCCCTGCGGGGAGACATAATTTTTACCGAGGCGGCAATCTATCGGTCTATGATGCCGAGACGAAGGCAGCCATTGACTGCCTCGCCGGTGTGTACGACAAGGCTCTCCTGTCACAGATATGGGCCCTGGCTCTTTCTTCTGCTTGGGAAAGGCCGCCCCGGTGGATCCATGGGGATATTGCCGTGGGCAACCTGCTGGTCAAGGGCGGAAGGCTGTGCGGCGTCATCGATTTTGGCGCGATGGGCACGGGAGACCCAGCCTGCGACCTGGCCATCGCCTGGGATTTTCTGGACAATAAAAGCCGCGGCCTGTTCTTTTCGCAGCTGGATGCCGACGCCGCCCTGATCGGCCGCGCGCGGGGCTGGAGCCTCTGGAAGGCGCTGATCACATACGCGGGGAATGACCCGTCCTCCGAATCGGCTGTTTGGGCAAAATGCGCGATCGACGCGATCACAGAGGAATATCATCAGGTGAGATGAAGGCATCGGAGTGATATGAATGCCCGGCGGGCGGATGCTGCCTATACAGCCCCGTCCAGGGCTTTGGCGTATTCCGCCTCGATCTCATCCTCACCGGCCTGCATGGCCTTCAGGGTCTTTTCAAGCAGGGTATCAAGCGGCCAGCCGAGCATATCGGCACCGGATGCGATGATCTCCCGGGAGCAGCCCGCCGCGAAGGATTTGTCCTTGTATTTCTTTTTAAGGCTTTTCAGGCCCATGTCCTTTGTGGATTTTGAGGGGCGCATCAGGCTGGCGGCGTAGATCAGTCCGGTCAGCTCATCAGCGGCAAAGAGCACCTTTTCCATATGGTGTTCGGGCCGGGGCAGGTCCGGCCGGGTACCCCAGCCGTGAGAACAGACCGCGCGCACCATGCTGTCGGGCGCGCTGATCTCGGCCAGCAGCTCGGGCGACTTTTTGCAGTGCTCTTCGGGCCATAATTCGAAATCGATATCGTGCAGCAGACCGACCAGGCCCCAGAAGTCCTGCTCGTCGGCAAAGCCCTCTTCGGCGGCGTACCAGCGCATCATCCGCTCCACCGTCAGCGCGTGGCGCAGGTGAAAAGGCTCCTTGTTGTATTTCTTTACCAGGGAAAGGGCGGCTTTGCGGTCAATCATGTCATCATTCTCCTGTTGTCTTTTGTGTTTTTTCAAGATAATGCTCGGGCGCCCAGCCGCCTTCCATCAGCTTCAGAAGGACTTTTGCCGTGTTGAGCGCGTCGGCGTGGGCGGTGTGCCACAGGCCATCCGCGTCCACGCCCAGCTCCCGGGCGGCCTGCTTGAGGCCCGTCGTCCGCCGTTCTCCTTTGAGCAGCTTGTAGGCAGCCGCCAGGTCCAGGCAATCGCCCGGCAGGATGGGTTGATCCAGCTTGTGCCGGCGGCAGCCCTCTTCGATCACCTGATAATCGGCCTCGCCCCAGGTGACGAAATAGCTTTTTTCGGGGGTGTAGAGGGCCTTGATTTTGTCGATCATCTCGGCGAAGCCGATGGCCGACTTCATGTCCTCCTCCGTGATCATGCAAAAGGCCATGCTTTCGGCGGCTTGTTTCGGAAAAAACTGAGGATTGACGAAATTCTGTATCTCGCCGGTTATCTCGCGCGTCGCGGCGTCCAGCCTGACGGCGCCGATCTCGATGATCTCTGAGAAAAAGGCTCTCGGTCTGCCTGTCGGTCTGGTGTATTGCGTAAACTCCAGATCGATGACGAAAAAGTCCCTGTCCATGCCTCAGCCCTTCTTTCATTACATATCAATAAGGCATTCTACCACGCAGGACCGTGGGCGGCAAATGTGGCCGCTTGCTTATCCACAGGCTGCGTGCTACAATTTTCAGGCAATCACACAGGAGGACACAGCCGATGGACAGCCCTGTGCTACTGGCCCGTGAGCTGCGCTGGCAGACCAGGCTGGGCCTGGTACAGGGCCTTGGCCGCCCCTTGATCAGCGTGACGCTGCGCGCCCCCAGCCGCCTGCGGCGGGAAAGAGACTATCATGCGGCCTTTGAGCTGCTTTGCCTGGGGCTTGAGCGCCTGTTTGACAGGGAAAATACGCCGCTTGAATGTCTGATGATGACGATGGATGCGGAAGGCCCGGCCCGTCATTACGCGGCGGCGGATGCCCATGCCGCCAAACGTTTGTGCATACGCTATGAGGAAGAGGAGCCGGGCGGCGGGCTGCTTGACATCGACCTGATGGACGCGCAGGCGCGCCCCCTTTCGCGGCAGGATATCGGCCTGCCGGTCCGGGCCTGTATTGTGTGCGGCGCGCGCCCTGCCGCCGCCTGCATCGCGGGCAGAAAGCACGGCGAAGAGGAGACCGGGGCGGCCTTTGACAAGCTGCTGCGGCCGGTCTTGAATGCCGCGCAGTGGCCGCAGCGCGTGGCAGAGCATGCGCTGCGCAGCCTGCTCTGGGAGGTAAGCGTCACCCCAAAGCCCGGCCTGGTGGACAGGGAGGGGCCTGGCGCGCACCGGGACATGGACTATTACAGCTTCCTTGACAGCGCGGCGGTGCTGGCGCCCTATTTTCTGCGCTGCGCCGGGATCGGGCGGGACAGCATCTGCCCGCCGGAGGAGCTCCTGAACAGCCTGAGGCCTCCGGGACTTGAGGCCGAGGAAGCGATGCGGCGGGCGGCAAAGGGCGCCAACACGCACAAAGGGCTGATCTTTTCGCTGGGCATCCTCTGCGCGGCCTCGGGTATTTTGGGTGAAGGGGCAGACAGTGACGCGCTGTGCGAGCTGGCCGCCCGGATCGCGGCGCCCGCCCTGGCGGATGTGCCCGACGGCAGCCACGGCGGCCATGTACGGCGGCGCTTTGGCGCTTTGGGTGCCAGGGGCGAGGCGGCAAGCGGCTTTCCCGCGGCGCGCGCGGCGCTGCCCGTGCTGCGCGGATCGCTTGACAAGGGCGAG
>CAZVUU010000080.1:0-10684 GCA_964630465.1 uncultured Christensenella sp.
ATCTTCAGGATCCTTGTCGCTGTCCTTTCCACAAACCGCCTGTCATGCTCCACGAAGACCAGGGTGGCACTGGTTGCGGCCAGCATTTCCTCGATCTGCTCGCGGCTTTCCAGATCGATGTAGTTGAGCGGCTCGTCCCACAGATAGAGGTGGGCGGGCTTTGCCATAGAGGCAGCCAGCAACAGCTTCTTTTGCTGGCCCATGGAAAAGCCCTGTGCGTCGCGGATGAAGCTCTCGCGGGGAAAGCCGAGCTTTCGCAGCAAGGCCAGGAAATAGTCCGTCACCAGGCCCTCGCGCTCGGCCAGCTCAAAGGGCGTGCCGCGCGCGTGTCCCGCCTCCTGGGGCAGGGTGGAGATGATGAGGTCGCCCGGCCTTGATATGCTGCCGCCCGTCGGCTGCAGATCTCCCCGCAGCAGCTTCAGCAGCGTGGATTTGCCCGTGCCGTTGTGCCCCGATACGGCGACGCGTTCGCCCTGCATGATCCGCAGGCTGAGGCCCGATATGATGTCAGGCCCGCCCGGATAATGAAAGCTGAGGTCAAGCGTGCCGGCCAGCACCCGGGCGGGGTGCTTCAAGGGATGCAGGCTGAGGGCATCGGCCTGCTCGATCTCCTTCAGAAGCGCTTCCTTTTCCTCGATGCTGCGCCGGATGCGGTGCTGGATATTGATCGAACGCTGCATCATCTTGGCGGCCATGTGGCCGACATAACCGCGGTCGCCCACGTGGCTGCCGATCTTTGAGGCCTCCACCTTGTCGCTCCAGGCAGCTTTTTCCCGAGCGGATGCGGTCAGCCGGCGGATGTCCTTCTTAAGCCTGCGGTTTTGTTCAAGCTCAAATTCATCTTGTGCCGTTTTGTTTTGACGGTAGCTTGAATAATTGCCCTGTTCAATGCGTATGCTGTTCTTTTGAAGCGCCATGATGTGGTCGACCGAGCGATCCAGAAAGCTGCGGTCGTGGCTCACCAGCAAAAAGCCCGGCTTTGTGGCAAGGTATTCCGCCGCCGCGTCACGCCCACGCATATCCAGGTGATTGGTCGGCTCATCGATCAGCAGGAAGCGGTTTTTGCGCAAAAACAGCGCACAGAGCAAGAGCCTAGTGCGCTCGCCGGGGGAAAAGCTGAGGAAGGGCTGGCCGAGCTGATCGGCCCTGATGCCCATTTTATCGGTCTCTCGCTCAATCAGGCTGTCGATGATATAGCCGTCTTGCGCGCTGTACCGCTGCTCGATCTCGCCCCAGCGGTCGATGCTTTCTTCACTGCCCTCAAGCAGCAGGCGCTCCATCTCCCTCTCCCAGCGCTCAAAGGGCGCGACGGCCTCCCTCAGGCAATGCAGGGCCGTGCCGCCGGTGTCCGCAGCAAAGGGGAAGCTGTCAAATTGTACCGTCGTCTCGATGAGGCCCCGGCCCTGCAGCTCGCCTGCCAACAGGCGCAGCAATGTGGTCTTTCCCCGTCCGTTGCGCCCCACCAGCCCCAGCCGCCAGGAAGTATCCATGCTGAAAGAAAGATCGCTGAAAACGGGCGTGTGACTGCCCGGATAGGTAAATGAAAGACGCTCTATGAAAATGCCCGGCATATATGTCCCTCCAAATCGCGCCAAAGCAGCCCCGTGGGGGCCAAGCCTTCGGCTGTGTGACGATTACCTGAGGGTCATGTACATCTGCGCTTCTCCCTTGTTGTGATGGATATAGCATAGTGAAAAGCCGGGCAGCTGTCAAGGCAGATCAGAGGGCAGAAGGCACCGCGTCCGGTATCCGGCTGAGTAAAATTGCTGTTTACGGTTGACATTCGCCTAACTTGAATCATAATACCTCAAAGGAGGTAGGTTATGAAACTGACATATTTCGGGACAGCTGCCGCGGAGGGATGGCCGGGGATCTTTTGCCACTGTGAATACTGCAAAAAAGCGAAGGAGCTGGGCGGGAAGAATATCCGCACCCGTTCGCAGGCGCTGCTGGACGATACGATCTTATTCGATCTGGGGCCGGATACGTATTTGCATATGCTGCGGGATGGGCTGGATATGCCAAACATCCGCCACATCCTGATCACCCATACTCATGAGGATCATTTTTACCCCAAGGAGCTGATCTATCGCTCGGAGGGCTTCGCGAACGAGGTGACCGATACCCTTACTCTCTACGGCAGCGACGCAATGGTGCGCCGGATGGCGGATTGCTTTGGCGAGCCTGCGGGTGAGGGCAAGCTGCTGCCCGGCAAAATCACTTGCCGGGAGATCGATGCCTTTGTTCCCGTTCTGATCGCGGGCTACACGGTTACGGCAATGCAGGCCAACCACGACAAGAGCGAGCACTGCTATATCTACCTGGCGGAAAAGGACGGCCGGGCGCTGCTTTACGGCAATGATACGGGCATCTTTCCCGAAACGACCTGGGAATTTCTGGAGGGGAAGAAGCTGTCCCTGGTCAGCCTTGACTGCACCACCGGGCGCTTTGACCGGAGGAACAACCATATGGGCGTGCCCAATGTGATCGAGGTAAAGGAGCGGCTGATCCGGATGAACTGCGCGGATGAGTCCACGCGCTTTGTGGCCACCCATTTCTCGCACAACGGGCAGATGATGCATGAGGATCTGGAGAAGGCCTTTGAACCCCACGGCATCCTTACAGCCTGGGACGGCATGAGCGTCGAGGTATAAAAAGGACTGATGCATGAGGGGCCGCGATCATCGCGGCCCCTCATGCATCAGAGGTTTTTTGATAGCCTTGTTTCTTTATTCCGTTGTACCAGGCCGGAGGGCAGGATCTACTCCTTGACCCCGCCTACCGCCACGCCCGCGATGATGTACTTGCTCAGCGCGAAATACACGGCCATCAGAGGCAGGGCAGTCAGTGTCAGCCCCACGTAGATAGAGCCGTACTCCGTGCGGTAGATGTCGCCGCGCAGCTCCTTGACCATCATGGGCAGTGTTTTCATGGTAGGGTTGCTCAGCAGCATCAGGGGAGTGATGTAGTTGTTCCAAGAGCCGATCACCGCCATGATGCCCATGGTGGCCAAAGCCGGCATCATGATCGGCATGACGATCATGTTGAAGGTGCGGAACTCACCCGAGCCGTCGATGCGCGAAGACTCCACCAGCGAGATCTGGAGGTTGGCGGACAGGTACTGCTTGAGGAAAAAGACGGTGCCGGGCGCCGCGATCGCCGGGATGATCAAGGGGATGAAGCTGTTGACCAGATTCAGCTTGTACATGAACATGTAAAAGCCCGTGGCGGTCACCTGCCCGGGAATCATGATGATGGCCAGAATAAAGCTGTAGAGGAACTTGCTGCCCCGGAATGTGTACACTGACAGGCCGTAGGCTGTCAGCGCGGAAAAATAGACGCTCAGGAAGGTGGACCCGAAGGCGATGACGGCGCTGTTTCTGAAGCCCACCATGATATCGAAGTCTTTGCCCGTCAGGATGTTCAGGTTTTTGACAAAGTTACTGCCGGGAATCAATGAAACGCCCTGCTGGATCTGGTAGGTGGAGCGCGTCGCGTTGACGATCATCAGCCAGAAAGGGAGGATGCTCAAGGCGCTCAGCGCGATGCACAGCACATAGATCATGGTGCGCTTGGTGTTGCGCACCCCGGAGGCGTTGATCAGCAAGGCGGCCGCGGGCAGGATCAGAAACAGCCAGGCCAGGCTGTTGATGCGCGGGTCGCCGTAGGGCGTTTTGACGGGGAAGGCACGCAAGCGCAGCAGGGCGTAGCCCATCACCAGGATGCCTGCCAGGTTCAGCAGACCGGAGAAGGTATAAAACCGGCTGACCAGCTGCCCGCGCCCCAGCAAATGGGTGATCAGCGCAGCGGCGAGCAGCCCCACGGCCAGATAAACCGTCAGGTGGTACTGGGATACCTTTGGCTGATATATTTTTGATTCGTTGATGCGCACCTGGTCAAACTCGATCACCTCGGGAAGCTTGCCCGGCAAAAGGGCATAGCTCAGCCCGCTGCCGGCTTCGCCGCTTTGCAGCGCCGCAGCTTCCGCCAGGTGCTCATTGAGCGTATCCTGCGCCTTGTCTATCTTGGCCTGCTGCTTATCCAGCTTGTCCTGAGGATCGCCCTGGCTGACATAGCGGTCGTAAGTGGCCTGGTATTCGGCCACGCGATTGGTGAACTTATCAATGTTGGCCTGCACCGACCCCAGCGCGTCATCCGGAAACTCTGCCACCGGCAGCAGCATCAAAGCCAGAGAGGCCAGCAGGAGGCCGGCAATCAGAAGCCATCTTGCTCGTTTCATTTCGCCCTCCTCCTCAAAGCCCTGCCCTCATCCCTGTCGCGCATCAGCCAAAAGAGCATGAGGCTCGCGATGACAATGAATATGAACATGATGACGGAGGCCGCGCTGGCGTAGTTGAAGTTGCGCGAGCCCGAAAATGCCTGGCTGTAGATGAAGCGGGCGACGGTGTTGGTGGTCTTGTTGGGGTTTCCCTCCGTCAGCAGATGCGGGATATCAAACATTTGCAGTCCGCCGATCATGCTGGTGACCAGGTTGTATAAAAGGATCGGCTTGATCAGCGGCAGCGTGATGCGGTAAAAAGTCTGGCGGCTGGAACAGCCATCCACCAGCCCCGCTTCAAACAGGGAGGGGTTGATCCCGAGGATGCCCGCGATCATGATGATCATGGTATTGCCGTACCACATCCACCACTGCACAAAGCTGATGATGCTGCGGCTGGCGGGTGTGCTGCGGAAAAACTCGAAGGGAGTATTGAGCAGGCCCAGCTGCTGCAGCAGGGAGTTGGCCGGGGCGATGGGATAGCTGAAGATGGAATAAAACAGCACGGCAATGGTCGCCGCCGTGATGATGTTGGGCATGAAGATCAGCATCTTGAAGCCGCCGGCAAAGCGAAGGCGCATGCGGGAATCGGTAAACCAGCTCGCCAGCAGCAGCGCCATCAGTATCTGAGGGATGAAGTTGGCGATCCAGATGATCAGCGTATTGCCGAAGGAACTCCAGAAATCCCTGAAGATGGGGCTTGAGGAGTTGAAGTACATTTTGAAGTTATCAAGGCCGATGATGATGCTGCTGTTGATCTTCTGCCAGCCGATGGCATCGGACAGCGAGGTGCGGAAGGTGAAGAAGATCGGATACAGCTGAAAGATCAAAAAAACGATGATGAAAGGCGCGACAAACAGGTAGCCGTAGCGGCTGTAGTTGACCTTGCTCAGCCCTCTGCGCCTTTTTCGGGGGTGTCCGCTGGCTGGCTTTTCCATGGCACACACCTTTCTTTCTGCGTCTGATAATGGGGAAGGGCCCTCCTCCAGCGTTTGCAAGGAGGAGGGCAGTTGAGCGTGTCCGTCGGTTATTCGACGATGATGTTTGTAAAGCCGGCGGCAACAGCGGCCTTGAAGTCCGCGATGGCGGTGTCAAGGTCCTTTTCACCCTTGATATAGGGCGTGGTCACGTTGTCGCTCCAGTAGGTGTTGATGGCGTCGTCATATTCGGTCATGATCTTGCCGTTGGCCAGGTTTGCGGCAGCAGCAAAGGCTGCGTAGTGATCCTGCCCACCCAGGAAGGGGTTGGGCATACCGCCTTCGGCAATAATTTTTTCAACTACGGTGTTGTTGCTCATAAAGTCGCCGCTGTCCTTGGCGTAGTTATAGAGGAAGTCTTCATCCAAGGTAAAGAAGCGGATGAATTCCTTGACGGCTGCCTTCTTGGCGTCATCGGCCTGGGCAAACTTATAGGAGCTGACGCCCAGCCAGGTGCCGCCCCAAGAGTAGCCGACGGGGCCGTCGACTATACGCCAGTCGCCCCAGGTGCCTTCGGCGTCTTCCAGCATGCTATCCGTATCCTCGTCGTAGTTGCCGCTGTTGGGCTTCAGCACATAGTGCAGGCCCCAGGTGGGCAGCAGATAGGTCAGGGTGATGTCGGACTTCATGCCGGCAAACCAGGTTTCGCCCCAGGCGGAGCCCATATTGTACAGGCCGTCTTCTTCAGCCAGCTTGCACAGGTCAAGGTAGTCATAGAGCACGGGGTCGATGTTCAGCTTGCCGTCGACAACCCAGCCTTCGGCACGGCTGTACTGATAGGCGTTCCAGATGTCACCGATCGAGTTGAACATTTTGACCGCGCCTTCGGAGGCCTCGTTCAGCTCTTCCGCTGTTTCCATGAAGGTATCCCAGTCGGAGACCAGTTCCTGGAACTCTTCGGGGGAGGTGACGCCCAGGTACTTCTCGGCCAGGGAGGCGCGATAGAAGAGGGCACCGGGGGTCGACTGCCATGCCAGGCCCTTTACTTCGCCGTTGCGGCTGTCGGTGCCGATCTGAACCATCGCGGGGATGGAGGTGGCATAGTCTTCGGGCGCGAAGCCTACATCGGCCATGGAGGCCGTGGCATCGCTGTTGACGTAATACTTAACAAAAGCCGCTTCCAGCGCAAAGACATCCGGGGCTTCGCCGCCGGTCGGGTCGGTTGCCAGGATCGTATCGAGCTTGTTGCGATACTCACTGCCGTCGGTCGGGTACAGCGTGTAATCGATCGTGATGTTCGGGTGTGCCGGCGCAAAGTACTTGTCGATCATGTCACGGAGTTCAGGGGTGAATGACCAGACGCGCAAGGTGACCTTTTCGTCCGCCGCCGCGAAGCTGAAGACCGAGAGAAGCAGCATCGAGGCGAGCAACAGTGCAACTAGTTTCCGCATAAGAGAATCCTCCTGTTTGTTTTTTCCGGCTGTTGCCGGTATATCCAGAGCAAGGAAGGCCTTGCCAAGGTTCAGGTTAATGGGCTTGAATCGAGCGCTCAAGCACCCAGGGGGAGGCGGCTGACCGACCCACCCTTGATGATGGAGCCGGGCAGGTAGACCTGGCGGCAGGGTATCCGCGCCTCCTTGATGAGGTCCAGCAGCATCTGGGCGGCCTGCCGGCCGATGGCCGGGCTGTCCTGCCTGAGGGTGGTGAGGTTTGGGCTCAAAGCATGGGCGAGCGGGATGCCGTCATAGCCCATCAGGCTGATATCCTCCGGAATCGACAGGCCCATCTCCCGCGCCCGGTTGTAGGCGCCCAGCGCCGCGTAGTCATCGGGGCAGAGGATACAGCTGGGCGGCTCGGGCAGAGACATCAGGCCGGTGAAGGCCTGCGCGGTCTTGTCGACATCACGGTATCCCGCGCTTTTCAGGTATCGTTCCGAAACAGGCAGGTAGAGGTCGCGGCAGGCATCCAGAAAGCCTTTGATGCGCGACTGGGTGACGGAGGTGTTTTTCTCGCCGTAAATGAAGGCGATGCGCCGGTGTCCTTTTTTATGCGCGTAGAAGACCAGATCGCGGGTTCCCGTATAGTTGTCGCTGATCACGGCGCTGCGGCCGGGCAGCCAGGCGTCGATCATGACCATCGGCAGGCTTTGCGAAGAGGCGACAAATTCCGTCAGTTCGCGGGCTTCGTTATCGGCGCTCATCACCACCGCGCCGTCATAATTGCGGTGTCGGCAGTAGTCCGCGCAGCTGCCCACGACACTTTTGCGGGCGATGTTGACGGGGGAAATGTCATAGCCTTCTTTTTCCATCACTTCCTGGATGCTGGACGCGATGGAGGCGAAATACTCGTGCTCCCAGATGGTGGCCGATCTTAGGTAAAATAAGAGTCCGATAGACATGGAAGAGTTGGTGATCAGCGTGCGGGCGGCCGTGTTGGGAATATAGCCCATATCGCGGGCAACCTCCCGGATGTATCGGGCGGTTGCTTTGTTGATGTCGCTTCGTCCGTTGAGGGCCTTGCTGACCGCTGCGGTAGAATAACCGCAGCGAGCGGCAACGTCTTTTAGTGTAATCATCCTGCCTTCACCCGCTTTTCCTGGTTAAAGGAGCTCTTAATCGTTTAAGTACTTATACCGTGAATGAATGGCGCTTGTCAAGGGTTTTTTGTCAAAAACATGAAAAAATCTTCCTTAAAATCAAGGTATTCTGTGGAACAGTTATATAAAAGGGGCGCGGGAAACCCTGATTTATGATAAAATGAGGCATCAACAGATATTGAGAGGTACCATCATGAGCGGGCACAGCCGGTATGTTTCCCCCTTTTCCCAGCGCTACTCAAGCCTTGAGATGCAGGCAGTTTTTTCGGATGATCACAAGTTTCGCCTCTGGCGGAAGCTGTGGATCTATCTGGCGCAGGCGCAGCAGGCGCTGGGCCTGGAAATTTCTGATGAACAGATCGCGCAGATGGAGCAGTTTGCCGATGAGATAGACTATGAGGCCGCCGCGCGCTATGAGCTGCAGCTGCGCCATGATGTGATGGCCCATGTGCATGCCTTCGGCGATGCCTGCCCTCTGGCCAGGCCCATCATCCACCTGGGCGCGACCAGCTGCTATGTGGGCGATAATGCCGATATCCTGATCATCAGGGAGGCCATGAGGCTGATCCTGAGCCGTTTGGTGGCAACGGCCCGGGCTTTGCACCGGTTTGCCGATGAATACAAGAGTCTGCCGACGCTCGGCTTCACGCATTTTCAGGCAGCCCAGCCGGTCACGGTAGGCAAACGGGCCACGCTCTGGCTACAGGATGTGCTGTATGATATCAGCCTGGTGGAGGATTTTCTGCGCGACCTGCGGCCTCTGGGCTCTAAGGGTACAACGGGCACGCAGGCCTCCTTCCTGGAGCTGTTTGACGGCGACTATGACAAAGTCAAACAGCTTGACCGGATGATCGCTGAAAAAATGGGCTTTGAGCAGGCTGTCGCGGTGTCGGGGCAGACCTATTCGCGCAAGGTGGACAGCCGGGCGCAGATGATCCTGGCCCAGATCGCCCAGAGCGCCCACAAGTTTTCAAACGACATCCGGCTGCTGGCGCATTTAAAAGAGGTGGAGGAGCCCTTTGAAAAGGACCAGATCGGCTCATCCGCCATGGCCTACAAGCGCAACCCCATGCGAAGCGAGCGCATGGCCGCCCTGGCGCGCTTTCTGATCGCCAACCAGCAAAACGGCGCGATGACGGCGGCGGAACAATGGCTTGAAAGGACGCTGGATGACAGCGCCAACCGCCGCCTGGCGCTGGCGGAAGGTTTTTTGGCGGCCGATGGGCTGCTACGCCTCTATCACAACGTGGCCTCCGGCCTGGTGGTCTACCCCAAGATGATGGACCGTCACCTCAGGGAGGAGCTCCCCTTCATGGCGACGGAGAACATTCTGATGGATGCCGTCAAGCGGGGGGGCGACCGTCAGGCTCTGCACGAACGTATCCGTATCCATTCGCAGGCCGCGGCGGCCAGGGTAAAGCTGGAGGGCAGGGAAAACGATCTGCTGCGCCGCATCGCGGCCGATCCTGCCTTTCAGCTGAATGAACAGGCGCTTGAACAAGCGCTGCGGCCCGAAAGCTTCATCGGCTGCGCAGCCTTGCAGACCGAGGAGTATCTGAAGGGAGAGGTTGCCGATATACTGGACCGGTACAAAGGGATGTCCATGCAGGATGAAGGGATCCGGGTGTAGATCCTCGGGCCGGATAGCGGAGGGGACATATGACAGATTTTCGCCGGGTATTAAGAGAAGAACTGCTGCACGCCATGGGCTGCACCGAGCCCATTGCCATCGCGCTGTGCGCGGCCAAGGCGCGCGAGTTGCTGGGCCGGGCACCTGAAACCATGTCAGTCAGCTGCAGCGGCAACGTGATCAAGAACGCCATGGGCGTCACCGTACCCAAGGCGCAGGGCGGAGCGGGCATAGAGGTGGCTGCGGCCCTGGGCTGTTTCGGCGGCGACGCGGGCAGGGGGCTGGAGGTGCTGGAATCCGTTACGGCAGAACATCTGGCGCAGGCTCATGCTTTTATCGACGCGGGCCGGGTGAAGCTATCTCACAAGCGGGGTGTGGATAATCTATATATTTCAGTGCTTCTGAATGCGGGCGGATCAGAAGCTGAAGCGATAATATCCGGCGCGCACAACCGCTTTGTCCGCCAGAGAAAAGATGGTGAGCTGCTGCTGGATATCACGGGAGAGGATTCCAAAGGGCAATATGGTGCGGATTATGGCTTTACTGACATCCTGCGATTTAGTCGGCAAGTAACGCTTGAAGCCGAGCTCGACCTGGTGGAGCTGCTTGACGCGCAGATCAGCTGTAACCTGGCCATCGCCCAAGAAGGATTGCAGGGAGAGTACGGGGCTCGAGTCGGAAAAACCCTGATGGAAAGCTATCCGGCTGATCAAAAGACCAGGCTGCGTGCCTATGCCGCCGCGGGTTCCGATGCCCGCATGGCCGGCTCTGCCATGCCGGTGGTGATCAACTCCGGCAGCGGCAACCAGGGCATGACGATCTCCCTGCCGCTGATCGTTTACGCGCAGGAACATGATGTATCCCGGCAAGAGCTGCGGCGAGCGCTCGTCCTCGCCAACCTGACAGCGATATACATCAAGCGGCTGATCGGCAAGATGTCCGCTTTTTGCGGCGTGGTCAGCGCCGCCGCGGCCTCGGGAGCGGGGCTGGCTTACTTGCAGGGCTTCGGTGAGGAGCAGATGGGCGACATCATCGCCGCCACCCTGCTGACCTCCGGAGGCATTCTCTGCGACGGGGCTAAAGCTTCCTGCGCGTCCAAAATAGCCGTATCGGTCGAAAACGCCCTGTTGGCCATCGAGATGGTCCGCCGCGGCCGTTCCCTGCCCCGGACCCAGGGCCTCTCGGGCCGGGATGCGGATGAAACCATCCGAAAAGTCGCCCGTGTCGCCCGGGAGGGCATGAAGGAGACAGATGAAGTGATC
>CAZVUU010000081.1:0-10638 GCA_964630465.1 uncultured Christensenella sp.
GGAATGGGCATACTGGATGCCCAGGGTCTCCTGCTTGCCGCCGGGGCCTGAGGCACCGCTGGCAGGCTCGTAGACGCCGATGATAATCTCACCCTTGATATTCTCGCCCAGGGCGATTACCGGGATGAGCATCATGAGCGCCAGGACAATAGCAAGCGTTTTCTTCATGTGATGGATTCCTCCCTATTGATATGGTACAGGTATACTATCCCTTCAGGCCGGAATATGCAAGAGTAAGGTCCTAATATTTCATTGGGAAGTATTTGCCCATCAAGGGAATAGAGGGGCTATGGGCATACCAGCGCTGGCTGTGGGGCGGATTCGCCGCCTGGCTGCGTCAGCCGCTATTTGGCCATTTACCCCTTCTGTTCCTGCAGTTTCCGGTATTCTGGGCTGCGGCCATAGCAGAACATCAGCTGCTGGATAAAGCCCCCATGGCCCACAAAAGGGTCCAGGGGAAAGTGGCCGCCATACACCTCTGCAATAACCCGGTTGATCCACACATCACGGGGGAAGGCATCCAATCGGGCAAAGGCAAACAGCATGGCGCAGCCCGCCACCTTTTTGCCCACGCCGGGCAGCTGGCATAGGGCCGCCATCAGGCTCTGGTCATCCAGGCAAGCAAGGGTATCCAGGGCGGGCTGGCCGGCAGCAATGAGGCGGGCGGTATGCAGCACATAGGGGCTGCGGTAGCCAAGGCCGCAGGCCTGGAGGGCCTCCAGGGGCTGCGCCGCCAGCTGAGCGGCCTGGGGAAAGGCGTAGCGGCCAGGGGCTATCTGGCTGCCAAAGCGCTGGGCCAGCAGGGCCACCGCCCGGCGTATGGCGGGGATGGTCTTGCGCTGGCTGATGATGAAGCTGATGATGGTTTCAAAGGGCTCCTGCCTAAGGATCCGAAGGCCCCTGCCCTGCTGGGCGGCTGCCTGCAGGAAGTGATCCTCCCCGGGGATGCTGGTCAGCAGCTGCTCATAGTCCCTGTCCAGGTCAAAATAGTGGTGCCAGATGCCGTCAAAGTCAGCCTGGCTGCAATCAAAGCAGTAGATGTCCCCGGCTTCCCGGGTGATGGTCAGCAGCCGGCCGTGGGCAATCAGCTCCCAGGCCTGGTGGCCCTGCTGCTGCATGCGAAAGCACTGGCCGCTGTCCGCAATCAGGCCCAGGTTCATCCAGGGAATGTGGCGGCGAATCACGGGATCAGGCTGGTCAGCAGGCTGATGAAGGGGGCCAGCAGGATGCCTGGCAGCAGATCAGCCACCTTGATGCTGCTGATTTTCAGCAGGTTAAAGCCCAGCGCCATGATCAAGATGCCCCCCACGCAGCCCATCTGGGCAATGGCCAGGGGGCTCATCAGGGGGCTGATGAGGCCGGCCAGCAGTACGATGGCGCCCTGGTAGAGCAGCACCGGCAGGGCGGACAGCAGTACCCCTGCGCCCAGGGTGGCCCGCCAGCATGGCGGCTGATATGGTATCCAGCACCGACTTGGCCAGCAGCATGCTGTGGTCGCCCTTCAGGCCCGCATTCAGCGAGCCCACGATGGCCATGGAGCCCACACAGAACAGCAGGCTGGCCGCCACAAAGCCCTGGGCAAGGTTAGTGCCGGTACCCTTCCTGCTGAGCTGCTTCTCCAGCCTGTGGCCCAGGCGCGTCAGGGCGCCATCGATATCAAGGGCGGTGCCTATGGCAGCGCCCAGCACCAGGGCCAGGATGGCGCCGATGGCATCCATGCCCTCCAAGGCGCCTGAAATCCCCAGGTAGATGGTGCTCAGGCCCACGGCCCCCATCACCGCCCCGGAGATGCTGGGGGGAATGCCTGCCTTCAGCGCCAGGCCCAGCGCCCCGCCCAGCAAGATCCCTAGGGTGTTCACCATCACGCCCAGCATGCCGTTCTCCTTCCATACGCTGCAAAAGGGGCAACCCTTTCGCGGTTGCCCCATTCTATCATGGCCCTTTGTTTTTCTGTTGTTCAGTTTTCTGTCATGATCTCCAGCAGCTTGTTGCTGCGGCTCAGGAAGCCCTTCAACTCATCCTTTTCCAGGGGCCTGGAGGACATCTTGGCCAGGTCGTACACCTGCTGCTGCATCAGCAGCTTGATGTCCCCATCCTCCATGGCGGCGATGCGCTGGATGGCGGGGTTCCGGCGGTTAAGCACCAGGGTATACTTGTCCGGCATCTGGAAGCCCTGGCCCCAGGCCAGGCTCATCTCCTTGAAGCGGCGCATCTGCTCATCCTCGGTGAGCATGGCGGGCAGGTCCGCATCGGCAAAGGGCTCCAGCTTCAGCTCCAGGTCCTTGATGTCCAGCGCCTGGCGGAAGCTCTCCTCCAGGGCCTTCTGGTCAAGCTCCTTGCCCTCCTCGCTGTCCTCAGTCAGGCCGGCGATGTCGCTGTCCACCCTGACAAAGCTCATCTCAAAGCCGCTCTGCTGCTCCATGAAGCTCATGAAGTTCATATCGATGAGGGTATCCATCACCGCCACATCGATCTCCCGGGCGGTGTAGAGGGCAATGGAGGCGGCCTGGCGGACGGCGTCCGTGGTGTAGTAGGCTTTCTTCTGGGTCTTTTCCTCGTTGCGGGCCTTGTACTCATCCAGGGTCAGGTACTCGTCTGCCGTGGTTTTTAGCAGCAGGCTGTTCTTCACCTGGTCGTAGAACTTCTGATCCCTCAGGCAGCCGTACTTGATAAAGGGGTGAATGTCATCCCAGTAGCCCTGGTAGGTCTCCCGCTCGGTGTTGAAGAGGCCCGTCAGCCGGTCGGCCACCTTCTTGGTGATGTGGCTGGACAGCTTGCGCACATAGCCATCGTTTTGCAGGAAGGAGCGGGACACGTTCAGCGGCAGATCCGGGCAGTCGATGACGCCCTTGAGCAGCATCAGGAACTCGGGGATGACCTCCTTGATGTTGTCGGCCACAAAGACCTGGCGGTTAAACAGCTTGATCTCACCCTCCTGCCCGGCCAGGTCGCGCTTGATGCGCGGGAAGTAGAGGATGCCCTTGAGGTTGAAAGGATAGTCCACATTCAGGTGCACCCAGAACAGCGGCTCTTCAAAGGTATTGAACAGCTTGCGGTAGGTGTCCTTGTATTCCTCGGGCGTCACATCCTTGGGGGCCTTGAGCCAGACGGGATTGGTGTCGTTGATCGGGGCGGGGACGGGCTTTTCCGTCTTTTCGGCCTTTTTGTCGTCCTTCTTTTCCTCATTCTTTGCGGCTTCTTCGGCGCGTTTGTCTGCCTCGACATCAACAAAATAGATCGGGACGGACATATAGCCGCAGTAGCGGTTCAATACTTCGCGGGTACGGTAGCCGTCCAGGAATTCCTTTTCCTCTTCGGAAATCGTCAGTGTGATGGTGGTGCCGCGGGTCTCCCTGCTGCCCTCTGACATGGTGAAGGCCATGCCGTCCTCGCTCTCCCAGAGCACGGGTACTGCCCCTTCCTGCCAGGAGAGGGTGTCGATGGTTACACGGCTTGCCGCCATGAAGGCAGAGTAAAAGCCCAGGCCAAAGTGACCGATGATGCCGGACTGATCGCCCCCGGTGTAGTTCTTCAGAAATTCTTCGGCACTGGAGAAGGCCACCTGGTTGATGTAACGGTCCAGCTCTTCCTCTGTCATGCCGATGCCGTTGTCGCTGAACGCGATGGTGCCAGCTTCCTTGTCCACCGTCAGGGTGACGCGCAGATCCTCATCCGCGCCCTTGCCCATCATCCTGTACTTGCTGATGGCGTCCACGCCGTTTGAGACCAGCTCCCTGATAAAAATATCCTTGTCTGAATATAGCCAGCGCTTGATGACCGGCATGATGTTTTGGGCATCGATGCTGATATTGCCCTGTCTGACTGCTTGTTTCTCGCTCATACATTTCCTCCGTGCTAATGATCGTTCATAGTATATCATCAGGTGAAGCGCAAATCAAGCAATTTTTAGCACTCCTGTCAAGAGAGTGCTAAAACCTTTCTTGACAGCGGACAGCGGTGCATGCTATTCTGCCCGTGGAACACTAACTCGACAGAGAGGTTGTTATATGAGCAGATTGGGCGATTTGATCAAGCTGGAGCGCGCGCGCCGGGGGCTGGACCCTAAGACGGTCGCGAAGAAATCCGGCGTCAGCGTCGGTTATCTGCTGGAAGTGGAAGCCGGCACACGCATCATACGGGATGATCAGGCGCGGCGCATCCTCAAGATCATGGGCATGGAGCGGCCGCAGGAGGCTGATTTTACGCTGGACGATATTGCCAGCACCGTGGACCTGCAAAGCGCGATGCCGCGCGTCGTCAAAGCCCTCGAGGAGCAGGACGGCCCGAAAAAAAGGCAAGGGGACGGGAAGAGCGAGGGTCTGGCCGGGTCGATCTGGCTGGACGCGCTGTCGGGCGTGCTGCAGCATGTACCGATCTATAATGCCGTGATGAAGGAAGTGGGCAGCCGGCTGCTGCCCGTGTCAGAGGGCAAGGTCGAGGGCGCCCCCAAGGACAAGGTCTACTACTTTAAGGCGCCTGACGACGACATGCGCGGTTTTCGCGTGCATAAGAACGATCTGGTGCTGGTGGTGCCGGCCTCATCGCCTCAGGATGACGCCATGATGCTGATCGAAACCCCGCAGGGCAAGCTGCTGCGGATGCTGAAGCTGATGCCCCGCTTCCAGGTGATGCTGCAGAAATATGACCAGGCCTTTGAAAGTGAGATCGTGAATATGGCTGATCTGAAGGTCGTGGGCAGGTGCGTGCGGCTGGAGGCGGAGCTGTAAAAGGATAAGGAACCGCGAAAAGCGCGAAAGACGCGAAAAGCCTCGGGAAGGGCTTTCGTGTATCTCTCGCGTTTTTTGTTGTTTTCTCAGGCATTACAGGAATCGCTTTGCCAAGTCCTTCGCCGCCCTCATGGCTGTTGGGAAGGGCAGAGCATCCATGTCGGCCGCGCTTGCCCACAGGCCCTCGCAGGGCATTGCATCGTCCGGCACATCGGCCAGATAGATGGTCATGTGCCAGATGCGGTGGGTAAAGATATGGCGAGCCCGGCCGATCTCGCTCAGGTTTTCGGGGCGGATGCCGCGCGACTTCAGGTGCTTTAAAACATCCGCCGGATTGTCGCGGTGCTCCAGCAGATAAAACACATAGAGACCGTTCAAAAGGGCTTCGCTGCGGCGGGTGACAAATACCCTGCCCTGATGGCGCAGCAGGATGACCGCCATGGGAATATCCTTCGGCGGTTTTTTCTGCGGCATGACCGGAAGAAGTTCAGGTTCCCCCTCCCGGTAAGCCCGGCAGTTGGCGGTCAGGGGGCAGGCGGCGCAGTCCGGCGTGCCCGGCAGGCAGACGGTGGCCCCCAGGTCCATCAGGGCCTGGTTCATATCACCCGCTCTCGGAACGGGCATCAGACCCCGGCCCAGCTCATAGAGCCTGCGGCGAACGGAGGGCATGCTGATGTCCTCTTCTACCAGGTAAAGCCGGCTCAGCACGCGGTTGAGGTTGCCGTCCATGGCGGGGACGGGCTCGTCATAGGCAATGGAGGCGATGGCGGCCGCGGTATAGGGGCCAATGCCGGGCAGGGCTTCCAGCTCGGCCGCGGTGCCGGGGAACCGTCCGCCCCGCTCCGCCAGGATCCCGGCGGTTTTGTGCAGATTGCGCGCGCGGGAATAATAGCCCAGCCCTTCCCAGGCCTTGAGGACCTGCTCTTCTTCCGCCCGGGCCAGCGCAAACACATCTGGAAACTGCTCAATGAAGCGTATGTAGTAGCCCTCCGCCGTCTCTGTGCGTGTCTGCTGCAGCATGATCTCCGATACCCAAATCCGGTAAGGGTCGCACGTGCCGCGAAAGGAGAAGGAGCGCTTGTTGCGGTCATACCAACGGAGCAAATCGGTCGTAATGTTCATGGGGGAATTATACGATACCGGAGGCCTTGGAGGCAATTGAGATATTGGAACGAAGCTTTGTGAAGGCAGGACCGCCTGCCTACACCGGCGGGCCGGGCAGCCTGACCGGCATGAAAGAAGAACAAATGAAGGCTGCAATCCTCTGCCAGGCTTCGCAGCGCGCAAGACGGTATTTCGCTGATAAATTTCCCTCGCTTATCGTAAAAACTTTTTGCTTCACCCCCTTGCCATTTTTCCCAATATGCGCTATAGTATGCACAGGCTTAGCACTCGACGCTAAAGAGTGCTAACAGACCCGGAGCAATCTTGAGGAGGAAGAACAATGCAAGTCAAACCCTTAGGTGACCGTGTTGTCATCAAAAATGTGGAAAGCGAAGAAACCACGAAGAGCGGCATCATTCTGACCGGTGCTGCCAAAGAAAAGCCCCAGATGGCCGAAGTACTGGCTGTCGGACCCGGCGGCAATGTGGACGGCAAGGAGATCACCATGCACGTCTCAGTCGGGCAGAAGGTGATCTACTCCAAGTATGCCGGCACCGAAGTGAAGGTGGACGGCGAAGAGCTGATCATCGTTCGTCAGAGTGATATTCTGGCGGTTGTAGAATAATTTTCAAGGTAAGGAGTTTTTATTATGGCTAAGCAAATTAAGTTCGGCGATGATGCCCGCAAGGCTCTTGAAAAAGGCCTGAATACATTGGCGGATACCGTCAAGATCACTTTAGGCCCTAAGGGCCGCAACGTGGTGCTTGACAAAAAGTACGGCGCCCCCGCCATCACCAACGACGGTGTCACCATCGCCAAGGAAGTCGAGCTGGAAGATCCCTTTGAGAACATGGGCGCGCAGCTGATCAAGGAAGTCGCCACAAAGACCAACGATGTGGCCGGCGACGGCACCACCACCGCCACGCTGCTGGCACAGGCGATCGTCCGCGAGGGCCTCAAAAACCTGGCGGCGGGCGCAAACCCCATGGTATTGAAGCGCGGCATCGAGCAGGCAACGGAAGCGGCCGTTGAAGCCCTGGCCGAGCTGTCCCGCCCCATCAGCGGCAAAAACGCCATTGCGCAGGTCGCCTCTATTTCCGCCGGCGACGACAGCGTGGGCGTTCTGATCTCCGACGCCATGTCCATCGTGGGCAATGACGGCGTGATCACCGTGGAAGAGAGCAGGACCATGAAGACCGAGCTGAGCACCGTCGAAGGCATGCAGTTTGACCGCGGCTATGCCTCCGCCTATATGGTGACCGACTCTGATAAGATGGAAGCTGTTCTGGATGATCCCATGATCCTCATCACCGATAAGAAGATTTCCAATATTCAGGAGATTTTGCCTGTGTTGGAGCAGGTGGTGCAGCAGGGCAAGAAGCTGCTGATCATCGCCGAGGATGTCGAGGGCGAAGCGCTGGCCACCCTGGTGGTCAACAAGCTGCGCGGCACCTTTACCTGCGTTGCCGTCAAGGCCCCCGGCTTTGGCGACCGACGCAAGGAGATGCTGCGTGACATTGCGGTGCTGACCGGCGGCCAGGTGATCAGCGAGGAGCTGGGCCTGGATCTCAAGGAGACCACCGTGGATATGCTGGGCCAGGCCCGCACCGTGCGTGTGGACAAGGAAAACACCCTGATCGTTGAAGGCGGCGGCGCCAAGGAAGACATCGAAGCCCGCATCAACCAGATCAAGGCCCAGATCGTCGAGACCACCAGCGATTATGACAAGGAGAAGCTGCAGGAGCGCCTGGCCAAGCTGGCCGGCGGCGTAGCCGTCATCCAAGTCGGCGCTGCCACGGAAGTGGAAATGAAGGAGCGCAAGATGCGCATCGAGGATGCCCTGGCGGCGACCCGTGCGGCTGTTGAAGAAGGCATCGTGCCCGGCGGCGGCGTGGCTCTGCTGAACGTGGTCGAGAAGGTGAGCAGCCTGCTTGACACAACAGAGGGCGACACCAAGACAGGCGTCAGCATCATCCTGCGCGCCATGGAAGAACCTATCCGTCAGATCGCGGCCAACGGCGGCATCGAAGGGAGCATCATCGTGGATACCATTGCCCGCAGCGGCAAGAAGGGCTACGGCTATGACGCGCTCAAAAATGAGTATGTTGACATGATCGAGCGCGGGATCATCGACCCGACCAAGGTACCGCGCAGCGCCCTGCAAAACGCGGCCAGCGTGGCGGCCATGATGCTGACCACCGAAAGCCTCGTGACCGATATCCCCGAGCCCGAACCGGCAGCGCCCGCGCCCGGCGGCGGCATGGGCGGGATGTACTGATCCTAACTCCGCGGTTTCAAGCATCGCCGCGCCGACTCTTTTGCCCCAGAGCGGCGTTGCTGAAAGCTCGACGTAGCGCTGCTACGCCTTCGCTTTCGCGCCTTGCCCTGAGACAAAATAGTTCAGCGCTTTGGATGCTTGAAAGCACCTCGTTAGGATCGGGGGAATGAAAGTATATACTGGACCCGGCTTCGGCCGGGTCTTCTTTTGTGTTTGTGGATTTGGGCGGATTGCCGTATAATCTGCCTATATGAAGAACTGAGCGGGGGATAGAGGCATGGCGATGTGGAACCCGTGGCGCGGCTGTTACAGGCATAGCGAAGGATGCAGGTATTGCTATATCCATAAAGGGGACAGCAAGAAGGGCATCGATACGGATCAACTGATCCACACGGACAGATTTTATGCGCCTGTCCAAAATAATAAATCTGGTCAGTGTAAGATCAAATCCAGACAGATAGTCTATCTGTACTTTTCAACGGACTTTTTGATTGCGGATGCTAACCCTTGGCGGTGGGAATGCTGGGATATGATCAAGGAGCGGACTGACCTGCATTTTCTTTCCTGACAAAGAGGATAGAACGCTTCAGAGAATGCATGTCTACTGACTGAAGCGAGGGATATGAGCATACCACAGTCGGCTGCATGGATGAAAATCAGGACAAGGCGGATGAGCGGCTTTTGATTTTTTCTGCTTTGACCATCAGGCATAAAAACATCATCTGTCAGCCTTTGATCGAGCGCATCGACATTGAAAAATATGTGGATGGCGTTGAACTGGTGGTTGTAGGCGGAGAGTCGGATCAAGGAGCCCGCTCCTTGATTTTGAGTGGGTGCTTTTCATCAGGGAACAATGCATCTAGGCAGAATGTGCGCTTTGAGTTCAGATAATGCGGAACGTACTTTATCAAAGAAGGAAGGCAGTATACCCTGTCGGTCAGGGAACTGTGCGGCCAGACCCGCAAGGCGAATATCGATTATGCTTATGTGAGGAAGGTTTTTATCCATGGATTGACACGAGAGTGGAGGATGACGTGGAAGCAGATATTTTTAAAAAGGAAATAAAAACATGAAAATCGCAACGTATAATGTCTGGTACGAGAATATTCACACAAGAGAAGAGCAACTACTTGACGAGATCGGCAAGCTTGATGCCGATGTTGTAGGTTTACAGGAAGTACCTCCTGCTTTTTATGAAAAACTGACCAGCAACACGAAATATAGTCATTGCACCTATGTTTTGCATGACGAGGAGGGATCGGGTCTTGCTATTTTAAGCAAATACCCGTTCGTCAGCGAATTCTCACTGTTTGAAAGTGCTGAGCATTGTAACAGTATCGCCCAGAATGTAATATTTGAGGCAGAAGAAATGAAGTTTTCACTGACAAACGTGCATCTGCCATGGGACTCTGTTTTGGAAAAGGAGAAACAGATTGTAGCAATAAGCCAATTTGTTCATCGTCAAAAGGATGATGCACATTTCTTTATTATGATGGGTGATTTCAACTGTACTATGAGTTCAAGCGTACATCACTTTTTGCTTGGTGATAGAACGCTGAATGGGTGCGAATCCAAACCATATTGGAACGATTTGGCATCTGTACACGCTGCTTTACATAATTACAATGTAGCGCCCACTTTGGATTTTGTTGCAAACCCAAGGTGGAGAGGCAAGAACACAAACTATATTCCGGAGACATGTGATAGAATATACATTCTGGAGAGTTTCAATTGGGATTATGAGTTCAGGCTGAGTAATGTAGAGATATTTGGAAAAGAAGTGTCAGTGAAAACAGGGCTTGCGCCAAGTGATCATTACGGAGTTTTGGCAAGTGTGGACTTTGAGATTTGACAATCGTTGTTAATAATAAGCAAGTCACCCTCTGTACCCAAGACTCATTATTTATGTGATAGATTCCCATTTTTTAGTCTGTCCTTGAAGCAAAGATGGAGAAAAGTATGAACCCTGATTTCTGGAAGGCCCTGGATACTTTGCTGGCGCAGTCGCAAATCGAGATTGACCGTTTCCGCGGGACGGCGCATCCTGGGTACCCGAATTTTATGTATCCCTTGGATTACGGCTATTTGAAAGACACCGCTTCCATGGACGGCGGCGGCATCGACGTATGGCTGGGCAGCGATGAGGCACGGACTCTTGACGCCATCATGTGCATTGTCGATCTGGCGAAGCGGGATTCCGAGATCAAGCTGCTGATCGGCTGCACGGAGGAAGAGAAGCAAATCGTCTACAAAACGCATAACGAAACGGCGCATATGAAGGGGATATTGATCAGGCGGGAGGAGCCTGACGAAGAGTGGCTTTATTAGAGGCTGAGAAAAAACCGAACCGTTCCTTCTCAGTAAACCGCCAAGGGCCCATACGGCCCCTTCATGATATCGATCCTGGTTTCGAATATGTCTGTCAGCAGTTTGGCGTTCATGATCTCGTCGACAGTGCCGAAGGCAGCGATCCCGCCGTCCTTCATGGCGCATATTCTGTCTGAATACTTGGCCGCGAAGTTGATATCG
>CAZVUU010000082.1:0-10479 GCA_964630465.1 uncultured Christensenella sp.
CAGCATCAGGGGCTGGCCGTAGATGTTGAACTGGGCGACGACGGCGAGGATCAGTGTGTACATCAGGGGGTAGCGCATGTTGGGCAGGGTGATGCTGATGAACTTCTGGCGTTCATTGGCGCCGTCGACCGCCGCGGCCTCGTACAGCTCGTGAGGGATGGAGGCCAGGGCACTCTGGTAGATGACCATGGTGCCGCCGTTGACCCACCAGACGGTGACGACGACCAGCATGATCCAGGAATAGGGCGGGATGAACCAGTCGGGCGTGGTCATAAAAAAGTGGTTCATGACGCCGTAGGATTTAAAGAACATATAGCGCCAGGCCAGCGTGACGGTGGTGATCGACATCAAAGAAGGGATGTAATATAGCGCTTGGAAAAATTTGTTGCCGCGCGGCTTTGACTGCAGGGCATAGGCCAGGCTCAGCGGCACGATGATGGTAAAGGGCACGGAATACAGCACAAACTTCACCGTGTTCCACAGGCCGTTGCGCAGCTGGAAGTAATAGGTGTTGTCCGTTTCCGTAAACAGTATGCGGAAGTTTTCCAGGCCGACCCAGACCGGGTCATTGAACAGGTTCCACTTGGTGAACGCTGCATAAATACCGTACATAGAGGGGGTGATAAAGAAAATAATGAAAAACAGCAGATGCGGCCCGATATAGGCATAGGGAAGAAGCTCGCGGCGCATCGTGTAGCGCTCCTGCCTGGTCTTCATGCCCGGCAAAGAGAGCAGGGAGGAGAGCACTCCCGCCAGCAGCACCAGGTAGACCATCGGGGAAAAGCTCAGGTCAATGCCGGTGATGTCACGCTTTTTAAACTTGGCCCCGGCCTCTTTCAGCAGATCGCTCAGGGCATTGTACAGCGAGTTGTTCATCTTCTCCCGCGAGTAGAGGATCAAAAACACGCCCAGCGAAAGGGTGGCCAGCAGGGAAAACAAAGCGGCGGGGCTGTTCCGCTTGCTTAAAAGGCTGATCAGCGCGAAGGCCATCAGCGCCAGTGACAAGGGGAGCAGCAATACGGCAAAGCTCGACAGGGAGAACAGGATGGAGCCAAAGCTGAATGTCTGCTCCGCATAGACCTCCCCTACTCCCATTCCCGCGCTGACACTGCTGAAAAAGAACAGGACGAAGAAGAGAAGGATCATGACGGCGGCTGCTGTTCTTCGCATCATCCCGGCACCTCGCTTTCTTTGGCGGGCCTGTGCCCGCGACACATCGTGGTCGATGGAAAATGCGGCCGGAGGGGATTGCCCATCCGGCCGCGGGGTATCAGAGCTTATTGAGCCGCGATGGCGTCAATCACTTCTTTTTCCATGGCGTCCAGGGCTTCCTGAATGCCGACGGTGCCGAAGACAGGCTCCCAGCCGGGGCGGCTGAGGGCGGTATCAAACAGGCCCCAGTAGAGGTAGGAGTAGATCGCCAGCTCGTCGCCGCGCTCGGGATCAGCCAGGAAGGACTGAGCCATGTCGCCGAACTCGGCCACATCGTTGATGGAAATGTGCGCAGGCACCTGGCCGCCGTCGCGCGCCCATACCAGGGAGTTTTCGCCCATGTAGTTGATGAACTTCGCCACGGCGATGTCTTCTTCCTCGCTGCGGTTGTCATCGGCAAACTGGACGAAGTTGTGCGAAGAGGTCCAGTTTTTGGTCACTTCGGGGGAGAAGGATACAGAGGGATACATGCCGTAGTTGATGCCCGCGTCCACAACGCCCGCCTTCATCCAGATGCCCTCGGGCCAGATGAGCATGTCGCCGGAGTGGAACAGCTGCAGGTTGTCGTCGCCCTTCTCGTTGGTGTAACCGTCGTCATGCAGGGCTTTGAGCGTCTCGTAGACCTTGAAGAGGTCCTCGTTGTTAAAGGAAGGCGCCACGCCGTCGGCGCTCAGTTCCCCGTTGAGTTGCGCGTAGTAGCTGAGCACCTGCGCGCGGGTCCAGTCGAGGCCGAAGATGCGGCCCTCAAAGCCGGCTGCCTTCGCCTTGTCGCCCAGCTCGCGGACCTCGTCAAAGGTGATGTAGCCGTCTTCGAGGAAGCTGTTGAGATCATACTGATCAAACAGGTCCTGGTTGATGTAGGTGACGTAGGAGTGCACGTCCAGCGGCACGCCGTAGTGGTCACCGTCGATGTCGGTGCGTTCCCAGGCGCTGGGGATGTAGTTTTCCTTCTCGATGCCGTTTTCAAGCAGCGTATCGATGGGCCAGATCAGCTCCTGCTGTACAAACATCGGGATGCGCTCGATGTGCACGATGGTGACATCCGGCACGCCTTGGCCGGTCTGGACGGCCAGGGGCAGCTTCTGGTAGAGGTCATCGGCGGTCATGGGGGTGTGGTTGACTTTCACTTCATCCTGTGAAGCGTTGAAAGCATCCACCATGCCCTGCATGGTTGCGCCGTCGGCACCGGTAAACACGGACCAGTACTCGATTTCAACGGGGGCGGCCATGGCGGGGACGGCCAGAGCCATCACCATGACCAGGCCAAGAATGATAGAAAGGATCTTTTTCATGGGGTTCCTCCTTATGTAGTGTATTCTCACGCCCTGGGGCGATCAGAAACTAATGGGGTGCGTCACTTGATTATACCCCCGGCAGCCGGTTTTATCTTCGGCCGGCGGGGTTTTCGTTGAGCTTGCGGAACACTTCGGGATCCACTTTGGGCCGGCGGTCGGGGGTGAGCAGGCCGTTGATTTCCTGCATCACGTCGGTCAGCTGGGTGTAGCAATAGCCCTCACAGTAGGGGATGTCCCGGATGGCGTCGGTCACCGACCGGAAGCGCTCCAGGAAGGTCTCTTCATCGGTCACCTTGTCGTGGTAGCCCCAAGTCTGCATGCCGCCCATGTCCTCCTGGGCGCCCTTGCTGCTCATCGCGATGCCGCCGTATTCGGTGACCAGGAAGGCCTCCTTGCCCGTATACTGAGCGCCTTCCACGTAGCTCATCCTCCAGTCGCAGGAAGTCTGCTCCACCTTGTCGCGGCTTTCAAAGTGCTTGCGGATCACATCGCCCTCGGCCGCGTAATCATGCAGCGCGCAGTAGTCGCACTCGGTCTGCTCCCAGCCGTCGTTGGCGGATACCGGGCGGATGGGGTCCAGCGAGCGGCACAGCTGTGTCAGCATGCGGGAGGCCGCCTGCTGCGCCTTGTCGGTGTAGATCTCACGCACGCCCCAGGATTCGTTGAGCGGTACCCAGGTGATGATGCTGGGATGGTTGTAGTCGCGCTCGATGAAGTCGATCATGGTATTGGCCAGGTTTGATACCGACAGGCTGCTGTACTCGTAGCAGCTGGGCAGTTCGCCCCAGACCAGCAGGCCCATTTTGTCACACCAGTAGTAAAAGCGCGGGTCTTCGATCTTCTGGTGCTTGCGCACGCCGTTGTAGCCGAAGTCCTTGATCCACTGCACGTCCGCCTTGATGGCCTCATCGCTGGGCGGGGTGAGCAGGGTGTCGGGCCAATAGCCCTGATCCAGGATCAGGCGCTGGTAGACGGGGTTGTTGTTCAGCAGCACCTGGCCGTTTTTGACCTCCACCTTGCGCATGCCGAAGTAGGTCTTTACCTCGTCCTGCGGGCCGTCTTCCGTGATCAGGCTGACCTTCAGGTCGAACAGGCGGGGATGCTCGGGCGTCCAGACCGGCACATTGTCCACGCGGCCGCCAAAGCGGATATCCAGCGTAAAGCCGGGCGTTCTGTCCCAGACGGAGACTTCGCCGCTTGTCAGAAGGCGGCCTTCATAGCTGAGCTCATAGGCCACGCGGCTGCCCGGCGCGGGGTTCTTTTCCAGGCGCAGGCGCACATCGGCGCGGCAGGTGTCGATGTCGGGCGTTACCCGGATGGAGCTCAGGCTGTTATCGCCCGCGCTTTCCAGCCAGACCGTCTGCCAGATGCCGCTGACAGGCGTATACCAGCAGCCCATCAGGCCTTCTTCCCAGTACTGCTTGCCGCGCGGTTGGCTGCAGTCGGGCTGGTCCTCTACCCGCAGGCAGAGATCGTTTTCGCCGTCCTTGAGCAGGTGACTGATGTCAAAGCCAAAGGGAGTGTAACCGCCCCGGTGCGTGCCGGCCAGCTGGCCGTTGACAAAGACCTTGGTCTCATAGTCGACCGCGCCAAAGCGCAGGAAGACGCGCTGCCCTTCCATGTCACGGGGAACGGTGAAGCTGCGGCGGTACCACATATAGGGGTGGATGGTCTCATCCCCGATGCCGCTTTGCTTGGATTGATAGCAAAAAGGCACCAGGATATTCATTCCCAGCTTGTGCCCGGGCCGGTACCAGCCCTGCTGCTCGCCCCGGTTTTGATCGTCAAAGGCAAAGGACCAGGTGCCGTTGAGGTTGAAAAAGGTACGGCGCTCAAAATCGGGTCTGGGATGTTCGGGTCTTGGGATATTGTTCATCGTTTTCATCCTCTTTGTTCTAAATATTTTGTACTGATTGTTACGGGGCATTCTTTAAGGGGTGTGAGGAAGTCATTCCCAACCTGTGCTTATTAACAAAAATACGACCATTTCTGACGAAATGATCGTATCATTCACAGGGTGATTTGTCAACGCGCTGAACAGCTTTCCAAAGAATCCGTTATATGCGGAATATATGATACATAAACTATGTAATGCTATACCCGATCTTCAGGATAATACCCTGCGGATAGTCCCCGAAGCCGCGGCCGAAGAGGTTGATGCCGCCGGCATGCTCGGCATCATCTGCAACGCCGATCCGCACGCTTAAAGCGGGGTGGCTGCCGGGCGCCAGGTCCTGCACTGTGGTGTCGGATACACGCACATTGTCGACATAGCTGCCCTCATGGTCCACTCGCCAGGTCTTGAGCAGCCCGAACTGCGTGGAGACATCGGGCCACCACGCAGGGTTCAGCCGGCCGCGCCGCCCGCCCAGATCGGCCGGGCTGGTCCAGATGCCGACGCGCTTGTCGTTGATGAAGACGCTGATGTCGCTTTTCCAGGGGTTTCGGTGCATCGGAGCCTCGGAGCAGGCCTCAAAGGACAGCTCCAGCCAGTGGATGTCCATCGACCGGATGTTCATGACACCGAAGAGATACTCCAAAAATCCCTGGCGAAACCAGATCAGCCCCGCGTCGAAGCGGCCGGGCATATAAAAGCAGGAGGGGTTATCAAATTCGCCGATCGCGCTGTGGATATCAGCCATGCCGCAGGTGGGCATGATATCTGCGGCCAGGCTGAATCCGCCGATGGGCATCTCCAGGCTCAGCACGCTGTGCTCGGTGTGCGGTTCTTCGAACAGGTTGCAGGAAACCCTGTCGAGGCGCCGGGAGCACAGTTTCATGGCCCCCCGGGCGGCCGGCAGGGTTTCCGACATGATCACCCCGGCCTCCTCCAGCACCCTGACATGCAGCGCGGTGCTGGAGACGGGCAGGTCAAGCGCCTTCGCCAGCTCCTGCACATTCATGCTGCGCTTGCCCAGGCAGCGCAGAATCCGCAGCCGCTCGGCGCTTGACAGCGCTTTGGCGACGGGCAGGATGCGCTCGGGCTCGCTGAGGTCCAGGCGCAGTTCCTTGCTTTGGACGACAGGGGGCAGTTTTTGCTTGCGCATGGTCAGCCGATCCGCTCTTTGCCGCCCATATAGGGGCGCAGCGCCGCGGGGATGTCCACGCTGCCGTCGGGGTTCAGGTTGTTTTCAAGGAAGGCGATCAGCATGCGCGGCGGCGCCACCACCGTGTTGTTGAGCGTGTGGGCGATATAGTTGCGCCCGTCCTCGCCCTTGATGCGGATACGCAGGCGGCGGGCCTGCGCGTCGCCCAGGTTGGAGCAGCTGCCCACTTCAAAGTACTTCTGCTGACGGGGTGACCAGGCCTCCACGTCGCAGCTTTTGACCTTCAGGTCGGCCAGGTCTCCCGAGCAGCACTCCAGCGTGCGCACGGGGATATCCAGCATGCGGAAAAAGTCTACGCTGTTTTTCCAGAGCTGATCATACCAATACATGCTGTCCTCCGGCTTGCAGACCACGACCATCTCCTGCTTTTCAAACTGATGGATGCGGTAGACCCCGCGTTCTTCAATGCCGTGGGCGCCCACCTCCTTGCGGAAACAGGGGGAGTAGCTGGTCAGGGTCTGGGGCAGGTCTTCCTCGGGCAGGATGGTGTCGATGAATTTGCCGATCATGCTGTGCTCGCTGGTGCCGATCAGGTAGAGATCCTCCCCCTCGATCTTGTACATCATGCTTTCCATCTCGGCAAAGCTCATCACGCCGGCGACGACCTCGCTGCGGATCATGAAGGGGGGGATATAATAGGTAAAGCCCCGGTCGATCATGAAATCACGCGCATAGCTGAGGATGGCCGAATGCAGCCGGGCCACATCGCCCTTGAGATAATAAAAGCCATTGCCGCTGGTCTTTCTGGCGGCGTCCAGATCGATGCCAGCCAGCCTCTCCATGATGTCGATATGATAGGGCACCTCAAAATCAGGCGTGAGGGCTTCGCCGAAGCGCTCGATCTCGACATTGTCTTCGTCGCTGCGGCCCAGGGGCACGCTGTCGTCGATGATCTGGGGGATCAGCATCATCTTCTCGCGGATCGCCGCCGCGTACTCCCCTTCCCTGACCTCCAGCTGTGCCAGCTCCTCCTGCATGTCCTTCACCTGCTGCTTGACGGCCTCGGCCTCCTGCCTTTCGCCGCGCTGCATCATGCCGCCGATCTGTTTAGACAGGCTGTTGCGCTGGCTGCGCAGGTAATCGGCCCGCCCGATGGCCTCGCGGTTGAGCCGGTCAAGCTCCGCCACCTCGTCCACCAGCGCCAGTTTCTGGTCCTGAAACTTCTTTTTGATGTTCTCCTTCACCAGCTCGGGGTTCTCGCGTATCAGATTGATGTCGATCATGAATATCCCTCCTAAAAAATAATAGCCCCCGCCCATCATGGGACGGAAGCTCCGCGTTGCCACCCAACTTGCCGCGACTATTCACGGCCTCTCAAAGGCTGTACGGGGCCTGCCCCTCCGGCTCATCACCGGCCGCTCGGGAAGTGGAACGGCTGCCTGCACCGCCGGGCTTGCACCCCCGCCCGGCTCTCTGAAAGCTTGGTCAGCCACAGTTTCCCTCAAACGCTTGTGTTGCATTATATCGTGCTTTGATATGCTTGACAAGCAAAATGATTTCCACACCTCCTTAATATCACTGATTTACCTCATAATGTATCCATCGGTATCATATTCTGAAAGCTTTGTGCTGCCAGGCAAATGCCTATTCGTTCTATAATAATACTCTGCTAATGTTTCATCCCTTCTTTTATGAACAGCTTTTTTCATAACAATGTATGTCGTGCTGGATCGAATAAGGGATAAGCAGAATACAGCCTCGTTAACAAAGCCCATTTTTGCGCTTGGAACAATCCACACAAATACCAGCCCAACTTCATTTTTCAAAACGTTATTTTAGTTTAATGCATATAACATTGTTTATTATATCATTATCTTGGTAAAACATTATGTTCGATTTTCATGCGTAAGCTTAAAATACCTTTATATGTGTATCATTTAATGATGCCCTCAGCGCTTCACGGCTTGACACAGCAAGCCGTGAAGTGCTATAAAGTTGCGCATGCAACGATTTCGGGGCAGGCTTCAGATGGCTGATAATTGGGGACAGAAGGCAGGACGCAGATGATAAAAACACTCCTGAAAAGTTTGAGAGAATACAAGCGAAGTACGCTGATCACGCCGATTCTGGTGGCGGTGGAAGCGCTGCTTGAGATATTGATGCCGACATTGATCGCCTACCTGATCGACTTTGGCATCAACGCCGGGGACATGGGCTATGTGCTGCGCATGGGCGGGGTGCTGGTTCTGATCTCGATGACCTCCATGACGCTGGCCTTCTTCGCCGGGCGCAGCGCCGCGACGGCGTCGGCGGGCTTTGCGAAGAACCTGCGGCACGATATGTTTGAAAACGTGCAGAGGCTTTCGTTTTCAAATATCGATAAGTTTTCCACTGCCAGCATCATTACCCGGCTGACCACCGACGTCAGCAACATACAGAACGCCTTTCAGATGATGATCCGCATGGCGGTGCGGGCACCGATGATGATCCTGTTCGCCCTGATCTTCGCCTTTCGCATCAATCACCGTCTGTCGCTGATCTTCGTGGGAGCGATTCCCTTTCTGGGAGTCGGGCTTTACCTGATCATCATGCACGTACACCCCATCTTTGTGCGCGTATTCAGGCGCTATGACAAGCTCAACAGCGTGGTGCAGGAAAACCTGCACGGCATCCGGGTGGTCAAATCCTTTACGCGCGAGGGCTACGAGGAAGAGAAGTTCGGCGAGATATCGACGGCCATCTATGAAGATTTTGTGAGGACGGGCAGACGTCTGGCGCTCAACGGCCCTCTGATGCAGTTTTCGCTCTACCTGACCATGCTGCTGCTGGCCTATTTCGGCGCGCAGCAGATCG
The DNA here is from genome assembly GCA_964630465.1 of uncultured Christensenella sp. GTDB lineage: Bacteria > Bacillota > Clostridia > Christensenellales > Aristaeellaceae > UBA1038. The sequence continues at coordinate 8,408 of CAZVUU010000082.1, forward strand.
TGGCGAGCGGCAATGTGGCCGCGGCCGGCCTGACCACCGGGGGCTTGGCCAGCCTGATCAGCTACGCCATGCAGATCTTGATGAGCCTGATGATGCTGTCGATGGTGTTTGTGATGATCGTCATCTCCCGCGCCTCCGTGCAGCGCGTCCATGAGCTCTTAACGGAAGAAAGTGATCTCAAAAACGGCGATAATCCGATCAGGGAAGTCAAAGACGGCAGCGTCGTCTTCGATCATGTGCGCTTTTACTATGACCGCGGAGCCGACCGGCCGGTGCTGGATGACATCAATATCCGTATCGAGTCCGGGCAGACGGTGGGGATACTGGGCGGCACCGGCTCCTCCAAATCAAGCCTCGTGCAGCTGATCCCCCGCCTGTATGACGTGACGGAGGGGCAGGTATCGGTCGGCGGCGCGGATGTGCGCGAGTATGACCTGGACACCCTGCGCGATCAGGTGGCCATGGTGCTTCAAAAGAACATTCTGTTTTCGGGCACCATCAAGGAAAACCTGCGCTGGGGCAATGAGAACGCCACGGACGAGGAAATGATCGAAGCCTGCAAGCAGGCTTCGGCGCATGACTTCATCATGAGCTTTCCCAAACAGTATGACAGCCATATAGAGCAGGGCGGCACCAATGTATCGGGCGGCCAGCGGCAGCGGCTGTGCATTGCCCGCGCGCTGCTGAAGAAGCCCAAGATATTGATACTGGATGACTCGACCAGCGCGGTCGACACCAAGACGGATAAAAGCATCCGCGACGCGCTGGCCCGCAGCATCCCCGGCACCACCAAGATCATCATCGCTCAGCGCGTTGCCTCTGTGCAGGATGCTGACCAGATCCTGGTGATGGACGAGGGGCGCCTGATGGTCAGCGGCAGCCATGAGGAGCTGATGGTGTCCAGTCCCATCTACCGGGAAGTGTACGAATCCCAGACACAAGGAGCGGTATTGCATGGATAAGGATAAACGCCCCCGCCAACAGGGCCGGGGGGCTGATCATATGCGCATCAAGCCCGGCACCATCAAGCGGCTGCTCGGGCAGATGGCGGTCTTCAAGGGGCGCCTGGCCCTGGTGATCCTCTGCCTGATCATCGGCGCCGCGGTGGGCTCGTCAACGGCGCTGTTTTTGCGCGTCATCATCGATGACTACATCCTGGCGGCCGTGGCGGAGGGAAGGGGGCTGGCCCCGGGATTCACGGGGGTGATCGCCCTGATGGCCGCCACCTACCTGGCCGGCATCACGGCCAGCTGGGCCTCCGGCTTTTTAATGGTCAAGGTGGAACAGGGCACGCTGCGCAATATCCGTGAGAAGCTGTTTGCCCACATGCAGACCCTGCCGATCGGCTATTTTGACAGCCATGCGACGGGCGATGTGATGGGCCGCTTTACAAACGATACCGATACGCTCCGGCAGGCCATCTCCCAGAGCATCCCGCAGATGTTCAGCTCCCTGATATCGACACTGGCCGCTTTCTTCTCCATGCTGTATCTGAGCGTCGGGCTCACGGCCTTCGTGATCGGTTTTTCGGTGATTCTCTACCTGGTGCTCAAGGCGATCGTCAGCCGCTCAAGCAGCTATTTCATCAAACAGCAGGCAAGCCTGGGCCAGCTCAACGGCTTTGTCGAGGAGATGATCAATGGCCAGAAGGTCATCAAGGTGTTCACCCGCGAGGAGAAGACGAAAGAGGAGTTTGATCTGCGCAACGAGGAGCTGTGCTTTGCCGCCACGCAGGCGGCCAAGTTCGGCAACATCACCATGCCGGTGGTCGGCAACTTCGGCTACCTGCTCTACGTGCTGCTGGCCCTGGTCGGCGGGGCCGCGGGCATTGCCGGCCTGCCCAACCTGCGCCTGGGCGGGGTGGATACCCTGACCATCGGCACCATCGTCTCCTTTCTTACCCTGGCGCGCAGCTTTGTCAACCCCATCGGCCAGATCAGCATGCAGTTCAACATGATCACCATGGCGCTTGCCGGCGCTTCCCGCATCTTCACCATGATGGATGAGACGGGGGAAGAGGACGGGGGAACGGTCACCCTGGTCAACACAAAAGAGGAAAACGGCAGGATCAT
>CAZVUU010000083.1:0-10272 GCA_964630465.1 uncultured Christensenella sp.
GCCTGCTGCATACGCCCCTGATGTCGGGCATGAACGCGCTCAGCGGCGTGACGGTGCTGGGCTGCATGACGGCGATGGGGCTGAGCCTGGCCTTCGGCAGCCGTATACTGGGCATTATCAGCATCGTCTGCGCGACCATCAATGTGGTGGCCGGTTTCCTGGTGACCGACCATATGCTTAATATGTTCCACAGCAGCAAGCAGGAGGAGGAGAGGCCATGAGCGACACGGTATTCTATATCCTTTCGGCCATCCTGAGCCTGTCGGTGCTGCTGGGCATCCACTGGATGAGCAAGGTGGAGACCGCCCCACGCGGCAACCGCCTCAGCGCCCTGGCCATGCTGTGCGCGATCCTCATCACGCTCTTTAAGTATAAGTTGCTTGCGGTCACGGATATCTGGATCGGCCTGGCCATCGGCAGTCTGATCAGCCTGGTGATCGCCAAGCGGATCAAGATGATCGCCATGCCGCAGCTGGTGGGCCTGCTCAACGGCCTGGGCGGCTTTGCCTCCGCCGGTGCCGCATTGCTGACGCTGGGCTACGGACAGAATATCAGCGCCTTTGTGCGCGTTACGGCCCTGCTGGGCATGGCCGTGGGTGCCTTCACCTTCACGGGCAGCCTGGTCGCGGCGGGCAAGCTGCACCGCATCCTGCCGCAAAAGCCCGTATCCTTTCCCTATCACCGCCTGATGCTGGGCAACACGCTTGGCCTGATGGCGCTGCTGCTGATACTGGGCTTGTTTGTGCCTGCCGCGATGGTGCCTGCCCGGCTGCTGGTGCTGGTCAGCCTGCTGTTCGGCCTGATATTTGCCCTGCCTGTGGGCGGAGCTGACATGCCCATCACGATTTCACTGCTGAATTCGACCTCCGGCGTGGCGGCGGCCATTACCGGCATGGCCATCGGCGATGTGCTGCTGGTATCCGTTGGCGGCATTGTCGGCGCCTCGGGCCTGCTGCTGACGCAGATCATGTGTCGGGCCATGAACCGTAAGCTGTCAGCGATCCTGCTGTCCAGGTCCGTGCAGGCCCCGGCGGCGCCTTCGGTACCCGCGCCTGAAAAAGAGGAGAAAGCCGCCGATCAGGAGACTCCTTTGGAAGAAGCCACGCAGGAGGCCCCTGCCGCTGCGACGGAGGAGGAGCTGCCCGGCTGGCTTGATGAGGCGAAGTCCGTGATCATCATCCCCGGCTACGGCATGGCGGTCTCCCAGGCGCAGGAGCAGGTCAAGGCCCTGCACGATGCCCTGGAAAAGGGCGGGCGCAGCGTGCGCTTTGCCATCCACCCCGTGGCGGGCCGCATGCCCGGGCACATGAACGTGCTGCTGGCCGAGGTGGACATTCCCTACGACAAGCTCTTTGAGATGGATGAGATCAACCCCGACATGGCATCGACCGATCTGGTCTTTGTGATCGGCGCCAACGATGTCATCAACCCCGCCGCCAACACGGCGGAGGGCACCCCCATCTACGGCCTGCCTGTGCTGGACGCCCAGAAGGCAAAGAAGCTGGTCATCTGCAACTTTGACTCAAAGCCCGGCTACGCGGGCGTGGACAACCCGCTGTACGAGCCCGACCCCGACATTCTGTTGATGTTCAAAGACGCGAAGGACAGCCTGAACGCCATTTTGTCCATGCTCTGAAAAAAAGAAGAGACGCTCACAGCACTGCCGCCCGTCCACCGGATGCCGCGGCAGTGCTTTGCCTTAGCCATTTGCCTGTGCTATACTGCGGCTGAGGTACTTATCCTCTGACAGCAAAGGAAAGCAGGACAATGTTCAGAAGAAGAGTTTTTGCTCTGTTACTTATTTTGATGCTGCTGATGCCGCAGGCGCTTGCCTCCAAGGCCACGCCTGCGCCGCAGTATCCGGAGGCCGTCGTCAGCAGCGTCGGGCGCAGCTATGCTTTTGCCCCCGCCAAGGGCGAATGGGAAAGCTCCGACGAATCCGTCGCTCGCGTGGACAAGCGGGGGAACATCAGCTTTATGGGAGAGGGCGAGGCAGTCATCACCTTCACCGCCAAAAAGGATCAGCAGCAGACCGAGCTTGCCGTGAGCGTCTTGCCGGGCGGCAGCATCCCCGCTGAAGTGGAGGCAGGCGTCGCCGTGGCCCTGCAGGAGTGGGAGGACTACCTGGCCGTGGGACGGTCCATCCCCAAATCCAACAAATACACCAAGTGGCGCTGCGGCCGCGCCTGTGAATTCGGCTGGTGCGGCGCCTTTGTCAACTACAGCCTGGACATGGCACAAGTGCCCATGGAATCCAGGGAGAACAGCGTGCAGCAGCTTGACGGCCTGGCCTTTGCCGTGCGCGAAGCGGCCGTGCCCAAGATCATGGAAGGCTTCAAAAAGATGGACCGCTGGGGCTATATCCCGCAGCCCGGATACGAGGTGGTCTACGGCAGGCGCGGTGGCTACGCCACCATGCATGTCGGCCTGGTAACGGCTGTGGTCCCGCTTGGCGAGGGCCGCTACGAGGTCCAGACGGTTGAGGGTAACATGGGCCCGCGCATCCGCCGCTATCACTATGTCTACGACGCATTTGCCGACAACTTCGAAAAGAACATGTCTGAGCTGCCCAAGGAACGGCAGACCGATAAGGACAGCTTTACCTATGTGCCGCACCTGGAAGGCACCTGGTATGTGACGGGATTCGGACAGACCTGGTACTGACAAGCTTTCAAAGCACAGCATTATATAAGTCAACAAGCCTGACATTTTCCCGCCCCGCGGCGGGAGAATGTCAGGCTTTTCCGTATTCCGGATCGGGGCCGATGGCTGGACGTCTATTGTATGACCGCCTTGTGAACAAGATCGGCGGATTGAAGCTGATCAGGGTAAAAACAATCGAATATCTCATGCTTTACGATGTGTTGGCACCATGTCCCCAGAGGGGTATATTCGCCGGCGGCAAGCTCAAATGCCTCTTTTGTGCCATCCATATAAGTTAACTCTAATGAGAGTGTACTCATCTTTGCCATGTCTTCAACCATCTGCCTGCCGACCGATCCCAGGTACAGATATGAGGCGTCGCTGTCGGATACATAGCGCCTTGCGTTTTGAAATGAATAGAGCCTGTCGCCTATTTTAATATCGACAGCTGCGGCGAGCGTCCTCCCTTCGTTTCCAGGGATTCCCCATATGTGCAGCTCAGGCGGCGCGTACATCAGAGGATCCCCGGTGACCCCGCCGACCGTCAGGCCAAGCACCGAGCCTCCGCCCAGCGGCGCTGCCCTGATATAATCCCAGTACCTGCCGGACTCATCATACATAAATCCTTGATAGTCTTTTAAAACAGAACTGTCAAAGGGCTTGCTGCCGCCGAAGTATAAGGAGCCTGTCTGAGGGCCTGATGTAATCATTGGTTCTACGGCAGGGGCCGGCTCGGTGATGAACATCCCGGAATTCGGGCGGTCATCCTGATCAAGGCCGATCACCCGGCTGTCGGCAGGGGCAAGGCTCAGGTCCCTCTCTTCAAGGAAAGATGCCGGCATGATAAACCCCATGATAAATACAAGCAGGCAGATGCTTCTGTAAGGGATTTTCATTTTTTGCTCTCCTCTTTCAAATCGGGAGTATGGGAAAGACAATGCTTGATGTATGCATCTTATTATGCCTTTACCTTTGTGTCAAATCTGGTGACGAGAAAAAAGATACGAAAAAAGCAGATGAATGCCATCTGCTTTTAAAAAGGGCAAAGCTATGAAAAGACGGGTATCAGATGTCAATCAGCTTCGCCCTTTGAAGCGCGATCACAAGGGCGGGAATCAGGATCAGCTGGATGACGATCCCAGGCAGTGCGGTCACAAAGGCGGAGGTGAGCCATATCTGCATCGAGTAGGCGCCCGCCCTGAATATCAGCGAGTTGAGGACGCCGAAGACGAGCCTGCCAGCCACCATGGCACCGATCAAGGCGATGTAGATGTTCACATAGAAGTTCCTCGTGCGTACAAAGTATATAAGCAGTGCCGAAACCAGGCCGTAGGCCGCCAGCTCGCTCACCATGGCGGGCAGATAGGCCGCGGGGGGCATGCCCGTCAAAAGGCTCGACAGCAGCGGCGTGATGACCCCGCAGAGCAGCCCGTAGGGAAAGCCACAGATGATGCCGCAGATCAGCACGGGGATGTGCATCGGCAGTATGACGCTTCCGGCGTTGGGGACGGAGTGGACAGCAATCGGCAGAACAACGCCGATCGCGACAAGCAATGAGGTCAGAACCATTTTTTTGATGCCAGACATAAAACCCTCCTCAATAAACAAAACCAGCAAAGGCCATCCGCTTAGCGCGGACATCAAGCCTTCGTGGCTTTTTTGATACATCCGGTTTTCTCGTGCCAGCCTTCGTGGCGGGCTTTGACAAAACACTACAAAATAATCATGCTTTTGTCAATGCGCGGCCGTTCAGGATTCCCGATATATACCCTGCCGCCAGCTCCGTCAGCTCGTTCATGGGCAGGTCCCTGGCACCGACGATGTGGTTATTGCATCGGTTGATCGGAAGAAACACCTTCTCCGCGGGGCTCTGCCCCACGGCAACGGCCATGGCGGGCGTGACCTCTCCCAGGAGGGAATCTGCGGCGACGATGCCGATGGGGCCCGCGATAATATCGGCATCGCGGCAGTTGACGACGGCGGGGTTTTCGCCCGTCGCGCCATAGTCCGCGCCCGCCTTCAGCATGGCCGCCGTCGCGATGCTGTTGGTCCCGATGGCATAGATTTGAGCGGGCAGGCCATCCTTTTTGAGCCTGGTGATCAGCATGGAGCCGATCCTGCCGCCCTGCCCGTCAATGATGAGGATTTTTTTCATGTCGTCTCCTTTTTTAAAAGAAAGGGCAGGGTGCTGCAAAGGCTTTCATCCACGACGCGGTAGGCCGGGGCATAGGCCTGCCTGTAGCGCGCGCTGTGGCGCATGGGGGGATAGCCCGCGGCCCGGTATGCTTCCAGCAAGTCTGAAACTTCCCCGGGATCAAAGGGCAAAAGCCCTTCCTGACAAAGCCTTTTGAAGACCGCGGCCTTTTCTTCAAAGCCTCCGGCGCTTCCCCGGACGCGGTTTGCCGTCGCCACGAAGACGCGGTTCAGCTCCTCAGGCGAAAGGCCGTGCCGCAGCGCGCTTAAATACAGCCGGCACAGCCCGTTGCCGATGGGTTCCCGGGCTTCATGCCCGCAGGCCTGCGGCGTAAGGGCCGAGGCTTCTTTGAGGATCATTTCCAGGCTGTCCTGCGCGCTTTTTATCATATGGCCGGGGCCGAACTCGTTTTGGTACAGTAGCTTGAAAATATCCTCAGCCTGCATGGCGGGATATTTTTTATAGTGCAGGAGGATCAGCTCCCTCAGTGATGGCTCAGCGCCGATGCTATAATGATGAATTGGCTTATCCCTCCCGATTCCACTTCGCGAGCCTTCGGGCGTCGTCCAGCTCCAGATCCCTGTTGCCCGCCTGCGACTCCAGGTGATGGGTCAGCTCATGGCGCAGCACCCGGTCGATCTCGGGGCGGAGCAGCGCCTCGTTCTCCATCAGCTGCGGATGCGCCCTTTGAAACGAGCCGTAATACAGGATGATGCCGCGCCCCATGACGCGGTGAACGTGATACTCGCCCAGTATATAGATGGAAAGGCCCGGGCGGGCACGGCGCTCACGCTTGACCTGTTCGGATACGCCGATGCCCAGGTTGAGGTTTTTCAGTACTTCGGGGGGCAGCAGGGCCGCCTGTTCTTCCAGAATGGCTGAAAACCGGTCGATGTCTACCATACCTGCTTCACCTCGCTGTCTGTATCGGAGTATACCCTGCCCAAAGGCGGCGCGCAAGAAAAGGGCGCGCTGTGGCCTTGTCCCTGCAGGACCCCTGTGTTAAAATGATCATATCATAAAAAACGGAGGGCCATGCCGTGCGACTGCGTGAATATCGAGACTTAAACTGCCTGCATATCAACCGTCTGCCCGGGCGGACGACGGTGGTGCCCTATCCGGATGAGGTTTTGGCTCGCCTGGATGAGCGCGCGGCTTCGCCTTATTTTTTGTCCCTCAACGGGCAGTGGGGCTTTCACCTGTATGACAGCCCCTTTGAGATCCCCGAGGACAGCGAAAGCTGGCTGAGCGACCGGGACATCCGCGTGCCCGGCTGCTGGCAGATGCAGGGCTTCGGACTGCCCCAATATACCAATGTCAACTACCCGATCCCCTACGATCCGCCCCATGTGCCCGACCAAACGCCCGTGGGGAGCTATCTGCGGCGCTTTGACCTGCCGGAGGCCTTCTTCGGCCGAAGTACCCGCCTGCGTTTTGAAGGGGTGGACGGCTGCTTTTATGCCTATGTCAACGGCGAGCTTGCAGGCTTCTCAAAGGGTTCTCACATGCCCGCCGAGTTTGATGTCAGCGGCCTGGTGAAGAAGAAGGACAATGTCCTGCAGGTGCTGGTCTTTCAGTGGTCTGACGCCACCTATTTAGAGGATCAGGACAAGTGGCGCCTGAACGGGATATTCCGCGACGTGATGCTGCTGAGCTTCGGAGAGCAGAGCATACTGGATGTCCGGGCGGATGCCGGGCTTGACAGCGACATGAGCACGGGCCTGCTGGATCTCCGCCTGGAAGCGGCAGGAGCTGCCGAGGCGCAGATCAGGCTGTATGACGGCGAGCGGGTGATGCTTGAGGCCACGCTGCCCTTATCGGGCGGCACAGGCTCGGCCCGCTATGCCTTCCCGGGGGCGGAGGCCTGGACGGCTGAATCGCCCCGGCTCTATGACCTGGTGGTTTCGCTGCCCGGCCAGGCGGAACACCTGCGGGTCGGCTTCCGGCGGGTGGACATCCTGGACGGCGTATTTTCTGTTAACGGGCGGCCTGTCAAGCTCAAGGGCGTCAACCGCCACGACACGCACATGTCCCTGGGTTCCTTCTCCACGATGGAGTCGATGCTGCAGGATGTGCTGATCATGAAGCAAAACAACATGAACTGCGTGCGCACCAGCCACTATCCGCCCGATCAGCGCTTTCTGGATCTGTACGACGAGTACGGCCTGTATGTGATCGATGAGGCGGACATAGAGTGCCACGGCGTGGTGCCCGTATCCCACTACGACCTGATCGCCACGGACCCCGCCTGGACACGGCAGTTCGTCGACCGCGGGCTGCGCATGCTGGCCCGGGACCGCAACCATGCCTGCGTCATCTCCTGGTCGCTGGGCAATGAGTCTGGCTACGGCATCGTGCATGAAAAGATGGCGGAGGCCATGCGCCGTGAGGACCAAAGCCGCCCCATCCACTATGAGCGGGACGCGAAGGCCGAGACGGCCGACTTTTACTCCCAAATGTATACCACGGTGGAGGATGTCATCAAGGAAGGTAAGAAGGAGGACCCCAAGCCCTTCTTCCTGTGCGAATACGCGCATGCCATGGGCCAGGGGCCCGGCAACCTGGAGGATTACTGGCAGGCCATTTACGCAAGTCCCCGCCTGATGGGCGGCTGCGTGTGGGAGCTGGTGGACCACGGCATCACCAGGCAGGCGCCTGACGGCAGCGGCGAATACTGGGCCTACGGCGGCGACTTCGGCGAGTATCCCCACGACGGAAACTTCTGCGTGGACGCGCTGCTCTACCCCGACAGGACGCCGCATACAGGCATGACGGAGTACGCCCATGTGCTGCGCCCCGCGCGCCTGAGGGTGGTGGATGAGGCGAAGGGGAAGTTTGCCCTGCGCAATCACCTTGACTTTACGGACCTGTCCAAATTTGCCTTCACCTGGCAGCTGCGCAGCCTTGGCCGCCTGATCAAGGAAGGGGAGCTTCACCTGAGCTGCCCGGCCGGGGAAGAGAAGCCCTTTACGCTCGACCCGGGCCCCTATCCCAAGGGCAGCGTGCTGACGGTGAGCATGGCGCTGAAGGAGGGGACGCCCTGGGCAGATGCCGGTTTCGTGCTTGCGCGTGACCAGGCGCGGCTGGAGCTGGGCGAGGCAGAGCCTGTCCCCGCCCTGCCCGGCCTGCCGCTCAGCTTTGAAAAAAGTGAGCGCGAGATCAGCGTGAGGGCGGGAGAGGACGTCTACCGCTTCAGCTTTGATCGGGCGGGTCTGTATCAGATCGAGTCTTCGGGCATCCATATGCTTCAAAGCGCCTTCGCGCTCAATGTGTGGCGCGCCCCGACCGATAACGACAGGGGCTTTGGCGCCAATATCGCACGCGAATGGGAGCGCTACGGCCTGGATAAGCTGCAGGCGCGTGTCACAGCCTTTGAGGCGGCGCAGGATGGGCAAGGCATCACCGTCACCATCAGCAGCGTGCACGCGCCCAAGGTCTACCGGCCTCTGCTGACAATGGAGCAGGTGTTCAGCTTCCGTCCGGACGGCCGGGTGGAGCTGTGGCTCGATTTCACGCCCTATCCCGGCAATGAAAAGCTGCTGGACAGCATGTATCTGCCCCGCCTGGGCCTCAGGTTCCGGATGCCCAAATCCTTTGAGCGCCTGCACTGGTACGGGCGCGGGGCGCATGAGAGCTACCCCGATAAAAAGGAAGGGGCCCTGCTGGGGCTGTACCGGGCATCGGTCGCAGAAACCCACGAGCCCTATATCTACCCCCAGGAGAACGGGTCGCACGCCGATACGCGCTTTGTGCTGGTATCGGATACAGCGGGGCGCGGCCTTCTGATCGCGGGCGAGGATTTTTCCTTCAGCGCGCATCACTACAGCCAGGAGGCGCTCACCAAGGCGCTTCACACCTATGAACTTAAGGATGAGGATATGACTGAGCTATGCTTTGACGGGGTCATGGGGCCGCTGGGCAGCAATTCCTGCGGGCCGGAGCCCCTCGAGCGGGATCGGTTGTACCTCAGGGAAAAGCGAAGCTATCGGTTCACCCTTCAGACGGTGGACCTTCAGACACAATCGCTGATCATGGCAGCTAAAAGGCTGATAAAATAAGGAGGACATACATTGATGAACATTTGCGGACATCGGGGCGCATCGGGTTACGCGCCTGAAAACACGCTGGAGGCTTTTCAGCTTGCGGCGGAACAAGGGGCCGATTCGGTTGAGCTGGACGTACACCTGACGCGCGACGGCGAGCTGCTGGTCGCTCATGATGAGACCATCGACCGCGTCTCCGACGGCACCGGCCTGATCGCGGAGATGACCCTGGCGCAGCTGAAAAAATATACCTTCAACAAGCCGCACCCCGAATATGAAAATGCCAAGTCGCCCACGCTGGGCGAGGTCTATGAGCTACTGAAGCCTTACGGGCTGCAGATCAACGTGGAGCTGAAAACGGGCATCAACCCCTATCCCGGCATCGAGGAGAAGTGCCTGGAGCTGGCGGCGAAGGCGGGCATGGAGGACAAGATACTCTACTCTTCCTTCAACCACATGAGCCTGGAACGCCTCAGGGCCCTGAACCCGGATGTCTACTGCGGCGCACTCTACGAATCGGTGCTGCTGCGCCCCTGGCGCTATGCCAAGGATCATAAGATGAACGCCCTGCACCCGCACTTCCGGCATGTGATGTATCTGCCCGGCTACTGCGAAAAAGCCCATAAGGCGGGCATAGAGGTCAACGTGTGGACGGTGAACACCGAGCGCGACATGAAGGCCATGATCGAGGCGGGCGTGGACATGATCATCACCAACTACCCCGACCGCGCCAGGGCTCTGCTGGGCTCATGACTGGATAAAAGTGGCGGAAAAGCGCCCGATGAAGACAGGTTTGCACAAACATGAGATAGAATCTTTGGTTATTTTAGTGGGTATTAATCTTGTTCCCGTTTCGTTATAATCAAAGGCGAAGCCCGGCGCTCCGTGGCGCCGATCACTTAGAAAATCGGAGGTATGCACATGGCAAGCGTAAGCTTAAAAAACATCTACAAGGTTTATCCCGGTAATGTCACCGCTGTCAGCGACTTTACCCTGGACATTGAGGATAAGGAATTTGTCGTACTGGTCGGCCCGTCCGGCTGCGGAAAGTCCACCACCCTGCGCATGGTCGCGGGCCTGGAGGAGATCTCCGACGGCGAGCTGTACATCGGCGACCGCCTGGTCAACGACGTCGCCCCCAAGGACCGCGACATCGCGATGGTGTTCCAGAACTACGCCCTGTATCCCCATATGACGGTGTACGACAACATGGCCTTCGGCCTCAAGCTGCGCAAGACCCCCAAGGATGAGATCAAGCGCCGCGTGGAAGCCGCTGCCCGCATTCTGGACATCGAATACCTGCTCAACCGCAAGCCCAAGGCCCTGTCCGGCGGCCAGCGCCAGCGCGTCGCCCTCGGCCGTGCCATCGTGCGTGAGCCCAAGGTCTTCCTG
>CAZVUU010000084.1:0-10091 GCA_964630465.1 uncultured Christensenella sp.
TTCCGCCTGCTTGGCGTTGTTGAAGCGGTCGGTGGTGCCCACCAGATAGCCCGTGATGCGGCGGATGCGCTCAAACTTGTGATCCTCCTCGCTTCTGCCGCACTGCGGGCAGCTGTCGCCGATGATGCCGTTGTAGCCGCAGACGGGGTCACGGTCGACCGGATGGTTGATAGAGCCGTAGCCCACGCCGCTGTACTGCATGTGGCGGACGATCTTTTCGAAGGCTTCCAGGTTCTTCAGCGGATCGCCGTCCATCTCCACATAGGTGATATGCCCGGCGTTTGTCAGCGCGTGATAGGGCGCCTCGATGCTGATCTTGTCAAAGGCGCTGGTCGGATAATAGACCGGCACATGGAAGGAGTTGGTGTAGTATTCCCGGTCCGTCACGCCGGGTATCAGGCCGTAGCGCTCCTTGTCCATCCTGACGAAGCGTCCGCTGAGCCCTTCGGCCGGCGTACCGATCAGGGTATAGTTCATGCCCGTTTCTTCGGTTTTTCGGTCCAGGTAGCTGCGCATGAAGCTGATGATTTCAAGGCCCAGGTTCTGGCTCTCGGGGCTCTCGCCGTGGTGCTTGCCGCGCAGGGCCACCAGGGTCTCTGCCAGACCGATGAAGCCCATGGACAGCGTACCGTGCTTGAGTACCTCGCGCACCTCGTCATCCCAGCCCAGCTTTTCACTGTCCATCCAGACATGCTGCCCCATCAAAAAGGGGAAGTTGTAGACCCGCTTGCGGGCGATGATCTCAAAGCGTTCGTTGAGCTGGTCGTAGACCAGGTCCATCTTGCGCTCCAGCTCTTCAAAAAACCAGTCGACGTCCCCTTTGGCCTCAATACCGATGCGGGGCAGGTTGACGGAGCTGAAGGACAGGTTGCCGCGGCGCGGGGCGATCTCTCGCTCCGGGTCCTGCGCGTTGCCGATCACGCGGGTGCGGCAGCCCATATAGGCCACCTCAGTCTCCGGCCGGCCGGGCTGGTAGTACTTCAGGTTATAGGGCGCGTCCAGGAAGGAGAAGTTGGGGAAAAGCCGCTTGGCCGAGCAGCGGATGGCCAGACGGAAAATATCGTAGTTGGGGTCATCGGGACCGGAGTTGACGCCCTCCTTCACGCGAAAGATCTGGATGGGGAAGATGGGCGTTTCGCCCCGGCCCAAGCCCGCCTCCGTCGCCAGCAGCAGCTGCTCCATGACCAGGCGGCCTTCGGGCGAGGTATCGGTGCCGTAGTTGATCGATGAAAATGGCACCTGCGCGCCGGCCCGGCTGTTCATGGTATTGAGGTTATGCACCAGGGCTTCCATCGCCTGGTAGGTGGCCTTGACAATCTCCCGATCGCTGAACTTCCGCGCGTTTTTGAGCATTTTCGCGGCATTCTCAGGGGGCATCAGCGGGCTGAGCTCTTCTGTAAGAGCCAGGGTAAAGACCTCTTTCTCTGCCATTTCGGAGTACAGGCCGGTCCGCGCCTCAACAACAGAGAGCATTTCCTCGACCAGCTCCCGCGAATCTTCGGCCCCGGTCTCGGCTTCCACCAGACGGATGAGATTGTCCCGGAAGCGCTTGCGGTAGGTCTTCTTCACGCCGGGGGCCATGCCGTAGTCAAAGTTGACGATGCTCTGCCCGCCGTGCTGGTCGTTCTGGTTGGCCTGAATGGCGATGCAGCACAGGGCCGAGTAGCTGGCGATATCCATCGGCTCGCGCAGCACGCCGTGCCCGGTGGAAAAACCGTTCTTAAACAGCTCCAGCAGATCGATCTGGCAGCAGGTGGTGGTCAGCGTCAAAAAATCCATGTCATGGATGTGGATGTCGCCGATGCGGTGGGCCTCGGAGTGCCTGGGGTTTAAAACATACATCTCATAAAACTGTTTGGCGCCCTCGGAGCCGAACTTAAGCATGGACCCCATGGCGCTGTCGCCGTTGATGTTGGCGTTTTCCCGCTTCATGTCGGAATCGGAAGCCGCCTTGAAGGTGATGTCTTCATAGGTCTTCATCAGGCGGGTATTCATCTGGCGCACACGGCTGCGCTCCGCGCGGTAGAGGATATAGGCCTTGGCCGTGCGCACAAAACCCTTCTCGATCAGGGTGCGCTCGACGGCATCCTGCACCTCTTCCACACCGGGGGTGGCGGAAATATTCTCGTTCCTTTCAAGGTCTTCTATCACCAGACGGGTCAGCTCCCTGGCCGTGTCCTCTCCCTTTTGGCTGCCGGACGCGGCAAAGGCGCGCGCGATGGCCTGATCAATTTTAACATTATCAAAGGGCACAACCCTGCCATCCCGTTTTTTAATACTGGTGATCATGAAGCTATCCTCCTGTGATTTGCTTGAAAAGCATATGACTGCCCGGCCATTATAGCTTTGAGGCAAGGCACTGTCAAGGCAAAATCCACAGTATATTGTAAAAATACAAAGCGGCGACACCATATGTGGTAGTCGCCGCAAAGCCTTGTCAGTCCTTGATCAGATCTCTATTTTAGGCTCTTTTTCATTTCTGCGATAGATCACAAAGCGCTTGCCGATCACCTGCACGATCGAAGCCCCGGTGCGCCGGCTCAGCTCTTCAGCCGCCTCCCGGGCCGGTAGCGGCGCATTTTGCAAAACGGAGCATTTGATCAGCTCGCGAGCCTGCAGCACGTCATAAGCTTCCTTGATCGTGTGGTCGGAGATACCTTCCTTGCCGATGTACAGCACCGGGGTCAGGGTATTGGCCATACCGCGCAGCACGGCCCTTTGCTTTGCGTTTAATTCCATACTTTTCTTGTTCCTTTCATAATCCGGCTTCCTTACTCGACGAAGTCAAACTCCATATCGTCCATGCGCACCGTATCTCCTTCTGTGGCACCGGCGTCACGCAGGGCATCGATGATGCCGCCGCGCAGCATGGTCGAATGGAACCACATCAGGCTCTCGTGGTCATCGAAGTTGACCGAGGCGATCAGGCGCTCGATGGAGGGGCCATCCACCACAAAGACTGCGCCCTCACGGTTTACGGTAAACCCTCTGACCGATTCTTCGACCTCTGCCGGCGCTTCTTCGTAGCGCTCCTGAGGAGGCAGGCTGTCAAGCAGCTGAATCACCCGGTTGAGCAGGGCATCAAAGCCAAGTCCCGTCGCAGCGCTGACGGCAAACACCGGCGTATCCCCGGCTGCCGCTTCCAAATTTTTAAGCTGCTCCTGTGACCCCGGCAGGTCCATTTTATTGGCGGCGATGATCTGCGGCCTGCGGTCAAGCTGGCCGTAGCGGCGCAGCTCTTCATTGATCCGGTGATAATCCTCCACCGGGTCGCGGCCTTCTGACCCGGCGACATCCACCACATGGATCAGCAGCCTGGTGCGCTCCACATGGCGCAGGAAGGCAAAGCCCAGCCCCGCTCCCTGGGAGGCATTTTCGATCAGGCCCGGAATGTCCGCCATCGCAAAGCTGACCCCGCGGTGGCTGACAATGCCCAGGTTCGGCGTCATGGTGGTGAAGTGGTAGTTGGCGATCTTGGGGCGCGCGGCCGTCACGGCCGCTAAAATGGAGCTCTTACCGACATTGGGGTAGCCCACCAGGCCGACATCGGCGATGGTCTTCAGCTCCAGCGTAAAGTCATGCCACTGGGTGCGGATGCCGAGCTTGGCAAAGTTGGGGGCCTGCCTGGTCGGCGTGGCGAAGCGCGCGTTGCCGTGCCCGCCCCGGCCGCCATTCAGGAGCACCTTTGTCTCTTCGTTGCGGAACATATCCGCGACGATGCGGTCCTGATTGTCCCGCACGATGGTGCCCACGGGCAACTTGATCACAAGGTCGGCTCCGGATTTTCCCGAGCGCCTGTTGGATGCGCCGTTGTCACCGTTTTCCGCCGCGTATTTCGACCGGAAGCGAAAGTCAAGCAGGGTATGCAGGTTATGATCGGCCACCAGCACCACATCACCGCCCTTGCCGCCGTCGCCGCCGTCAGGCCCGCCGTTTTGCACGTATTTTTCCCTGTGGAAGCTGACCGCGCCGTCGCCGCCGCTGCCTGCCTTCAGGCGCAGAGGCGCCTTGTCTACAAAAGATGCCATGAATGATTACTCTCTCTCGCGCTTTGTGTCTTCATCCTCGGAAAGCACGCGGTAAAGCGCAGCCGCCTGCTCCTTTCGTACCGTCTCCTGCGTGTCAAGCACCTCATAGCGCCCCAGGCGGCCGCCGAAGCGGATCTCGAGCAAGTCGCCCGCTT
The DNA here is from genome assembly GCA_964630465.1 of uncultured Christensenella sp. GTDB lineage: Bacteria > Bacillota > Clostridia > Christensenellales > Aristaeellaceae > UBA1038. The sequence goes on from CAZVUU010000084.1 coordinate 4,184, forward strand.
TCACCTCGCTGCCGGCTTTGGCCGGGCGGCCGTTTAAAGAAACACGCCCGCCGTCGCAGGCCTCTTTGGCGACCGTGCGCCGCTTGATCAGGCGGGAGACCTTCAAATACTTATCTAAACGCATATCTGCCTTTCAAATGAACCCGCACGTCTGTTAAGCGCAGGAAAAAATAAACGGGGTATGCCACCCCGTTTATCGCCATCCCGATCCGGAATCAGTTCAGTTCGTCCTTCAGAGCCTTGCTGGCCTTAAAGACAGGGGCATTGCTGGCCGCGACCTGGATCTCCTCGCCGGTGCGGGGGTTGCGGGCTACGCGGGCAGGGCGCTTCTTGCTCTCGAAGGTGCCAAAGCCGATCAGCTGGACTTTCTCGCCCCTCTTAAGAGCCTGTTTCACGGTGTCAACGAAGGCGACGACGGCAGCTTCCGCGTCCTTCTTCTTCAGTTGGGTGGCCTCCTGGACGGCCGCGACGAGTTCAGTCTTATTCATTAGTTTTCCCTCCATCGATTGAATGAAAGCAAGGCTTCATTCCGCTTGCTTGCTTCGGTTCCAGTATACATCCCATTCATCTAAAGTCAAGTATTTGCTTGCTTTTTCGTCCTTTTTTATCGCCTTTTCCATGAATTCGAATCGATTGATGAATTTATCGGTTGAGTTGTTGACCACTTCATCCGGGTACACGCCCATGAGCCTGGCCACATTGACCGCGGCGAAGAACAAATCGCCCAATTCATCCAGGCCGTCACGGCCCGCGTCGAGGTCCTGCAGCAGCTCGCCGGCCTCTTCATGCACTTTTTTGATGGCATCGCGCGGATCGCTCCAGTCGAAGCCGGCTTTTGCGGCTGTCTCCTGCACCTTGACCGAGCGCAGCAGCGGCGGCAGAGAGGGGGCGAGGGCGCGCATCTTCTGCGCGAGCGTCCGGTGGCCGCGCTCCTCCTCCTTGATTTTCTCCCAGCTGTCGGTGACCTCCCGGGCGCTTTTAAACTGATCGCCGCCGAAGATGTGGCGGTGACGATTGATCAGCTTCGAACAGATCGCCGTGCTGATATCGCTGAGCGTCATGGTGCCGTGCTCCTCGCCGATCACCGCGTGAAACACCACCTGCAGGAGTACATCGCCCAGTTCGTCGGCGACAGCCTCCCAATCCTCCTGAGCGATGGCATAGGCCGCCTCATTGGCCTCTTCGATCAGGTAGCGGGCAAGGCTGCGGTGGGTCTGCTCCCTGTCCCAGGGGCATCCCTCCGGCGCGCGCAGCAGACGCATGATGCCGACCAGATCCTGCACGTCATAGCGTTCCTTATGATGCTCCTTTTTGGGCAGAAGAAGCGCGCCGCAGCTGTGGTGATAGCCCGGCTGGCGGTCCAGCTCTTCAAGCGTGATGACAAGGCTTTTGCGCCTGCTGCCATCATTCGGCGGAAAGAAAATGAGCGTGCTGTCCGCATCAAAGTATTCCAGCAGCTGCAGCTTGCAGGACCCTGCCAGCTCACGCGAAGCGAGCTCCGTCAGGCAGACGGGCCGCTGGGCATCATAAACGCTGAGGCTGAGCGCGTCTGTCACTACCACCGGCCCGATATCGGGACGGTCGGCCAGAAAAGGGGCCTCCAGTCCGACGCCGGGCAGGATTTGCAGCTGCTCTCCCGCCCTCTCCAGCAGCTTCAATACGATGGTATCGGCCGCCGGATCGGCTACGCCAAAGCACACAGGGCCTGAAGCCGCGCGGCGGATCAGCTCCTGTGCCGCCGCGTCCGCCAGCCGGTCAAAGTCCTCGCTTCGCTCATAGAAATCGTCAAGGGTGTCAAAGGCAATGCCCTCGGATGCAAGATACCCGGCGGCGCCGTGGCTGGAGGTCCGCAGGACAAGCTGCCGCGCCTCCTTCATGGCTTTGACCGCTCCCAGGGTCAGACAGCCCTCGTCTCCGGGGCCGAGGGCGGCTACGATGATCTTATGCACGCTTGTTCAACCTCTTTCTGATAAATCCCGGCATATCTTCGGGGATGACCGCCTTCAGCTTCAGGGCGGCGGCAAAATAAACCGCTCCGGACAGGCCGATGGCCGTGGCCATCTGCGGCCAGGAGCGGCCGAGCGAGGGCCCGAGCCAGTGCCTGAGGGGCAGCAGCACAGCCGCCATCAGGGCTGTGGCAGACAGCGGGCGCCAGACAAGCTCCCGCAGGTTCAGCGTCATGCCGGCATATTTTCTCACATAATAGAGATTGGGCACAAAGCTGACGATATAGCACAGCAGCGAGGCAAAGGGCGCGCCCTGGATGTTGACCTCGGGGATGGCGACCAGGGTGTAGTTAAGCGCCAGCTTGACCGCTACGCCCGCGGCCAGGGTATACATGGGGATACGCTGGCGGCGAAGGGCCTGCAAAATGCCGCTGGTTGCCTGTACCTGGGTAAAAAACAGAATGGTCAGGCTGCTGATCTCAAGCAGCCGGGCGCCCATGCGCAGCTGTTCCGCCGTATATTTGCCCCCGCGCCCGAACAATAAAAACAGCACGGGCTCGGCCAGCAGGCTCAGCCCCACAGAGGCGGGAAAGCCCACAACGGAGGCCAGACGCAGGCCGGTGGCCGCTTCCCGGGAGACCTTGTCCCGCTCCTTTTTGGCCAGGGCATGGGATATGGCCGGCACCAGGTTGGCGGAAATGGCCGCCGCAAGCGCCGTCGGCACATTGATCAGGGAGATCACGGGGCCGGAGTATACGCCGTAGCTCACCAGGGCCCGGCTCTCCTCCATGTAGCCCTGCATGATGCGCTTGAGCATGAAGCTGTCGACCAGGCCGGCCAGCGGCACGATGCTGGCGCCGATGGTGATGGGGATGGAGATCAGCGTGATCTCCCGGGCCAGGCTGCCCGCAGAGGCTGCCTCCTGCCCCAGCTGCGGCAGGCGCTGCATGTCCTTTCGGTGCACGTAGTAGTCGATCACCATATAGACCAGGGCTGCTGCCTCAGCCACGGAGGTGCCCAGCAGCGCGCCCGCGGCGCCCATGGCATAGCCCCCTCGGTTCATGCCCAGCACGGCAAAGGGCAGAGCGATGAATACCTTGCCCACCTGCTCGATCAGCTGTGATATGGCTGTCGGCATCATGCGCCGCTTGCCCTGCATAAAGCCGCGGAAGGCGCTCATCACGCTGACCAGCAGCAGGCTGGGCGCGATCATCAAAAAGCCCATGGAGGACTCCGCCGTCGCGGTCGCGCGGCCCAGGCTTTGATAGGACAGCATCATGAAGGCAGTCGCCAGGGCGCCGAAGACGCTCAGGATGATCAGCGAAGTTTTGAACACTCTGCCCGCATTGCGCGGGTCGTCCTGCGCCAGGTAATGGGCCACCATGCGCGAGATCGCCACCGGGATGCCCACGGTGGAGACGGACAACAGCAGGTTGTAGGTGGGGAAGACGAGGTTGTATACCCCCATGCCTTCCGGCCCGATGTAGTTGTTCAGCGGGATCTGGTAGAGTACGCCGACTATTTTGCAGATGAGCCCGGCGATGCCGAGGATGCTGATCCCCCCGGCCAAAGATTTCTGTCGTTGGGTCATATGTCTCCGATACGGCAGAAGGGAGGCAGCCCTCCCCCCTGCGTCATATTGATTTATACCCGGCTGTCGTCAGCCTCTGCCTCACCCTGTCCGGGCTCCGCTTCTTTCGCCTGCGCCTCTTCTTCGGCCGGGGCGGTTTCATCTGCCCGCGTCTCTTCATCATCGGGCATCAGGCCGTCTTCTTCGTCCTCATCGTCTTCGTGAGCGGCGATGTCCACGTCCACGATGCGGCTGCCTTCCAGCACGCGCATCATGCGCACGCCCTGGGTGACCCGCCCGGTCTGGCGGATGTCCTCCACCCTGGTGCGGATGATGGTGCCGTCATCGGTGATGATCATCAGCTCATCCTCCACGGTCACCATCAGCATGGCGGCCAAGGGGCCAGTCTTGTCGGTCAGGTTCATCACGGCGATGCCCTTGCCGGCGCGGCCCTGCTGACGATACTCGTCGGCATCGGTGCGCTTGCCATAGCCCAGCTCCGTGATGCACAGCACCTGCTTGTCCTCCTCCACCAGGCTCATGGACACCAGCTCATCCCTGGCAGCCAGCCTCATGCTGCGCACGCCCTGGGAGGTGCGGCCCGTGGAGCGGATGGCTTTTTCGCTGAAGCGGATGGCCTTGCCCAGGCGGCTGGCCACCATGATCTCCTCATCTCCGCGCGTCAGCTGCACGCCGATCAGCTCATCGTCATCCTGCAAGGTCAGGGCGATGATGCCGTTGCGCCGCAGGTTGCGGAACTCTGTCAGAGCGGTTTTTTTGATGAGACCCTTTCTGGTCGCCATCATCAGGTAATCCTCGCTGTCGCGGTCGGGCACCGGCAGCATCATGGTCACCTTTTCGCCGCCCTGCAGCTGCAGAAGGTTTACGATGGCCGTGCCCCTGGCGGTGCGGCCCGCTTCGGGTATCTCGTAGCACTTCAGGCCGAATACGCGGCCTTTGTTGGTGAAAAACATCATGTCGCTGTGGCTGTTGACGATGTAGAGCTTTTCGACAAAGTCTTCTTCCCTGGTGGTCAGGGCGGCCACGCCTCTGCCGCCCCTGTTCTGCGAGCGGTAGGTCGACTGGCTCAGCCGCTTGACGTAGCCGAAGTGCGTCATCGTGACGACCATGTCATCCACGGGAATCAGGTCCTCGATGTCGATCTCGCCTTCCACCAGGCTGATCTCCGTGCGCCGCGCGTCGGCATGCCTGGCACGGACGACAAGCATTTCTTCCTTGATGACGCTCATCAGGAGGCTGACGTCGGACAGGATGCTCTCCAGGTAGGCGATGGTCTTTTGCAGCTCGTCGTACTCTGCCTGCAGCCTGTCGGCTTCCAGGTTGGTCAGACGGGCCAGGCGCATGTCCAGGATGGCCTGCGCCTGTACCTCTGAAAACTCAAAGCGCTCGATCAGGCGGATCTTGGCGGTGGGCGTATCCTTGGAGCTGCGGATCAGATGGACCACTTCATCGATGTTGAGCAGGGCCTTCAGGAGGCCTTCCAGAATGTGGGAGCGCGCCTTGGCCTTGTTGAGCTCATAGATGGTGCGGCGGGTCACCACGTCCTTCTGGTGCTCGATGTAGTGGTGCAGCATCTCCTTGAGGCTGAGCACGCGGGGCTGGCCGTCCACCAGCGCCAGCATGATGGCCCCGAAGGTCTCCTGCATCTGGGTGTGCTTGTGCAGGTAGCTGAGCACCACGCTGGGCTGCGCGTCCTTTTTGAGCTCGATGACGATGCGCATGCCGTTTCGGTCGGACTCATCGCGCAGGTCGCTGATGCCCTCGATGCGCTTTTCGTGTACCAGCTCGGCGATCTTGGTGATCAGCCTGGCCTTGTTGACCGCGTAGGGGATCTCTGTGACGATGATGCGGTCGCGGCCGTTGGGCAGGGATTCGATCTCCGATTTGGCGCGGGTCACGATGCGTCCGCGGCCCGTATAATAGGCCTCACGGATGCCGCTGCGGCCCAGGATGACGCCGCCCGTGGGGAAGTCCGGCCCCTGGATATACTCCATCAGCTCGTCCATCGACAGATCGGGGTTGTCGATCAGGGCGATGACGCCGTCGATCACCTCGCCCAGATTGTGCGGCGGAATATTGGTCGCCATGCCGACCGCGATGCCGCTGGAGCCGTTGACCAGAAGGTTCGGGTAGCGGGCGGGCATCACCGAAGGCTGCATCAGTGTCTCGTCAAAGTTGGGGTAAAAATCGACCGTGTCCTTGTCGATCTCGCCGATCAGAAAGCCTGACAGCTTTGACAGCCTGGCCTCCGTATAGCGCATGGCCGCGGCCCCGTCGCCGTCCACCGAGCCGAAGTTACCCTGGCCTTCGACCAGAAGCGAGCGCGTGGAAAAGTCCTGCGCCAGGCGCACCATCGCGTCATAGACGCTGC
>CAZVUU010000085.1:0-9886 GCA_964630465.1 uncultured Christensenella sp.
GTCGATCTCCATCCCGCGCTTTCTTGAAAGCATGGATTCCAAGATCAATTTGATACTGCTGGAAAATGAGGTGGCCGCCAACTAAATACAACCGTACAGCGGCGGCATCATGGTGATGACGATGTCGCCGCTTCCTTATTTATCGTTCAATTTTCCGTCTGTCAATTTGAATCAACCCCGCAAATGTTATATAATCGATCCATTCCAAGGAGGACGACATGGCATTTGCGCACCTGCACGTACATACCGAATATTCCCTGCTGGACGGGGCCTGCCGGATCAAGGACCTGGTCAAGCGCGTGAAGGCGCTGGGTATGACATCCTGCGCGGTCACCGATCACGGCGTGATGTATGGCGCGGTCGATTTCCATTTGGCCTGCGAGGCGGAAGGCATTCATCCCGTGATCGGTTGCGAGGTTTATATCTGCCCCGACATGGAGGATAAGCGCAGCTTTTCACGCGAATATAACCACCTCATTTTGCTGTGTGAGAACAACACCGGCTATCAGAACCTGATGAAGCTGGTCAGCGAAGGCTTTACGCGGGGCTTCTATTATAAGCCGCGCATCGATTACGAGCTGCTGCGCCGCCATCACGAGGGGCTGATCGCCTTGTCCGCCTGCCTGTCGGGCGAGCTTCCCTCTCTGCTGCTGGAAGGCCGCTATGAGGATGCCCGCAAGCATGCGCTCATGATGCGGGACATCATGGGCGAAGACAACTATTTCATCGAGCTGATGGACCATAGCCTGCGCGATGAAAAGACCGTGCTGCCCCGATTGATCCGCATCAGCGCGGAGACCGGCATCCCCATGGTGGTGACCAACGACTGCCACTACCTAGCCCGCGAGGATGCGGCGGCACAGGAAGTATTGATGTGCATCCAGACCGGCAAGACGCTTGAAGATGAAAACCGCATGCGCATGGAGACCCAGGAGCTCTGCTTCAAATCAGAAGAGCAGATGCGCGCCCTGTTCCCCGATATGTCCGATGCCATCGAGCGTACGGAAGAAATAGCAAGACGCTGCCAGGTGGATTTTGACTTTTCAAGCACCCACCTGCCCGGCTATCCCAGCGGGGAGGAGGGATCGGAAGCCCTGTTCCGCCGTCTGCTTGAAGAAGGATTCAGCGCGCGCTACCCGGACCATCCAAAGCAGGCGCGCGAGCGGCTTGACTTTGAGATCGACACCATCGTCGGCATGGGCTATGTGGATTACTTCCTGATCGTGTGGGATTTTGTCAAATACGCCAAGGACAAAGGCATTGCCGTCGGTCCGGGGCGGGGCAGCGGCGTATCGAGCATCGTGGCCTACTGCCTCAACATCACACAGGTGGACCCGATCAGATACAGCCTGCTGTTTGAGCGCTTTTTGAACCCCGAGCGTATCTCCATGCCCGATATCGACATCGACTTCTGCTACGAGCGCCGCCAGGAAGTGATCGACTATGTGGCGCAGAAATACGGCAGCGACCATGTCTGCCAGATCATCACCTTCGGCACCATGGCCGCCCGCGGCGTCATACGCGATGTGGGCCGGGTGCTGGGCTACAGCTACCGGGAGACGGACAGGATCGCCAAGATGATCCCGCGCGAGCTTGACATCACGCTGGAGCGCGCCATGCGGGTGAATGCCGACCTGAAAACGAGCTATGAGACAGACCTCAGGGTGAAGCGGCTGATCGACACCTCGCTGCTGCTGGAGGGCATGCCGCGCCACGCGGGCACTCACGCGGCGGGGGTGCTGATCACTCGAAAGCCCGCGACAGAATACGTTCCCCTGCAAACCAACGACGATATCATCACCACCCAGTACCCCATGGGCGTCATCGAGCGGCTGGGGCTGCTGAAGATGGATTTCCTCGGCCTGCGCACCCTGACGGTCATCCAGCATACGCTGGAGATCCTGGCGGCCCGGGGCATCCACATGAGCATCGAGGACATCCCGATGGATGATCCTGAAGTATACCGAATGATCTCCCAAGGGGATACGGACGGGGTCTTCCAGCTGGAGAGCGGCGGCATGCGTTCTTTTTTGACGAACATGAAGCCGGAAAACTTCGAGGATATCATCGCGGCCATTTCTCTGTACCGCCCGGGTCCGATGGACTCTATCCCCCGCTATATCGAAGGCAAGCACAGGCCCGAAAGCATCCGCTATCACACGCCGGAGCTGGCCCCCATCCTGGACGTGACCTACGGCTGCATGGTGTATCAGGAGCAGGTCATGCAGATCGTGCGCGACCTGGCGGGCTACAGCTATGCCAGAAGCGATCTGGTGCGCCGCGCCATGTCCAAGAAAAAGCACGAGGTCATGGAACGCGAGCGGCAGTTCTTCATCTACGGTTCGCAGGAGGAAGGCGTGCCCGGCGCCGTCAAAAACGGCGTTGATCCCGAGGCTGCCAGCCGTATCTTTGACGAAATGGCGGCCTTTGCCAGCTATGCCTTCAACAAATCACACGCGGCGGCCTATGCCGTCAACGCCGTACAGACGGCCTGGCTGAAGGTGCACTACCCCGCGGAGTTCATGGCGGCGATGATGAACTCCTTCCTGGGCTCATCCACCGCCGTGGCCAACTACATCCACTACTGCCGCAAGAACGGCATCCGGGTGGCTCCGCCCAGCATCAATAAATCCCTGGCCGGCTTTACAGTCACCCGGGATGATGAGGGCGGACAGATCATTCTCTTCGGCATGTCAGCTATCAAATCCATCGGTGACAAGGCTGTGCAGAGCATCGTCAGCGAGCGCAATCTGCGCGGCCCCTACCGCAATATTTTTGATTTTTGCAGGCGCGTCAACACGGATACCGTCAATAAGCGCGCGGTGGACAGCCTGATCAAGGCAGGCTGCTTTGACGGGCTGGGCGGCAGCCGCGCGCAGTGCGGCGCGGTTTATGAAAGCGTGATGGACGCGGGCAGCTCTTTGAAGCGCAACAACATTGCGGGCCAGGTATCCTTGTTTGACGAAGCAAAGCCCTCGGACGAAGATGACCATTCCGCCTACCCGGATATCGAGGAGTATCCGCGCCGCGAAATGCTGGCCTATGAAAAAGAGCTGACGGGCGTCTATATCTCAGGCCATCCCTTGGATGAATATGCCGAAGCCCTGGACAGCCTGCCCCATACAACCGCCTTTGTCGCCGAGCTCGGCCGGGAAGAGGACGCCGGGCTGTCACAGGACGGGCTGCAGGTCAGGATGGGCGGCATGCTCGTATCCGTCCGCCCGAAGTCGACAAAAAAGGGCAGCATGATGGGCTTTGTGATCCTGGAAGATCTGACCGGACAGATCGAGTGCATCCTCTTTCCGGCGGTGTGGGAGAAGTATGGGCATGATCTGACGGAGGACACGGCCGTGCTGATCAAAGGCCGCCTGAGCATCCGGGAAGACGAAGAAATCAAGCTGATCGCGGAACTTGTGATGCCGCTTGAAGGCCCCGGTCATGAAAAAGAATTGCCAAAAGACCCCGCAACCCTTGCCAAGCTAGCCCCGGTCAAGTTATACTTGAGGCTGAAAAGGAGCCAAATGCAGGATTGCGAGCAACAATTGCGCGACATGCATGGCAGCGTGCCTGTCTACCTGAACCTGCCCGATGAAGGGGTGACGCTGCTGGCTCCCATGAGCTGGTGGTGCGATGACGCTGAAGAAGCAAAGGCCGGATTGCTTGGCTGTCTGCCTGCTGAAAACATGAAGGTGGTTTGGAACGAATGAACAAGATGACCCTGACAGTGCCCGCTAAGGACGAATGGGCCCTGGTCATGCGCACGTCCCTCAGCGGCATGGGCGCTTTGGCCAAGCTGTCTGTCGAGATGATCGACGACCTGCGTATCGCATGTGATGAGGCCTTCAATCTGCTGACTCATCAATCACAGCTGATCCAGCATCTGGTGTTCAGCTGTGAGATCAAGGACGGCTTTTTGATGATCCGCCTGAGTGTAGAGCGGGCCTTTGCCTCCCAGATGTGCACGCCCGTTGACCCTGAGGTGGCGCATCTGATCATCGGGACCCTGGTAACCGACGTACATCTTGAAGGAGACTCCTGCGGCATTTACACGGTACACATGAAGGTGCCCACAGGAACAGCATAAATAATGAACGCAGACCTGATTCACGAAACGGCAATGGCTTACGCGCTTGACCCAAGCGATGAAAACCTGGAGACCGCAACCATGGCGGCGCTCCCTTTGTGTCATGCCATTGCCGCGCGTTTTTCAGGCCGGGGCATTGAAATAGAGGATCTCAGGCAGGTGGCTGCCATGGCGCTGATATCGGCCCTCAAGGGCTTTGATCCTCACCGCGGCCTGCGCTTTACCACCTATGTGACCCCCAGCATCATCGGCACTCTGCGCAACCACATCCGTGACAAGGCGCAATTGGTGCGCTCTCCCCGGGGCCTGCGCGAGCGAGGCATCCAGATGGACAGGATGACCGAGACGCTGACCCAGCAGCTGCGCCGCGAGCCCATGGTGCAGGAGCTGGCCGACGCGCTTGGCTGGGAGATACAGAAGGTGCTGGATGTGCAGGCGATGCGTGAGAAGACGCAGTTCGCCTCCTTTGACGCCCCGGATGAAAACGGCCTGATGCTCTTTGACAAGCTGGGCGGGGAAGAATCCGGCTACGAATCTTTCGAATCGCACGAAGACCTCAGAAAAGCCATGCGCACCTTGACGGATACGGAAAAGCTGCTGCTGGTCTACCGCTATCGTGACCGTCTGTCCCAGCAGGCGACGGCACAAAAGCTGAACATGACACAGATGCAGGTCTCCCGTATGGAGCGCCGCGTGCTGTCGGCCCTGAAACAGGAAATGACGGCGCAATAGCTATTTTTCACTCAAGGAGCGTATGTGAACAAGAGGCTTAAGCAAACCCCCGCGCAGATTGACAGCGCGAGGCTTAAAAAGCACCGCCTGATCCTTGCCGTCTTATCGGTGCTGGCGGTTCTTTTATTATTGATCGCCCTGGCCTGGCTGATCGGCCCCCCGCTGCTGGACGCCGTACGCAACAAAGAAAGCTTCCGCCTGTGGATCGACCGTCAGGGGCTGTGGAAGTACCTGATCATGATCGGCATCATGGCCGCCCAGATCGTCGTGGCGCTGGTGCCCGGCGCGCCCGTTGAAATGGCCGCGGGCTATGCTTTCGGTGTATGGGGCGGTGTGGCGCTGTGCCTGATCGGCACCGCCATCGGCAACTCGATCGTCATCCTCATGACCCGCACCTTCGGCATGCGCCTGGTGCGCCTGTTTGTGGACGACGACAAGATCGAGTCCATGACGGGCCGGGTGACACTTGAACGCAAGCGGATGAGCCTGGTGATTTTCCTGCTGTTTTTGTTCCCCGGCACCCCCAAGGATCTGATGACCTATGTGGCGGGGCTGCTGCCCATTCCCCTTTCCCGCTACCTGATCCTGACCTCACTTGCCCGAATCCCCGCCATGCTGGGCAATGCGCTGGGCGGCAGCATGCTGGGGCGACAGAACTATAAGGCGGCCTTGATCACCATGACCGTGGTAGTCGTGATCAGCACGATCGCCTTCCTTATCTATCATTTAACGGAAAGGAACAGGACAAAGCCCGGCCTCCTTCCGTCCGATCCCGCCGGCACGGCAGACTCAACCGAAGAGCCCGTAAACAAAGGAAACAATGATGTTTGAGCCTGATCAACAATTAAAAACCTTCGGTGTCACAACGGTTGAAAACCTGTTTATCACCGAATACCTGCAGGCCGCCAAGGGAGACCATGTCAAGGTCTACCTGAGCCTGCTGTATCACTGCCAGCATACCAGGGAGGATATGGGGCCCGAGGAGATGGCCTTGAGCCTGGATATGACATCGGCGCAGGTCGAGGCCTCGCTGCGCTACTGGGAACGCCGTCGCCTGATCGAGCGGATCAGCAGCGATCCGCCGCGCTATCGGCTCTATCATCTGGGGCAGCGCTTTTTGACCGGACATAGCATGGAGGGCAGCGACCCTGCCTACATCAGTTTCAACGAGGCCGTCTATGCCTTGTTCGGCACCGAGCGCAAGGTGCGGCCCTCCGATATCGCCGCCGCCTGGGAGTGGGTCAGCGACATCGGCCTGCCGCAGGAGGCCGTGATCATGCTGCTGAACTACATGAAGGACACCCGCGGCAGAAATTTTTCTTTCAAAAGCGCTGAGAAGATGGCTGTCAGCATGAAGGAAGCAGGCGTGGCGAGCCCCGAAGAGGCTGAGGACTTTTTAGGCCACTCCCGCTTTGTGCATGACGGCGCGCGCGCCGTGCTGCGCCGCTTCAACTTCCGCCGGCTGCCCACCGAGGATGAGCTGGCGCTGTACAAGAAATGGACAAGCCAGTGGGGCTTTACCCCGGACGGGGTGCTGAGCGCCTGCGCGGAGACCGTCAAGGCGGCGACGCCCTCCTTCGGCTACCTGAACGCTGTGCTGGAAGGCCTGAAAAAGCGCGGCGGCAGCGGAGACGCCAGGAAGATCGAGGCGCAGAGGGTTAGGGAAAAGGACATCCTCAGCAGCGCGAAAGAGGTGCTCGACAAGCTCGGCACCAGGGTGTCCCCCGTCAGCATTCAAACCGCCTATCAGTCCCTGCTTGAGATCGCGCCGCACGAGATGATCGTCCTGGCGGCGGAGCAGGTGTCCAGGCGAAGGGGAATTTTCTCTGACATAGAGCCGCAACTGACCGCCTGGAAGGAAAAAGGCATCACCGACGCGGCCAAGGCCCGCGAGGCCATCGCGGCGTCCCCGCTGCCCGCCCGGCGAGGCAAGGGCAAGCCCGTCTCCGCCCAACAATACGGCCAGCGCGATTATACCGAGCAGGAGCTGGCCGGCAGCGGGATCGCCGATGTGCTCAAGGAGGCCATGAAGTATGAAAAACCGTGAGATCCTCCATAAGGCTCTGGCCGAAAAAAAGGCAGCCCGTGCCCGCAATGAAGAGCTGGAGGCCCGCAGGATGAGCGAGGTCTGCTCTGTCTCTCCCGAGGCTGCCCGGCTGATCGATGAGCGCAGAGAGGCTTTTTTCAAAGGCCTGCGGTCTGCCTTGAGCGGCATCTCCCCCCGGGGAATCGAGGAAGAAACCGAGCAGCGCAACGCGCGCATCGCCTCTGTACTGGAGGAGCTGGGCTATGGGAAAGACTATCTGTCACCCATCTACGATTGTGAAGACTGTGAGGACAGCGGCTATAAAGGCAAAAGCACGAAAGTGCTGTGTGACTGCGTGAGCAGCCGCTATCAGGAGCTGTTATCCGGAGCAAGCTTTGCCCGGGAGACGCAGACCTTTGAAAACTATGACGAGAACATCATCCCCGCCGGTCTGATAGCGGGACAGAACATCGGCCAGCGGGCTTATACCAGAGCCTTGCGAGATATCTGCGAGCGCTATGCAGACAGCTTGCCGGAGGGGCCGGTATTCAACCTGCTGATGCACGGCGGCAGCGGCCTGGGGAAGACCTATCTGCTTCGTTCCATCGGCGTGCGGGCGACCCAGCGAGGCGTGCAGACTCTGTCGCTGAGCGCGAACGCGCTGCTCAACCGCATCCGCGCCGCCTATTTTGCCAGAAGCGGCGACACGCCCGACAACAGCTACCTGAACGTGCCCCTGCTCCTGATCGATGACCTGGGCACCGAGCCGCTTTGGGAGGGCATCACGGTGGAGCAGCTCTTCGCCCTGATCGAGCACCGTCTCAACAGCAGGCTCTATACCGTGATCAGCACCAACCTGAGCCTGACGGAGCTGAAAGGCCGCTATACCGAACGGCTGATCTCCCGACTGCTGGACGAGCGCCAATGCAAAAACCTCCCCTTTTTAGGAGAGGATCTGCGGCTGAAACGAAGCTCACCCTAAGTCAATTCAGGGCAATCTCTTTGAGAGCCTGATCATAGCGCTTGAGCGCGCGGGCGATCAATACCCGCGCTTCCCCGCGAAGCTCCTCGTGCTCCCACAGCATGACGGCAGCCTCGCGGGTTTCTTCTACCAGGGCCATATCCTCCACGCCGAAGCCGTCGGGCGTCAGGCGGCCGCTCTGGCGCGTCCCCAAAAAGTCGCCCGGGCCCCGCAGCTCCAGATCCTTCTGGGCGACGACAAAGCCGTCGTTGGTGGCGCACAGCGTCTGCAGGCGCTCGTTGTTTTCCCCCATCAAAAAGCACCAGCTCTCCCGCGCGCCGCGCCCGACGCGGCCGCGCAGCTGATGCAGTTGCGACAGGCCGAAGCGCTCCGCGTTTTCAATGACCATGACGCTGGCGCGCGGCACATTGACCCCCACCTCGATCACGGTGGTGGCGATCAATACGCTGATCTCACCCCGGGAAAAGGCGGAGATGACCTCCTCCTTCTCTTCCGCCGGTTGACTGCCCCAGGTCAGCCCCAGAGACAGGCCCTTGAGCGGCCCATCCTTCAGCTGTTCATACATATCCTGCGCATTTTTTGCTTCGATCGCTTCGCTTTCAGATACCAAGGGGCAGACCAGATAAGCCTGATACCCCTTGGCCACCTCGTCTGCAATAAAACGGTACATGTCCTCCCGCTTGCTTTCAGACACCACGCGGGTCCTGACGGGCCTGCGGCCCGGGGGCAGCTCATCCACCACGGATATGTCAAGGTCGCCGTAGAGCATCAGCGCCAGGGTGCGGGGAATGGGCGTGGCCGACATCACCAGCACATGCGCGTCCTGCCCGTCCGGGGCCTTTTCGCTGAGCCTCTTTCTTTGCCTGACACCGAAGCGGTGCTGCTCGTCGGTGATCACCAGAGCCAGGTCACTGTATTCAACGCCCTCGCTGAACAGGGCCTGCGTGCCGATGACCAGATCCCAGCTGCCGCCCGCGATCCGGGACAGCGCCTCGCGCCGCTCGGCTGCCTTCATGCCGCCCAGCAGGATGCCGCAGCGGACGCCGAGGGGCTCCAGAAGCTGCCGGGCACTGTCCAGGTGCTGGCGCGCCAGTATCTCCGTCGGGGCCATCAGGGCCGTCTGACTGCCCGCCTGAGCCGTCAGGCAGGCTGCCGCCAGCGCGATGGCCGTCTTGCCGCTGCCCACATCGCCCTGCACCAGCCGCCTCATGGCCCGGCCGCCAGACAGGTCCGAGGTGATCTGCGACAGGACTTTTCGCTGCGCGCCCGTCGGCTCAAAGCCTGTCTGCCGCCAGAACGCGCTCAGCCGCTCTTCATCCGCCGTGATCCTGATACCAGATTGCGTTTCACCGCGCAGGCTGCGCAGAGCAAGCTGATAAAGCAGCAGGTTTTCAAAGGCCACGCGACGTTTGGCGTGCCGAAGCCGGTCCGGGTCATCCGGGCGGTGCACCTGGCTGAGCGCTTCGTGCAGGCCGCACAGTCCCCAGAGCTTTCGCAGTTTTTCCGGGAGAGTTTCCTCGCACAGTTCATCTAAAAAGGGCAGCAGCTGACCGACAAAACCCGCGAACACAGCACCCGATATGCCGCCTGCCGGCGCGTACTGGGGAATGATGCCCCGCTGTTTCACGGGTTTGGGATTGTTCAGCGTCAGCTGCCCTTTGACGATCTCCGGCTTGCCGTAAAACAGGACGTGATCACCGTTTTTATACTGATTGCGTGTCCATGGCTGATTGAACCAGACGATGCGGATGGTGCCGCTCTCATCCGCGGCAGCCGCGCTCACCATGCTCATGCCCCGGATGTACCGGAGTATAGGCGCGCCCATAAAGTGCAGGCTGAAGCAGGCAGGCCTGCCCGGCAGGGCCTTTGAAACGGGCGTATCCCGCGTGCTGTCAATATAGCTGCCGGGAAAGCGCCACAAAAGATCAGCGGCGCTGTAGATGCCGGCCGCGTTCAGGGCCTCTCTTCGCCTGGGCCCCAGCCCCTTGATTTGTTGTAGATCCACCTATTCCGCTCCTGTCAAGAAAAAAGGGGCCTCGCGCCATCGCGCAAGCCCCTGCCC
>CAZVUU010000086.1:0-9448 GCA_964630465.1 uncultured Christensenella sp.
CGGAAGATGCCGCCCGGCGTCATATAGCGGGGCTTGTTCATGCCGCCCAGCGCCGTGACCAGGGCCGGCAGCTTCGCCCGCACGATATGCGTCCTGTCGTCCAGCTCCTGGCGGGCGATTAATTCGCCGTCCTCAACGTCAATGGCCGAGGCATAGCTGATGTGCGGCAGGCCCAGGTGCTCGGCGATCTGCGGCCCCACCTGGGCGGTATCGCCGTCGATGGCCTGGCGGCCCGTGATGATCAGGTCATGGGGCAGGGTACCGATGGCCGCGGCCAGGGTGGAAGAGGTGGCCCAGGTATCGGCACCCCCGAAGGCCCGGTCGCTGATCAGGATGCCCTCGTCGGCCCCCATCGCCAGGGCCTCGCGCAGCACGGCGTCAGCCTGGGCCGGGCCCATGGACAGCGCCGTCACCTTCGCCCCCAGGCGGTCCTTTAATTCCAGCGCCGCCTCCAGCCCCGCCTTGTCATCCGGGTTCATGATGGAGGGAACGCCCTCGCGGATCAGGGTGCCCTTCACCGGGTCGATGCGCACCTCGTTGGTATCGGGTACCTGCTTGACGCAAACAATAATATTCATACTCATTCCCTCACTTTAACAGCGATCCCGCGATCACCATGCGCTGCACCTCGGAGGTGCCCTCGTAGATCTCGGTGATCTTGGCGTCGCGCATCATGCGCTCGACATCATATTCCTGCATATAGCCATAGCCGCCCATCAGCTGCACGGCCCTGCGGGTGACATCGCTTGCCACCTCCGCCGCCTTCAGCTTGGCCATCGCGGCCTCGGTGCTGTAGGGCTTGCCGGCATCCTTCAGGGCCGCCGCGCGGTAGACCAGCCACCTGGCGGATTCGATCTCCGTCTTCATGTCGGCCAGCTGAAACTGCGTGTTTTGAAACTTGGAAATGGATTTGCCGAACTGCTTGCGCTCCTTCACATAGCTGAGCGCCTTGTCAAAGGCCCCCTCCGCGATGCCCAGCGCCTGGGCCGCGATGCCGATGCGCCCGCCGTCCAGCGTGCCCATGGCGATGCCAAAGCCCCGGCCCACGGCCCCCAGCAGGTTCTCCTTGGGGATGCGGCAGTCGATGAAGATCAGCTCCCGGGTCTCGGATCCCCGGATGCCCATCTTTTTCTCCGGCGGGCCGAAGCTGAAGCCCGGGGTGCCCTTCTCCACAATAAAGGCGGAGATGCCGCGCGTGCCCTGGGATTTATCCGTCATGGCCATCACCACATAGGTATCGGCCTCAAAGGCATTGGTGATGAAGATCTTGCTGCCGTTCAGCACCCACTCATCGCCATCGGCCACCGCCCGGGTCTGCTGCCCGGCGGCGTCGGTGCCTGCCTCGGCCTCCGTCAGGGCAAAGGCGCCCAGCTTTTCTCCGCGGGCCAGGGGGATCAAATACTTCTCCTTTTGATCCCTGGTGCCGTAGCGGTCGATGGCCCCCGCGCACAGCGAGGTATGGGCGGAGAGGATCACGCTGGTGGTGGCGCAGTGGCGCGCCAGCTCCTCCACCGCCAGGATATAGCACAGGTTATCGCAGCCCTGGCCGCCGAATTCGCGGGCAAAGGGGATGCCCATCATGCCGCAGCGCGCCATCTTCTCCACCGTCTCCCGGGGGAAGCGGTGCATCTCATCCACCTCCCGCGCGATCGGCGCCGCTTCGCGCAGCGCGAACTCGGAAAACATCCCCCTGGCCGTCTCATGCTCCCTGCTCAGTGTAAAATCCATACATCTTCCTCCTGAAACATGAAAGTTTGTTCATGTTTTCTTGTTATTTATTATACGATCATTTTTGTAAATAGCAAGGACTTTCTTGTGATTTTTAGAATTAATTTTTCAATCCGCGCACGTTCAAAGTCAACATGGCGGAACATTGCCTGAAAATACATGAAATGCTGTTCATGCCTATGTCGCTTACAGGCTTGTGCCCGGGAGAATTCATTTTGCCGGTATCGGCTTGGAACGCGCTTTTCACGGTATACTATTGGTAAGGGGTGAGAGAAATGTTCAGCCTGAAAGGAATAACCCTCATTGTCACCGGCGCCGGAAGCGGCATGGGACGCGAATTGACGTTCCGGCTTCTTAAAGAGGGCGCCAGCGTAGCCGCATGCGACATCAACGAAACAACGCTGGAGGAAACCGCAGCCCTGGCTTCCGCGGGCGGGCGGATCCGTACCTATGCAGTGAATGTGGCAGACACACAAAAGGCATCCGCTCTGCCCGGCCTCGTGAAAAAGGAATTGATGGACAAGCTCTATCGCCTCATGCCGGTCAAGGCCATTGACATGATGGCAAAGCGCATCAACAAAATGATCCAATAGACAGCCGAAGCAAGCCCCGTCCGGGGGCTCCTCTTGAGGCCCGGCCGCATACTTGCGTTTTAGTTTTTCACGGCGTATAATTATCGGCATACTTACCCGAAGGGGGAACACCTGATATGAATCGCGTATACAACTTTGCGGCGGGTCCTTCCATGCTGCCGGAAGAGGCGCTGGAGCGCGCCGCCTCGGAAATGCTTTCGTATAAAGGCACGGGCATGTCAGTAATGGAAATGAGCCACCGCTCCAAGGGCTATATCGAAATCTTCGATCACACCGTCGCGCTCTTGCGGGAACTCATGGGCATCCCGGACGACTACGAGGTGCTTTTGCTGCAAGGCGGCGCGATGGGCCAGTTCGCGGGCGTACCCATGAACTTATTAAAGACGAGCGCGGATTATGTGGACAGCGGCAATTTCGCCTACGGCGCGCTGGTGGAAGCGCAAAAATATGGCGCAGTGCGCACCGTCGCCTCCTCGCGCGCGGACGACTATACCTATATCCCCGCGATCAACAAAGCGGATATGGACGAAAACGCCGATTATTTTTACATTACCACCAACAACACCATTTACGGCACGCGCTATCCCTCATTGCCGGATACGGGCAATGTGCCGCTGGTGGCGGATATGAGCAGCAACATACTCTCCGAGCCCTACGACGTGAAAAAGTTCGGCGTAATCTTCGCGGGCGCGCAGAAGAACATCGGCCCGGCGGGCATGGTGGTGGTGATCGTACGCAAGGATCTTCTGGGCCGCGCCAATCCCGCCACGCCCATCATTTTCGACTGGACGAAGCAGGCCGAGGCCGGAAGCATGCTCAATACCCCCTCCACCTACCCGATCTACATGGCGGGGCTGTGCCTGGAGTGGCTGAAAAAAGAGGGCGGTGTGCGCGAGATCTACATGCGCAACCAGCTCAAGGCGCAGCTTCTCTATCATTATCTGGATGAGAGCATGTTGTTCAAGGGCACGGCGCAGCGCGAATACCG
Organism: uncultured Christensenella sp.; assembly: GCA_964630465.1. GTDB lineage: Bacteria > Bacillota > Clostridia > Christensenellales > Aristaeellaceae > UBA1038. The sequence continues at coordinate 3,310 of CAZVUU010000086.1, forward strand.
CTCGCTGATGAACGTCACTTTCCGTAGCGAAAGCGCCGATACCGACGCGGAGTTCGTGAAATACGCCGGGGCGCAGGGGCTGACCAACTTAAAGGGTCATCGGCTGGTGGGCGGCATGCGCGCCAGCATCTACAACGCCATGCCGGTCGAGGGCGTGCAGAAGCTGATCGGCGTAATGAAGCAGTTTGAAGCGGGTCGTGCGTAAAATGACGAACATTAAACTGCTCAACTCCATATCACCCGTGTGGCGCGAGGTGATTCGTGACAGCGAATATCTGCTTTCGGCGGACGCCGAAAACCCGGAAGCCATCATCGTTCGTAGCGCCGAAATGAGCGATTATGCGCTGGAATCCGGCGTATTGGCCGTGGCGCGCGCAGGCGTGGGCGTAAACAACATTCCGCTGGATAAGTACGCCGAAAAGGGCGTGGTGGTATTCAACTCTCCGGGCGCGAACGCAAACGCCGTGAAGGAACTCGTCATCGCGGCGCTGCTTCTGGCCTCGCGCGATATCCTGGGCGGCGCGAACTGGTCGCAGGGCCTCAAGGGCGAGGGCGAGAACGTGGAAAAGCTGGTCGAGAAGGGCAAAAAAGCCTTTGTCGGCCCCGAAATCGCCGGCAAAACGCTGGGCGTGATCGGCCTGGGCGCGGTGGGCCTTCTGGTGGCCAACGCGGGCGTGGCGCTGGGCATGGACGTATTGGGCTACGATCCCTATATCTCCGTGGACAGCGCCTGGAAGCTGTCCCGCGCAGTGCGCCACGCCATGAGCGAAGATGAAATCATCGAAAAAGCAGACTACATCACCGTGCACATGCCCTTGAACGACGAGACGCGCGGCAGCTTGAACTGCCGACTGTTCTCGCGCATGAAGGATGGCGCGGCGCTATTGAACTTTTCGCGCGGAGAACTGGCCGTATACGACGACGTAATCCGGGCGCTCGAAACCGGCAAACTGCGCCGCTATGTGTGCGATTTCCCCACGGAGAAGCTTCTGGGCGTGAAAAACGTCGTATGCCTGCCGCACATCGGCGCGTCCACGCCCGAGAGCGAGGATAACTGCGTGCGCATGGTGGCGCTGCAGTTGGACGCGTATTTAAAAACCGGCGTGATCAGCCACTCCGTCAACTTCCCGGACGCGGATCCCGGCCGTTTGATCACGCCCCGCATCGCGGTACTGCATCAGAACGTGCCCAACGTGGTGAGTTCAATCACTACCCATATCTCTTCACGCAACATCAACATCAGCAACATGCTCAATAAATCGCGCGGAAAGTACGCCTATACCTGCCTGGACCTGGACGAGGTGCCCCAAGAAGCGGTCGTCGAGAAAATTCGGGCGCTGAACACGGTGTACCGCGTGCGCGTGCTGCACCCGTAAAGGAGCCTGCTCATGCCGAATTTTCCGGGCATCGCCCCGACGGATATCTACCTGCCCGCCCGCTCCGCGGATCCCGGGAAGTGGGCGGTGATCGCGTGCGACCAGTTTACCTCGCAGCCGGAATACTGGCGCGAAGTGGAGGCGTATGTGGGAAGCTCGCCTTCCGCGCTTCATATCGTGCAGCCGGAGATCGATTTAAACGCCGCTGAAAGGCGGATCCCTTCGATTCACGCCGCCATGCGCGAGTACCTGACATACGGAACCCTTGAAAAGCGCGTGGAAAACGGCTTTTCGCTGGTGGAGAGAACCACGGCCTCCGGCGCACGCGTCGGCCTGGTGGCGGCGCTCGATTTGGAGGCGTACGATTACGCGCCCGGCGCTTCGCCCCTGATTCGCGCCACGGAAGGCACGATCGTGGAGCGCATACCACCGCGCGTGCGTATACGCGAGGGCGCGGCGCTGGAAAGCCCGCACACCATGCTGCTGATCGACGATCCCGGCGATACCGTGATCGGCCCTCTGTATAGAAGCGTTTCAAGGTACCGCAAGCTGTACGATTTTTCGCTTATGATGGGCGGCGGCCGGCTGCGCGGTTGGGCGGTGGAGGATGAGGACAGCTTTTCTTCCGTCTCCGCGGCGCTTTCGCGCCTGTTCGACGTTTCCGACGGCTTTTTGTACGCGGTAGGCGACGGCAACCACTCGCTGGCCACGGCGAAGACGTGCTGGGCGCGGATCAAGCCCGGATTGTCCCCGAAGGAAGCGGCGCGCCACCCCGCACGATACGCGCTGGCGGAAATCGTGAACCTGCACTCGCCCGCTCTTTTATTCGAGCCCATTCACCGCGCGCTGTTCGGCGCGGACGCAGATTCGCTGATTGACGGCTTCGCGGCGCACTTGAAAGCGACGGGCATGGAAATGGTTCCGGGCGACGAGATCAAATTCATCGCGGCAGGTCGCGAGGTCACCGTATCGGTATCGGGACGCGGCGGCGCGCTGCCGCTGGGCGTGCTGCAGCCGTATCTGGACGCGTATCTGCGCGCGCGCCCGGAGGCCGAAATCGATTACATTCACGGCGAAGACGCGCTGCGCGCGCTCTGCCGCGAGAAGGGCGCGGTGGGCATCCTTCTGGGCGCGATCGACAAGCGCGCGCTGTTCCCCGCCATTCGCGCGGGCGGCGCACTGCCGCGCAAAACCTTCTCCATGGGTACGGCACGCGAAAAGCGCTACTACATGGAGTGCCGCAAAATATTGTAAACCCTTTCTCCCCTGTCCCGGCGCGCCAAAACAGACAAAACGGCGCGCCATCAGCACAAAAACCTTACACACAAAGAAAAGCCGGATCGTATTATCCACGATCCGGCAGAGGAACAGGTCAACCAAACAACGCCGGGTCCATAGCCAACGCTATTGGCGCTTGAGCAGTTGCTTTTTGAAATCCGCCATGCAAGAGCTGATCAGTGCTTCGTCAATCGTGATGCGTTCCGGCGTTGGAGGAAGAGAGATGAATGTGTCAGGACCGGGACAGGAGAGCCCTTCCCTGGCAGGCGTATGAATGCATCGAGCCGTCCGGGAGACAGAAGGTCCGTCGGAGTGGAAATACTGAATCCTCTTGAGTGTAATAGCACGCCCTGTCATTGGACCATAAAAAAGGAGCATAACGATGAAAAAAAGAATAGCCCTGATGCTGTGTCTCCTCCTGGCTTTCACCTCCCTGGCGCAAGCCCTGGGCATCGACACCCGCTTTCTGGGGGACTGGTATCTGCACACTTTCCGGGTGGATGATACATCCTTCAACGCGGGGGACAGCGGCCTGATCGTCAAGTACACCATAGAAGGCGACGGCACCGCGACAAGGACCGACCCGGACGGCAGCCGGGAGTTCGGCACCTGGACCAGCCTGGATGACACCATGACGATCTCCTGGGACGACGGCAGCTGGACCGATTTCCTCTACATCGAAGGCGCGCTGGTCAGCGTCCCGGAAAAGGGCAGCCTGGTTATTCACCTGGAGTCCTACCCGCCGCCGCAGCCTGAGGGGGAGCAGCTCGACTACCGAAAGGATGCCAAGGCCAAGGATTTTGACGGCCACTGGATCAGCGTCTCCATCACCATGCCCGGCTTCACCGTCTCCATGAGTGATCTGGATCAGCCGGTGGACCCGGAGATCAAGGGGGGCAAGCTGGTCGCGATCAACGGCGTCCCCGTGCTTCCCGCCGTCACTTCCCAGCTCGTCGGCTCCACCCTGGTCATCACCAACCTGCTCAACAACTTCGTCTCCGCCATGAACCTGCTGACGGACGGCTCGGCGACCCTCAGGCACCTGGAGCACCCCGAGGTATACTTTACACTGATCCCCCTCAAATAGGCGGTGCAGGCATGCCGCCCTATTGACATCCCCCCGGCTTTCGCACGCCAAAAGGGCGGGCTTTCCTTGGGCAGCCCGCCCTTTTTCAGATTGATATCTCTATTTCAAATTTTTAGTGGACTTACCACTTGTATTCCGAGGTGTAGGCCATCACTTCTACCTGCGCCGTTGTCAGGCCCTTCTCCTTCAGGTCGTTGACCAGCTCCTCGCCAAGGTCCTCCCTCACCAGCATCTTGCCCCCGGCGGGAACGCCTACCCGGTAGGTCCAGGTAGTCATGGTAGCCAGCAGGCCTCCCTCATCATCCCGCAAAATGCAGGAGATCTCAAGGTCAAACAGGGGCGCATCGGTGTTGTTCTCCACCTCGATGGTGAGCCGGGCGGCGGGCCAGTAGTCATCATCAATCAGTTCGAGGCCGGCGGAGGCCGGATAGAATTTTATCTCCACATAAGGCTCCATCAGGGTATAGTTCAGGCTCGTGGTGGCGACACGCGCGGGCACCTCCCCGTCGGACACCTTCCCGTAGGAGCTGATCACGCCCTTTTCGCCGGGCTGCAGCACGCGCGGATAGACCTCCAGGTAGCTGCTCTCATAGAGCTCCGCGCCCTCGGCATCCAGCAGCTTCAGGCTGCCCTCCTGCAGCATAAGGGGCTCATCGCCCGTATTTTCAGCGATCGCGAAATACGCGCCGCGGAATGATTCATCATAGTCTTTCCAGGCAAGCAGCCTTTCCTCGGTCAGGGCGAGGACACCCTCCGCCACGGATGGAAGCACCAGGGCCAGGAGCAGCGCCAGAACGAGGGCCGCCGAGATCAAAGATGTGCGTTTCATACCTTATCCTCCATTCATTTACCTCTGAGGTCCGATAACACCGGGTTTTCCAAAAAGGGCAGCATGGCCACCGGGCCGGACAGCCGCATATCCATGTTTAACCCGACGGCGGCATGTTTAAACAACCGGGTTTGAAAGACCTGCTTCGATGCCGGAAAACCCGGCCGGGTCTCTTTGCCGGCGAGTGATTTCTGCTGATATCCGGCCTCGCTATCCGCTTTGTGCATCAGCCCGGCACCGATCGGCGGATCCCGGTCTGTCGCGCGGGCGCGACTTATGGTAGGATATCCCCAAGATACCCCAGCCGGAAAGGAGACGCCCGATGCGCCGATTGCTCCTGTGCCTGATGATCCTCTGCCTGGTGATGCCCCTTTTGCTTTTGCAGGCCCAAGGGGAGGCCGCGCCCGCGCCCCTCTCCGTCGGCAGCCGGGGCGAGGCCGTGAAGGCCCTCCAGCAGCGCTTGATCACGCTGAAGCTGCTGCAGGGCAAGGCAGACGGCATCTACGGCCAGCAGACCCGGCAGGCCGTGCTCAGCTTTCAGCTGCACCTGCAGGCAAACGGATATACTGTCACCGCGGACGGCAGCGCACGGGAGGAGACCCTGCTGCTCGTCTACGACGACGAGGCCGCGGGCAACCTGCTCAACCTGAAGCCGGGAGATAAGGGCGCGCGTGTAAGCGAGCTGCAGACCATCCTCTACGACCTGCGTCTGCTGGACGAGGTACCCGACGGGGCCTACGGGCCCAGGACCGCCCGGGCCGTCAGCGACTTTCAGGGCATCCTGATCCAAAGCGGTGTCGAGGGCGCGGAGCAAAGCGGCGTGGCCGACCCCCTGACCCGCAAATACCTGTCGGGCGACATGAAGGACCTTGCCATCCGCGTGCCGCAGAACTTTGACGACGACCGGCCCGGGACGCTCACGGCGGATGACCTCTACGCCCGGGCCGCCATCCTGATCGACGCGTATACGGGCGAGATGCTGCTGCAAAAAAACGCCGCGGCCCGCGTCTACCCTGCCAGCACCACCAAGATCATGACCCTGCTGCTGGCATTGGAGGATATGGAGATCGACCAGACTGTCACCGTCCCCCGCCAGGCGCGCGACATCCCCTCCGACAGCTCGCAGGTGCCCGTGTTCTACGGCGAACAGATGCCCCTGCGCGACCTGCTCTACGGCCTGATGCTCAAAAGCGGCAACGATGCCGCCAACGCCATCGCCGTGCTGCACTCGGGCTCGGTGGAAAAGTTCGCGGTCAAGATGAACGAAAAGGCCAAGGCGCTGGGCATGACGGATACCCACTTCGTCAACCCCCACGGCTACCACGACCGCGAGCACTACACCACCGCGGCCGATATGGCCCGCCTGACCCTGGCGGCGCTCAAAAACGAGGCCTTCCGCGGGATCATCAGCCACAGGGAATACACCATGCAAAAGACCAGCCTGCGGGGCGAGCTGGAGATCCGGGTGAACTCCGAGATCCTGGACCCCGAATCCGCCTTCTATTACCCGGAAGCCTTTGGCGTAAAGAGCGGCTTCACGCGCGCCGCCGGCTTCTGCTATATCGGCTG
>CAZVUU010000087.1:0-9140 GCA_964630465.1 uncultured Christensenella sp.
ACTCCGCAAAGGCCCCGTCCTGCCTGTACTCCGCACAGGAAACGCCCAGCACCCGCCGGTCCGCGCAGAGGTTGACATGCCCCGCCCGGCACATATCGCAGCGCCCGCAGTAGATGGTGGAGTCAAAAGTGACGCGGTCACCTATGCGCCAATCGCTGACTCCTTCCCCCACCATAACGATCACGCCCGAGGCCTCATGCCCCATGATCACCGGCGGCCGGCGGCGGCCCGTGGAGCCGTCGCTGCCCTGCACGTCGCTGCCACAGACCGCGCAGACGCGGATATGGACGCGCACATCGCCGGGACCGGGAACGGGGGTGGGGACCTCCTGATAGGAAAATTCCCGGGGACCTGTCAATACCAATGCCTTCATAACAGCCTATGCCTCACTTTCTCCCGGCAGCTCAGCCCTTTACGGCGCCTGCCGTCAAACCGCCGACGATATACTTTTGCAAAAAGACGGACATTACCAGAATGGGCACCGTGATCACCACGGAGGCCGCCATCAGGCCGCCCCAGTCCACCGAGGCGTAGGAAATAAAGCTGAATATGGCGATCGGCAGCGTGATGGTGCGCGCGCCCGACAGCACCAGCGAAAACATGAAGTTGTTCCACGAGTAGATGAAGGCCAGCAGGGAGGCCGTCAGGATGCCTGGCAGCGACAGCTTCAGCATGATGCGGACAAAGCCGCCCACCTGAGAGCTGCCGTCCACCCAGGCCGCCTCCTCCAGCTCCCTGGGGATACCCTCAAAAAAGGGCACCATCACCCAGATAATAAAGGGCAGGGCCACCAGCATATGGGCCAGCACCATCGCGGCGTAGGTGTCGATCAGACCGATGGATGAGAAGATGGAAAACCAGGGCATCAAAAAGGTGATGCCGGGGATCATGCGCACCAGCAAAATCAGCATGGAGAGCTTGCGCTGCTTGAAGCGCCCGATGGAATAGGCGGCAGGCAGGCCCAGCGCCAGGGCAAACAGCGTGGAGGCCAGGCCGATCAAAAAGCTGTTGATGATCGGCCGCCCGAAGGAATGCTGCCAGAAGGCCTTCTGATAGTTGGCAAGCGTCGGCCTGAAGCGGAACAGGCCCTTGCCCGCATTCATGATGTCCTGCTGGGTCTGAAAGGAAGCCAGCATCATCCATAAAAACGGGAAGAACACAATCAGCAGGCTCAGATAGATCAGCGCGTGCTTCAGCACACTCCTTATGATCAGCTTCGTTCGTCTGCTCATCAGAACTCCACCTCCGCCCGCTTCCTGATCATCAGAAACAGCGACGATATCGCGATCACCACGATGAAAAACAGCACCGTAATCGCCGCGGCCTTGCCGAACTCAAAATAGGAGAATGTGGTGCTGTAGGCCAGGATATTGATGTTCTCCGTCGCGAAGTTCGGCCCGCCCTGCGTGGTGGAATAGATGATGTCAAAGGTCTTTACGATGTCGATCAGCCGCAGCATCATCGCCACCAGCAGCGTGGGGCTGACCAGCGGCAGGGTGATCTTTGTAAACAGCTGCCAGGCATTGGCCCCGTCGATCCGGGCCGATTCGTAGGGCGTATCCGGCAGGGCGACCAGGCCGGCATATACCATCAGCATCACCATGGGGGTCCACTCCCAGATATCGACCACCACCAGCGACATCAGCGATTCGATGCCCGTTGTCGCCAGAAACTTCATCGGCGCAAAGCCTGCCGCCTTGACCAGCACATTGGCAAAGCCGATCGTCGGCTCATACATCAGCTTCCACACCATGCCGATGGCGACGGGCGTGGCGACGACGGGCAGCAAAAACAGGGTCTGCGCCAGGCGCTTGCCCGCGTAGGGACGGTTGACCAGCATGGCCAGACCCAGGCCCAGGAGCGTCTGTGCGCTCAGCCCCGTCACCACAAAGATCAGCGTACGGAGAACGGCGTCCCAGAAGCGCTTTTCGGAAAACAGGCGCAGGTAGTTGCCGAAGCCTATGAACTCCGGCGCCTTGACCGCCGACATGCTCCAGTTATGAAAGCTCAGGTACAGGTTATAGCCCAGCGGCGCCACGATCATGGCCAGAATGAAGATCAGGCAGGGCAGGATGAAGATGATCCGGATGTGCTTATCGATCCATGCGGTCACAGGCATTCCTCCTGTCAGCATATACGCAGGCCGCCCGCCTCAGGGGCAGGCGGCCTGTAGTCAAGCTTGAGTTGGTAACGTTATTTCGGGAAGTCCTCGTCGATGATGGCCTGATAGGCTTCATTGGCGGTTTTGGCTGCCGCGGCGACATCGCCGCCTTCAATGGCCGTGACGATCACGGCACCGATGAAGTCGCGCGCCTTGCCGACCTGTACCACCAGGGGACGGTCGGAGGCTACGCCGATGGGGTTGCTGGCCGCGATGGCCGCCGCCAGGTCAGCGGGATAGTTCTTGATGCTCTCGGGATCGTTCCACACGCTCTGGCGGGAAGAGGAGATGCCGGCGGCCTGCGCGTAGGCGATCATCTCTTTGCCGGTGGCCCATTTGATGAACTCCATGGCAGCGCCTGCCTTCTGGGAGCCCGCGGGGACGGAGAATCCCCAGGAACAGATGTTGTAGGGCTTGCCGCCGGGCACCGGGGCATAGCCCGTGGTCTCATACACCAAGGTATCCGGCCCGCTGAAGGATTTCCAGATCGAGTCGGCATCCGTGCAGAAGGCCGCCTGCCCCTGTGAATAGACGCCCGCCGCCTGCTGCCAGTGCATGTTCAAGGCGCCGGGAGGGCCGTATTTGCGCAGCATGCCGCCGTAGTACTCAAAGGCGGCGATGGCTTCGGGCGTATCCAGCGTGGCGACGCCGTCGACATCAAAGTCGCCTCCAAAGCCGCGCAGGAAGCTTGAGAACTGCGTCACGGCGGCGGCGGACAGCCCGCGCGCCACAAAGCCGTAGACACCTTCATCCGGCTTGTGCAGGGCAGCTGCGGCAGCCTCCAGCTCTTCAAAGGTGGTGGGCACCTCGATGCCCGCCGCCTCCAGCAGATCCTTGCGGTAGAACATCACCTCGCGCTCGGTCACCAGCGGCACGCCGTAGGTGACGTCATCCTGCGTGAAGATCTCAAGCGCCGAGGGGATAAAGTCGGCCATGTCAAAGTCCGCGTCCTCATACAGAGGGGCCAGGTCCATGAGCCAGCCGTTGGCAATGAAGAGCTTGGTCTCCTGCAGCGGGCGGGTCATGAAGACATCCAGGTTCTTGCCGCCCGATGCCAGCTCCACCGTGATTTTCTGGTTGAGCTGATCCTCGGGGTAGGATTCCGATACCACCTTGATGCCCGTTTTCTCGGTAAACTCGGCCACCAGATCCTTGGTGGCATCCGTCCAGTCGTGGTTGCCGAAGATGATGCGGATGGTCTCCCCCTCATAGGGCTTTGCTTCGTCCGCCAGGGCGGAAGCAAAGGACACCAACATCACTGCGGCCAGCAGCAAAGAGAGCAGCTTTTTCATGGTCATCCTCCTTCAATATATATGCATCCGCGCGCAAAGCTCAGGCGCGCGGCTTATGCCTCAACGGGATTAAAAAATAAAACCTGACGCTTGCCAAAGGACAGAAACGGTCGATCCGGTCATCAAGTTGCCTGATTGTTCTTGTTTTGAATTATAGGGAAATCATCCCATTTTGTCAATGCCGATCAGAAGAGATATGATATTGTATGTCCTATGAAATATCCCTGTAGGGCGCGTCCGACAGACCGCCTTTCATCAGCGAGGTCACCATGCGGTCGAGCGCCGCCTTCCATGCCCGCCGGACCCCCGGACGGCTGCCAAAGCAACTGATCAGCCATGGCCCCACAGTGTAATAGACCCTGATGAAAGCCCGCCCCGGCAAATGCCCGCTTAGCCTTTCATCCCTGTACCGCCTCAGCACCCGCACCTCGGGGCAGTCATAGGAGCCGTATACGCAGGTGGCGACATAGCAGGGACCCTTGCTTTTATAATGCCTGAAGCCGCCGAAGCTTCCCCGCTCACTTGCGCCGGACTTTTTGCCGGAGCTGTCGGTGTGAACATAGCCTCCCAGTGCACCGGGGTCGCTCGACCCGGTCTTCCTTCCTCTATTGTCGTAGTTTGTATAGCCGCCCCAGACATTGGGATCGCTGCGCCCGGCTTTCTTGCCCTTTTCATCATAATGCACATAGCCGCCCAAAGCGCCCGGGGCGCTGCTGCCGATCTTTTTTCCGTTTTCGTCGTAATGCGTGTAGCCTCCGAACGCATTGGGGACGCTGCGGCCTTTTTTGGGCATACATTACACTCCTGTAGCGATCATGACATCTTTGGAAAAGTTGTTCCTGCCCCTCAGCTTCACCCCGGGCAGCTCGGATCTGTCAAACAGCTCGTCAAAATCCCGGTTTGCTGCCCTGTGTCAGGCGGTATTTTTGCAGCTTGCTGTTGGGCTTGTCGGGTATGGTCATCTCTATCAGCCCTTCTGTCAGGAGCGGCCGGATGTGCCGCCTGAAGGCGCGGGTATCTGGTCTGATAGAGATGGCCTTGAATATCTCCTTACGGGAAAGTGCCTTTCCTGCCAGCGCCTCCAGCACCGATCTTTGAATATCGCTCAGCTCTGCCCGGCGCTTATCTTCGTGCTCATCTTCGTGCTTATCTTGGTGCTTCGCCTGCTCCAGTATGGTCGTCAGGATAGCTGATAGCGTAAACTCGATGAAGGCCCCTGCGTCATTTGCCTTGTTGGCTTCATCAAGCGCCCGGTAGTAGTTTGGGCGGTTTTCAAACAGCATGGATTCCATCGGTATCCATGCAAATATCTCCTTCCATGTTATCAAAAGCAGCGTCTGCCATAACCTGCCCATACGCCCGTTGCCATCAGAAAAGGGATGGATGATTTCGATTTGATAGTGCAAAACCGCGCTCTTTAGCACAGGATGCAAGTCTGATTTTCTCGCCCAGTCAAACAGTTCATTGATAAGGCCGGGAACAAACTGCGGCCTGGCGCCCATGTGGATGGGAACCATATCTTTGAATACCCCAACATCCTCGCTGCGGAACTGCCCGGCCCCGCTGACCAGGCCATCCATCATCAGCTGATGTGCCTTCAGAAAATCCCTGACAGAATAAGGGTCAAAACTCATGATGCGGTCATAAGCATCATAGGCGTTCTTTACTTCCTTGACATCCTCCTGCTTGCCCGCCACCAGTCTACCCTCGACCACCGCCCTTACCTCACCCAGCGTGAGCGCATTCCCCTCAATGGCCAGGGAAGAATGGATGGAGCGCAGGCGGTTCTCCCGGTGGAGCCGGATATTGCGCTTAAAGCCTGTGCCGAACTCCAGCATGGTGACGCTTTCGACGATCTTGGCCAGATGGTCTGCGGATTTCTCGGTTATGGTGTAAGGAGGATGATGGGGCATGGTTGCTCCTTCCGGGAATCAATTGAAAAGGGATGGTGTTATGTTTAATTATAGCCCGCATTGACAAACGGAACAACCATCAATTTTCATGATCAATAGCCTGTACTATGCTATAAGCAAAAACCCCGCAGGTCAAAATGACACTGCGAGGTTTTCTTTAAACGATATTCTATTTCCCCGCCATCCTCTGCTTCATCTGCGCCTGCACCTGGATCGGCAGGCCGAAGAGCTTGATGAAGCCGACGGAGTCCTTCTGATCGTAGACCTCGTCCTCGTCAAAGGTGGCCATGTCCGCATCGTAGAGCGAATAAGGGCTGGTTACGCCGGCGTTGATGATGTTGCCTTTGTAGAGCTTCAGTTTGACCTCGCCGGTCACGTTTTCCTGCGTCTTGTCGACAAAGGCGCTCAGCGCTTCCCGCAGGGGGGTATACCACTGGCCGAAGTAGACAAGCTCGGCAAATCTGGCGGCCACCAGCTCCTTGTAGTGCTGTGTGTCGCGGTCCAGGCAGAGGGTTTCCAGGGTCTGGTGCGCGCGGTAGAGGATCGACCCGCCCGGCGTTTCGTAAACGCCGCGGCTCTTCATGCCCACCAGGCGGTTTTCAACCAGGTCGGCCAGGCCGACACCGTTTTCTCCGCCCAGGCGGTTGAGCGTCTTGATGACGTCGACGCCGTTCATGGGGACGCCGTCCACTTTGACCGGGATGCCCTGCTCGAAGGAGACGGTCACATAGGTCGGCGTATCGGGCGCCTGCTCGGGCGACACACACATCTCAAGGAAGCCCGGCTTGTTGTACTGAGGCTCCAGGGAAGGGTCTTCCAGATCCAGGCCCTCGTGGGAGAGGTGCCATAGGTTTTTATCCTTGGAATAGTTGGTTTCGCGGCTGATGTTCAGGGGGATGTTGTGAGCCTCGGCGTAGTCGATCTCCTCGTCGCGCGATTTGATATCCCACACGCGCCAGGGCGCGATCACGGGCATCTGCGGGGCAAAGGCCTTGATGGCCAGTTCAAAGCGCACCTGGTCGTTGCCCTTGCCGGTGCAACCGTGGCAGATGGCGTCGGCCTCTTCCTTGAGGGCGATCTCCACGATGCGCTTTGCGATGACGGGCCTGGCAAAGGAGGTGCCCAGCAGGTAGTCGCCCTCGTACCTGGCGCCTGCCTTCAGGGTCGGGAAGATGTACTCGTTGACAAACTCCTCCTGCAGGTCTTCGATATACAGCTTGGAGGCGCCGGTCTTGATGGCCTTTTCCTCCAGGCCCTCCAGCTCCGTGCCCTGGCCGACATCGCCCGCCACGCAGATCACCTCGCAGCCGGGGTAGTTCTCCTTCAGCCAAGGGATGATGATGGATGTATCCAGGCCGCCCGAATAGGCCAGAACGATCTTTTTAAACTCTTTCATCGATAAAAACCTCTCTTGCGATATTACAGCACTTTGGACAGGAAGCCCTGCAGCCTGTGGTCCTTAGGGTGCGCGAAAAACTCTTCCGGCGTGTTCTGCTCCTTGATCAGGCCCTCATCCATGAACAGCACCCTGGTAGCCACCTCACGGGCGAAGTTCATCTCGTGGGTCACGATCACCATGGTCATGCCCTCGTTGGCCAGCTCACGGATCAGGTCGAGCACCTCGCCCACCATCTCCGGGTCCAGCGCCGAGGTAGGCTCGTCAAACAGCATCACCTCGGGGTTCATCGCCAGCGCGCGGATGATCGCGATGCGCTGCTTTTGCCCGCCCGACAGCATCGCGGGGTAGGTATCTGCCTTGTCTGTCAGGCCGATGCGCTCAAGCAGCCGGATGGCCAGCTTGTCCGCCTCGTCCTTCTTCATCAGCTTCAGGTGGACAGGGGCCAGGGTGATGTTTTCCTTGATGGTCAGGTGCGGGAAAAGGTTGAAATGCTGAAATACCATGCCCATGTGGCGGCGGATGGCGTCGATGTCCGTCTTTTTGTCGACGATGTTCTTGCCTTTCACCCAGATTTCGCCGGAGGTCGGCAGCTCCAGCAGGTTCAGGCAACGCAGGAAGGTGCTTTTACCGGAGCCCGAGGGCCCGATGACCGCCACCTTTTCCCCCTGCCTGATCGTCTCCGTGATGCCGGCAAGCACCTCGGTGTCGTCGAAGCTCTTGCGAAGATTCTTAACCTCTATCACTGCGCGCAAGCCTCCTTTCAAGCTTCTTCTGAAGATAGGTCAGCAGCAGGACCACCGCCAAGTAAATGATCGCCGCGATGTACAGGGGCGATGAGATAAAATAGGTCCCCTTGATGGAAGAAGCCACCTTGGTGATATCGCGCACGGCGATATAGCCCGCTACCGAAGTTTCCTTCACCAGGGCGATGAACTCGTTGAACAGCGCCGGCAGCACGTTCTTGATCGCCTGAGGGAAGATGATCTTCACCATCGTGGCCCCCTCGCTGAGGCCCAGGGAGCGCCCCGCCTCCATCTGCCCGGGGTCGATGGAGTTGATGCCGCTGCGGAAGATCTCCGATATATAGGCGCCGGAGTTGATCCCAAAGCCGATCATGCAGGCGTACAGGCCCTCCGTCCACACGGTCAGGCTGTAGATGATCAATAGCTGCAGCACGATGGGTGTGCCGCGGATCACCGTGGTATACACTTCGCCCGCCTTGCCCAGCGCCCGCCAGAAGAGGGAAGCGCCGCGCCTGGCGGCATAAAACTTGCTGACCGACACCAGGATACCGATCACGATGCCCATCAGGGTGGCCACCGCCGCCAGCAGCAGGGTGACCCCGGTGCCGCTGAGGTACAGCTTCCAGCGGTCGTTTTCCAGGAAGCCCCGGTACAGGTCCTTTGACAGAGCCTCCCACCGCCCGCCCAGACTTGCTATCCACATACAGATGATGTCTCCTTACCCCGTTACACAGGGTATGGCCGGGGGCTTGTCACGGCGCCCGGCCATACCCGCTTACAGCTTATATCTGCTCTGATCAGTCAAGCTCGAAGTTCTTCATGTGGCTGTCGAAGTACTCCTGCAGCTTGCCGCTTTCCATCAGCTCTTCGAGGGTCTCATTGACCAGCGCCAGGAAGTCCTCGTTGCCCTTGGCGACGCCCATGGCCGTCTCTTCAGCCGCCAGCAGGTCTTCCATCAGCGTGATGTCTGCGCTGTTGGCTGTCATGTACTCGGCAGGCAGCAGGTCCATGATGGCGGCATCCGCGTTGCCGGATTTAACGGCGTTGCCGGCGTCAATGGCGCTCTTGAAGGAGAGGATCTTCGCCTTGGGGTAGTTTTCCTGGGCGTAGATATCTGCCGTCGTCGCCTCCTGCACGGCGATCTTCTTGCCGTCCAGCTGGTCAAAGGAGGTGATGTCGCTGCCCACGGGCAGGATCACCTTCAGGCCCATGGAGATGTAGACGATTGAAAAGTCGATGATCTCCGCGCGGTCGGGCCGGGCCGTCATGCCGGCGGCCACCAGATCGCCCTTGCCGTTTTTGAGCGAGTCGATCAGCAGGTCAAAGTCCATATCCACGACCTGCAGCTCAACGCCCATCTTATCGGCGATCGCCTGAGACAGGTCGATGTCCACGCCGACGGGCTTGCCTTCGGCCGAGATATACTCAAAGGGCGGGAAGGACGCGTTGGTCAGCATGACCAGCTTGCCCTTCGCCTTGATCGCGTCAATCGAGGGAGTCGCCGATCCGGCCGAGGCCACCAGGCTGATGAGCATGAGCATCGACAGCGCGAGAGCGCCAATTTTCTTCACTGTGTTTTTCATTTCTTGTTCCTCCTCATGTTCGCCGGGAGGCTTTCGCCGCCGGTGTAGG
>CAZVUU010000088.1:0-8901 GCA_964630465.1 uncultured Christensenella sp.
GGCCAGTACCACGATGTCGTCTGCATATCGAATGACCGGAACGCTTCTGCCGCCTATCTCCCGGTCGAATCTATCCAGGTAGATGTTGGCCAACAAAGGACTCAGAGGCCCGCCTTGCGGGGAGCCTTCTTCCGTCTTCACCAGCAATCCGTTCTCCATGACCCCGCTTTTCAAATACCTCTTGATGAGTTCTGTGACGCGTTTGTCACGGACTTGCTCTCGTACCATGTTCATGAGCAATTCGTGGTTCATGGTGTCAAAGTACTTGGACAGGTCTATCTGTACTGCGTACCGGTAGCCCTGCTCCACGTATTCCTTCACCTTCCGGATGGCCATCTGCGCGCTCCTCCCCGGGCGGTAGCCGTAGCTCCCTTCCCAGAACAGCGGTTCATAGATGGGACTGAGTTGTTGTGCGATTGCTTGTTGGATGATTCGGTCTGCCACCGTGGGAATGCCCAACTTGCGTAGCCCGCCATCTGCCTTGGGGATTTCCTTCCTGCGCACCGGGGACGGCTTATACTTCCCGCTCCGTATGCTCTCAAGAAGTTCCCCTCCGTGTTCCTTTAGCCAGTCAAGCGCTCCCTCCACGGTCATTCCGTCTATCCCGGGCGCTCCCTTGTTGGCTCTCACGCGCTTGTACGCTCTGTTTAGGTTCTCCCTGTCCAGGATGCGTTCAAGCAGGTCTGCACCGTCCGCTTCTTCGGGCTTCCGAGGCCCAGCGCTCCGCGCTCCTGCATACCCTTCGCGTTCCGCGCTATCTCTTTGCAGGTAGCCCCTGTTTCCTTGGTATTCTGCTTTCATCGCATTGGCCCTCCTTCCTCCGTTCTTCGGACTTACGTTTGTTCGGCCCTTCCCGTTTTAGCGATACTATGGCCTCTGCTGACTTCTCGCAGTTCGTTGTTACTACGCCTTTCAAGTTCCCTTGACTCCACCGCGCCTGCGAGACCTCCCCGGGTACTCACACATTCTTTCTCTCCATCTACCTGCCTCATTTACCGCACATGATTCCGTGTAGTGTTTGGGCTTTGACTCGTCAAGCAGCCTTACCCTCATGTGCGGCCTGATAAGGTTTCTGTTCGTCAGGCCGGAGATTTGCCTTCACCTTTCTTTAGATCCCTCCTCACGATGGACACCCTTGGTGTTCGGCTATGCCCTTCCCACTACCGGGCGGGCTCGGGACTTGCACCCTGTAGAACGTGCGCTCACCGGGCGCACTAGGATGACCGGCCCCGAGATTCGGGGCCGGTCTGTTTTTTATCTATGGCCGCTGCTTGCAGCGATATTTATAAGAGGTTTGAAAGCCGGGCAAATTCCTCCAGGCTCAGGGCCTCTCCCCGGATGTCGGCTGAAAGGCCCGCTTGGCGAATCACTTCTTCCGCGGCAGAGCGGCTGAGCGAAAAAGACCCCGTCATGTTGTTAAGAAGGGTTTTGCGCCGCATTCGAAAGGCTGTATCGATCAGAGAAAACAGTTTTCGTTCATCTGCCCGCACGGGCGGCTCCCTGCGCATGGGCATGAGGACGAAAGCGCTGTCACACTTGGGCGAGGGGCTGAACATTTCAGGCCCGATGATCTCCGCGATATCGGGCTCGGCCTTATACTGAGCTAAAAGAGACAAGGGACCGTAATCAGCTGTAGAAGGCTTCGCGACCAGGCGCTGCGCCGCTTCCTTTTGCACCATCACGTTGATGGACCGGATCGGAAGCTCCAGATTCAGCAGCCTGTTCATGATCGGCGTCGTGATATAGTAGGGCAGGTTTGCCACGATTTTAAAAGGTCCCATCGGTGACAGCACCGCCTCCAGACCCGGGGCCATGACATCGCCCTCCACCACCTCGATATGCTGATGCCCGAACAGGCTGACGCGCAAAATGGCGATCAGCTGCGGGTCAATCTCCATGGCAAGCACCCGGGCGCCTGCCCGGGCCAAGGCCTCGGTCAATGATCCCAGGCCCGGGCCGATTTCAAAGACGCGGTCGCCTTCTTGAACGCCGCTCAGGCTGACCAGCCTGTCCAGCAAGGCCGCGTCATCAAGAAAATTCTGTCCCAGCGCCTGCTTGGCCCGAAAGCCCCCGGATGACCTGGCATGCGATGTCTTTCCCCTCATGATCTCTCCAGGGCGCGTATCTTTAATATCGACTGTTCGGGCGACGCCGCGCCAAACAGCGCCGTGCCCATCACCAGGCGATTGACACCCATTTGAAGGGCTGCGCCGGCATTATCGGGGCTAAGCCCGCCGTCCGCCGAAATCGTGCCCGAAAAGCCTTTCTTCCTGAAATATAAAGCCTTCTCAAGAGGCTCCATCATCATCTTCTGACCGCCGAAGCCCGGTTCCACCGTCATGATCAGCACCAGATCGATCAGGTCCAGGTAAGGGTCCATCATCTCCGCGGGCGTACCCGGCTTTACGCTCAGGCCTGCTTTGCAGCCCAGGCTTTTGATATGGCGCAGCGCGGGTCCGGCCTTCTCCCCCAGCTCACAATGGATGGTGATATCGTCGGCGCCCGCCTGCGCGAAGGCTTCCAGATAGTGTTCAGGGTTATCCATCATCAGGTGAACATCCTGATGTGTATCGGGGAAACCCCGCCGCAGGGCCCTGCACAAATCAGGCCCGTAGCTCAGATTTGGCACGAAATGCGCGTCCATAATATCCACGTGCAGCATATCCGCGCCGGCACCCAGTATCCGCCGGACTTCCTCGCCTATGCGCAGCGCGTCCGCCGCCAGCACCGAAGGCGCTATCTCAATCATATCGTTCCCTCCATGTCTGTCTTGTCAATTCCATCAGCTCCGCGTAGCGCTCATGCCGGGCGGCATCGATCTGCCCGCCCTTTACCGCCTGTTTCACGGCGCAGTCCGGCTCCGTCAGGTGCAGGCAAGGGCTGAAGCGGCAGGCGGACTCATAGGGCCGGAAGTCGGGATAGTGCTTTGCCAGGCGCTCAGGCTCCAGGTCCCGGGGCAGATCAAACAAAGAAAACCCGGGCGTATCCATCACCTTCATGCCCTCGTGATAGAGCAGCGTGGTGTGGCGGGTGGTCTGCCTGCCTCGCCGGATCTTCTCGCTGATCGCGCCGGAAACAAGGTCTGCACCCGTCATGCGGCTGAGCAGGGCGCTTTTGCCGACGCCTGACTGCCCGGCAAAGGCCGTCAGCTCACCTTGCATCCGCTCGCGCAGCGCATCAAGCCCAAACCCGCTGTAGGCGCTGACCGCCAGCACCTCGGCGTCCGAGCTTCTGTAGGTGTTTTTGACCGCCTGATAGGCCTCTGTGGACAGATCGCTCTTGTTGACCGCGATCAAGGGGCGTATGCCCTGCATATCGGCATGGATAAGCAGCTTGTCCGCCAGAAGAAAGTCCGGCACGGGTTCGGGCGCGATGACGATCACCAGCAGGCTGATATTAGCCACCGGCGGCCGGATGCTCAGACTGCTGCGGGGCAAAATTTCCTCGATCCAGCCGTGTTCCTCTCCCTCGCGCGGTGTAAACAGAACGCGGTCGCCGGGCAGAGGCCTCAGCCCCCTTCGCCTGAACTTCTTCTTCGCGCGCAGGATATGCTCCTGCTCCTCCCCGTCGCGCACGGTGTAGATGCCGCCGCGCCCTTCTATGATCTCGCCGTTTTTCATGGCTCGTCCGTCCGTCCGTTTTTATATACGTAAATCACCAGCTGCAAAGGCGTATCCTCCATGACCTTGTCCCCGGATTTGGGCGTGTGGGTCGCGATGCGCCCGTCCTGCGCGGGATCTTCCACCACGATCTCATCGACCACGCTGGGGATAAGCCGGCTGCGCTCTATGCTCGTCCTGACGGTCTCATACTGCTGACCGCGGTAGTCGGCAACTGATACTTCACCGCCGGATACCACCACCTGGATGATGCCGCCATAGTCTAGCACGGTGCCGCTGTCAGGCGTCTGATCAAGGACGGTGCCGGCAGGCGAAGCATTCATGATCCGACGGCTTTCAAACACCTTCAGACCGATGCGCTCCGCCGCCTGCTGTGCCTTGGCCAGGCTGAGGCCGTAAAACTCCGGCACGGGCTGTCTCGCGTCTCCGGAGGACACGGTGATCAGGATCGTGTCGCCCCGCTTCATCGGGTAATCAAAGTCATGCGACTGCCCGATCACCCGCCCGACCGGCTCGCTGCTCGACTGGCGGGCGATCTGAGGATTAAGCCCGGCCTTCCTGGCCTCTCTGATGGCGGCATCCTCCTCCATATCCATCAGGTCGGGCGCTCTGGTGCTGTTGACAACGGAGTTGACGATGGCAACCGTTCCCCAGGAAAGCAACCCCAGCACCACCATCGCCGTCAGCACGATCGCCGCGGTCTCGCGGCCGCGTCTGCGGCGTCTTTTAGGCTTGGGGGCCTGCTCCTTTTGAATGGGAAGAACAGGGGTATCCAGCGTGTTTTCCTTTTCAGGCGACTGCAGGGCGATCTTCAGAGCCTGTGCCATCTCAAGCGCCGTATAAAAGCGGTTGACGGGAGATTTTTCCAGAGCCTTTAAGATGACCGCCTCAACGGAGGGAGAGACTTTCGGGTTGATCCCGCGCAGCGGGGCAGGCTTTGCCTGAACATGCTGCAATGCGATGGAGACCGGTGTCTCGCCGTCAAAGGGGACCCGGCCTGTCAGCATTTCGTAGAGCACAACACCCACGCTGTACAGATCGCTCGACACCGTGGCCGTCTCCCCCTGGGCCTGCTCGGGCGAAAAGTAGTGCACCGTCCCCATCACCGATTTATCCACATCGGGGATGGTGGCCGTCTTGGTGCCGACCATGCGGGCGATGCCGAAGTCCGACACCTTGATATAGCCTTTTTGGTTGACCAGTATGTTCTGCGGCTTGATGTCGCGGTGGATGATGCCCGCCTGGTGCGCGTGCTGCAGGGCGGACAGAATGCGGATGGCTATTTGCACAGCCACATCCTCGGGCAAGGTCTTTGAGTCGCGGATGATGTCCTTGAGCGTCTTGCCGTTGACATATTCAATGACGATATAAGGGTTATCCGTCGTTCCCACATCCAGCAGGTTGACGATATTATGATGGCTCATCTTGCTGGCCGCATTGGCCTCGCGCTGAAAACGGCTTAAAAAGTCAGGGTTTTCCTTGAACTCGGGCCGTAAAAACTTAATGGCCACATCATGCCCCGTACGCAGATCGCGCGCCAGAAAAACGAGGGCCATGCCCCCTTCGCCAATGGGCGCCAGAATTTGATAGCGTTCCGCGATGATCTGCTGAATACTCACCCGGACACCTCCAGGAGGATCAGGGTGATGTTGTCCCGGCCGCCTGCTTCCAAAGCGCCGACCACCATTTGATCGGCCGATTCTTCCAGATCATCCGCCGACATGCTGTCAAATATGCCGCTTATGTCCAGGTACTCGCTGAGCCCGTCCGAACAGAGCAGCCAGCGGTCACCGGGCAGCTTATCAAACACGGCTGTGTCGCAGCTGACATGATCCTCCGTCCCCACGGCGCGGGTGATCACATTGCGATAGGGATAGCTGCGCGCAGCCTCGCGTTTGAGCGCCCCGCTGCGAATCATCTCTCCGACCAGGGAATGATCGAGGCTGACCTGGCTGAGCCGGCCGTCCCGCAAAAGGTAAGCGCGGCTGTCACCCACGTGGCCCAGATACACGCTGTCGGGCGTTTCCCACAGCATGGTCAGGGTAGTCCCCATGCCGCGCAAAGACTCTTGCGACTGCTGGCGAAGAAAGATATCACGGTTGATCTGCTGATAGCAGGCTTCGATGGCCTGCCTGGAAGGTGTTTGACCGCAGAGCGCTTTAAGCCCTTCAATGGCCATGAAGCTGGCGATGTCGCCGCCCCTGTGGCCGCCCATCCCATCGGCGACGGCGTAGATGGGGCATACGTCCGGCATGACCAGGAGCGCGTCCTGATTGCTTTGACGCACCCGGCCGATATGTGTTCTGGCGACTGATCTCAAGCCTTCTCCCCTCCTTCATCCAATACGGTCTCAAGCGACATGGCCGCCCCTTCTTTCAGCAGATAGCGGCGGCGCAGCTGCCCGCAGGCGCCCGAAATATCCGCCCCCATTTCCCGCCTGAGCGTAACGGAAATATGTCGCTCCTCCAGCAGAGCCATAAACTTTGCCGCCTGCGCACGGGTGACGCCGCGCAGCTGCCGCTCCTCCACCGGGTTCAGCGGAATCAGGTTGACATGACATTGCATGCCGCGAAGCCTCTGCGCCAGCTCTTCGGCATGCTCCGGCCGGTCATTGACCCCCTGCACCAGGGCATATTCAAACACCACGCGCCGCCCTGTCTTTTCAATGTAATTTCGGCAGCTTGACAGCAGCCGCTCCATGCTGACGCTTTTCGCGATCGGCATGGTCCGCTGCCTGATCTCATCATTGGGCGCGTGAAGGCTGACCGACAGCGTCACCGGGAGGCCTTCCTGCGCGAGCCTGTCGATCTGATCGACCAGCCCGCAAGTGCTCAGTGATATGCGGCGCAGGCCGATGTTCAGCCCCTTTTCGAGGCTGACCAGGCGCAGGAACCGCACCACTTCATCGTAGTTGTCAAGCGGCTCGCCCGAACCCATCAGAACGATGTTATGGACGATGCTGTCCGGCATCAGCGTATTTGCCAGAACAGCCATGTGCACCAGTTCTGCCGCCGTCAGATTTCTCGCCAGCCCTTCCAGGGTGCTCGCGCAAAAAGAGCAGCCCATGCGGCAGCCCACCTGAGTGGACAGGCAAAGCGTCATGCCATAGCGGTAGCGCATCAGCACACCCTCGACACAGTGGCCGTCCGCCATGGCGAATAACACCTTCATCGTGCCGTCTATATCGGATACAAAGCGTTCGATGACCCGCACAGGCTTGTCAGCAGCCTCTTCCCTCAGCTGAGCGCGCAGCGATTCGGGAAGATTGCTCATCTCTTCAAACCCAGCACCCTGATGGAGCCAGGCAAAGACCTGTGCAGCCCGGTAAGCAGGCTGACCCATCTTTTCAAAATACCGGGCCAGCTCCTCCGGAAACAGGCCATGAAGAGCGAGCTTTGTCATACGCGCTTCATGCGGGCCACAAAGAAGCCCTCCATCCCATCCCGGTGGGGCAATAGCTGCAGCCCGTATTCTCCGGCCAGTTCACGCAAATGTCCGGGAATCTCTTCAGGCAGCGTATCCGGCACGAAGTCCGGGTGGTCTTCAAGGAAGCGCTTCACCTGTTCTTCGTTTTCCTCCGGCAGCACGGAACAAGTGGCATAGACCAGCACGGCTCCCGGCTTCACATATTGGCTGCAGGTATCCAGCAGCCTTGCCTGGATGCCGGTCAGCTCCCTGAGGCTCTCCTCCTTCAGGTTATGCCGCAGGTCCGGTTTTTCATGCAGCATGCCGGTGCCGGTGCACGGCGCGTCAATCATCACAAAGTCCATCATGCGGTCCAGCTGCTCACGGTATACCAAAGCATCGCGCACGGCGGGGCGGATGTTGTAAAGCCGCAGCCGATCGGCCTGCGCCTGGATCAGCTCCACCCGGTGCTCATGCACATCCCATGCCTGCACACGGCCCGTGCCCTGCATATGCTCAGCCAAAAAGGCGGACTTGCCGCCCGGAGCCGCGCAGGTGTCCAGTACCTGAGCACCGAGTTTTGGCTTGACAGCCATGGCCGCCACCATGCTCCCCTCTCCCTGGATGGAGAAGAGACCGTCCAGAAAGTCCTCGTCTTTGGCGATGTCTGACGCGCCCGACACATACCACGCCCCGGGCAGGATGCCGGGTTTGTGGTCCCAGACTTTCTTTTCGAGGAGCTGTTCAAACTTATCCGCCGCGATTCGCTGGAAATTGGGGCGGATCGTGATGTAGTGATCCGTTTTATCGTAGCACAGCAGCTGATCTCCCACTTCATCCCCGTAGGCTTCCAGGATCCGGCTTGAATACCAATCGGGCAGAGACTTCATCACGCGGTAATATGTCAACCCCTCTTCCTTGGCGGGATATTTCAACTCCTCGCGGCCGCGGATCAGGTTGCGCAGCACGCCGTTGACCAGTCCCGTCAGCTCCTCCAGGCCTATATCACGCGTCAGCTTCACCGCCTCATTGACGGCGGCGCTGTCGGGCACGCGGTCCAGCAGAAGAATCTGGGCGGCGGATAAACGCAGAATATTGCGCACGCGCTTTTCCACCCCTTCGGGGTTCTCCAGATAGCGGTCCAGCGCAAAATCGATCGCGTTGAGGTGTTCGAGCGTCAGGTAGACAATTCGGGTGCAGAGCCGCTTGTCCCTCTGTGACAGGCGTACATGTTCGAAGTGTTCATCCAGAGAAAGCGAGGCAAAACCGCTCTCGAGCAATACACGGTTCAGCACCAGCATCGCGGATCTGCGCGCATCGGCGCTCAGACCGGTTTCTTCGCGCCGATACGACTGATCACCGCCCTGATTGCGAAAATCTGTTCTGCGGGGAGAAAAACGCATCGATGCGGGCCGGGGCATCGCCGGCTTCTGAAAGCTGCCGCCGGGACGCGCGGGCCCGGTGCCAAAGCGCTGCTGCGGCGGGGGCGGCGAAGCCGATCGCCCCAAGCTCCTGCGGTCATGGTCGCGTTCCCGGCTGTCGGGTACAAACGAGGGCTGCGAAAAGCGGTTCTGAGGGTCTTGTCTCCGCGCGGAGGCAGGCTGGCCGTAAGGTCTGCGCTCGGCGCTTTGCGGACCCTTATCAAAGGCAGGCTTGCCGTAGCGGCGCTCCCCGCTCTGTCCTTGCGAAGGACCGGCGGGGCGGCCATATGGCTTGCGTTCATTGTCTCTCGGGCCTTGCTGAAAAGCCGGCTTGCCGTAGCGGCGCTCTCCGCTCTGTCCCTGCGAAGGACCGGCAGGTCGGCCATATGGTTTACGTTCGTTGTCTCTCGGGCCTTGCTGAAAAGCCGGCTTGCCGTAGCGGCGCTCTCCGCTCT
>CAZVUU010000089.1:0-8485 GCA_964630465.1 uncultured Christensenella sp.
GATATGGAGGAAGTGTGCCCCGAGGCCTGGTTTCTCAACTACACCAACCCCATGTGCACCCTGACCGGCGCGATGCTGCGCCTGACCCCTATTAAAACGGTCGGGCTCTGCCACAGCGTGCAGGTCTGCGCAAGCGGCCTGCTGGAAGGGCTTGGAATGCCCTATGACGATCAGGTGCAGTGGAAGATCGCCGGCATCAACCACATGGCCTGGCTGCTGGAGATCACGCGGGACGGCAAGGACCTCTACCCCGAGATCAAGGCGAAGGCCGCCGCGCGCAGCGAAAAGCACGGCGACATGGTACGCTATGAGATCATGAAGCGCTTTGGTTACTACGTCACCGAGTCCAGCGAGCACAACGCGGAATACCTGCCCTACTTCATCAAGGAGAAATACCCTGAGCTGATCGAGCGCTTCAACATCCCGCTGGATGAGTATCCCCGCCGCTGCATCAGACAGATCACCGAGTGGGAGGAGCGCGGCCACGAGCTGACCGACAACCCCAGCCTGAGGCACGAGCGCTCAAACGAGTACGCCAGCTATATCATGGAAGCGATGGAGACCAACAAGCCCATCAAGATCGGCGGTAATGTGCTCAACCGCGGGCTGATCACCAACCTGCCCTCAAACGCCGTGGTCGAGGTGCCCTGCCTGGTCGACAAGTCGGGCATCGCCCCCACCGTGATCGGCGACCTGCCGGAGCAGCTGGCCGCTCTTAATCGTACCAACATCAACCCGCAGCTGCTGACCATCGAGGCCGCGCACACGCTCAAGAAGGACTATATCTACCAGGCGGCGATGCTCGACCCGCACACGGCCGCCGAACTGTCCATCGATGACATCGTGGCGCTGTGCGACGACCTGATCGAGGCGCACGGGGACTGGATGCCGAAGTTCAGCTAAATACTGTCACTTAAAGCGGCCTGCGCCGGAAAACGCAGGCTGTTTTTGTATATTTATTCTTTACTGTCGCATATTTATGTGATACATTAGCCTCCGGAGGATGATTTGATGCAAACAAATTACGAAACCAAACTGTGGGGCGGCCGCTTCACCCAAAGCACCGGCGAACTGATGGAACAGTTTCACAACAACGCCCTTCAGACCGCCTGGCTGCTGGACGCGGACATACGCGGCAGCATCGCGCACGCGCAAATGCTCACCCGCTGCGGCCTGATCACAAAGGAGCAGGGCGAGGCGATCGGCCGCGGGCTGGCTGAGATGCTGGCCGCCGTGCGCGCGGGTGAGCTGAGCTGCGACGGCAGCTTTGAGGATATCCACAGCTTTGTTGAAATCAAGCTGACGGAAGCGATCGGTGAGGCGGGGAAGGTGCTGCACACCGCGCGCAGCCGCAATGATCAGGTCAACCTGGATATGAAAATATATGCAAGGGAAAGTTGCAACGAGCTGATCGCCCTGCTGGAGGGCCTGCTGGCCGCCATTGACCAAAAGGCCCAGGCACACCCCGTGCCGATGCCCGGCTATACGCACCTGCAAAGGGCGCAGGCCGTCACCTTCAAGCACTACCTGATGGCCTACCACGGCATGTTCAAACGGGATGTCAGGCGGCTTGAAAACGCCGTTTCGGGCATGGATGAGAGCCCCTTGGGTTGCGGCGCGCTGGCGGGCACCACCCACGCCATCGACCGGGCGTATACCGCCAAGGCTCTGGGCTTCAATAAGCCCTATGATAACTTTCTGGACGGCGTATCGGACAGGGATTATCTGATCGAGGCGCTCTCCTGCCTGTCGATCCTCATGATGCACCTCTCCCGCCTGTGCGAGGAACTGGTGACCTTCTCCAGCCGTGAGTTTGCCTTTATCGAGCTGGACGATGCCTACGCCACCGGCTCCAGCATCATGCCCCAGAAGAAAAACCCGGACAGCGCGGAGCTGATCCGGGGGAAGACGGGCCGCGTCTACGGCAGCCTGATGGCGCTGCTGACGGTGATGAAAGGCCTGCCCCTGGCCTATAACAAGGACATGCAGGAGGACAAGGAGGCATTCCACGACGCCATGATCACGGCACAGGACTGTGTGCGCGTCATGGAGGGTATCATCGGGACCCTGCAGGTCAAAGAGGGCAATATGCGCGCGGCGCTGCAGGGCGGCTTCATGAACGCCACCGAGGCGGCGGACTACCTGGTGCGCGCGGGCATCCCCTTCCGCAGCGCCCACGGCATCGTGGGAAGCCTGGTACTCTATGCCGAGCAGCAGGGCAAGCCCATTGAGGCCCTCAG
Source organism: uncultured Christensenella sp. (assembly GCA_964630465.1). GTDB lineage: Bacteria > Bacillota > Clostridia > Christensenellales > Aristaeellaceae > UBA1038. Next base: position 2,241 of record CAZVUU010000089.1, read on the forward strand.
CCTGGAGGAACTGCGGCAGTTCTCCCCCGTATTTGACGAAAGCGTCTATGAGCAGATCGACTATGACAAGAGCCTGCGGCTGGGAATCAAGAAAGAGATGCTATAGAAGAAGCAAAATGATGGCAAAGTAACAGGAGAACCGGTTGATTGCGATCGATTTTCGCATTTCCGGTTCTCCTGTTGTATTCCGGGGACTCAGACTCCGCTTTGCGCCGGCCGGGGCCGGATGATGGTCATTGTCCCTTATTGATCCCACAGCCCCGCTCTCTTCAGCGCCGGGTGCAGCGCGGCGTAGAGCAGGGGCGCCGCCACGGTGGCGAAGAGGCCGTTGATGGAAGATGAGCTCAGCTTGCCGATCAGCACCGCCGGGATGGTATCGGCAGGCACCGGAGCGACCCATCTGGCCCAGACATAGCTTTTGATCATATACAGGGCGATATACAGCACAGCGCCCGTCGCCGCGCCCAGGATGGCGCGAAGATGGGGGCTCAGCCTGCTCTCCTTGTCATTCACGATCAGGCCTGCGGCCAGGGCCATGGCTCCCTTGTTGATGAAAGTGATCCAGAACTCGGGGGCATAGGCCGGAAAGGTCAGGTCAAACAGCGCGGAGCCCAGGCCCGCGATGATGCCGCCCTTCACCCCGCCAAAGAGCATGCCCGCCAGAATGCATACGGCATTGGCCGCGTGCAGGCGGGAATAGCCCGTGGGGATGCTGACATAGTTCGATACAAATACAAGCGCCACCATCATGCCCATAAAAGCCAGGGCGGCTGCCGATGTTTTTCTTGCCATGATAAGGCCTCCTCGAAGAAATATGCTTCCTTTACAAGGATAGCGCATTCTGGTATCCTGTAAAGTACCAAATCTCATTTACTTTACAATACCAGTTGGAGGCGCTATGGACCTGGCATTCACACTCGACCCAAAGCTTTCAAAGCCGATGTATGAGCAGCTCTACGAACGCATCGCCGCCCAGATATCATCCGGCCGGATCGCGCAGGGGCAGATACTGCCCTCGCGCCGCGCGCTGAGCCGCCACCTTCATATCAGCGAATCGACCGTCAGCTCGGCATATGAACTGCTGCGCTCAGAGGGCTATATCAAGGCCAAAGACCGCAGCGGCTACTATGCCAACCCCCTGGAGCCGCTTGCGGGAGAGGCTCCGGGTGCGGTTCCGGCCAGGCCGCCTGAACAAAAACCTTTGGATCGTTTTGATTTTTCAACCTCGGCGACCGACGGCACGCTCTTCCCTTTCAGGGTCTGGGCCAAACTGTTTCGCCAGACGCTCTATCTGAGGCCGGAGCTTTTGCAGCGCGGCGATCCGCAGGGAGACATCGAGCTGCGCCTGGCCCTGGGGGACTTCCTTCGGCAGTACCGGGGTCTAAAAACAGACCCCGGGCATATCGTCATCGGCGCGGGCGCCGATTATCTGCTTTCCGTACTGCTGCAGCTGCTGCCGCATGGCACCCGCGTCGCGGCGGAAGATCCGGGCTATCATGGCATCTGGCGCAACTGCGACAGGCTGGCGCTGCCCGTCCTCCCCATCCTTCAGGATGAAGAGGGCATGAGCATCCAAGCGCTTGCGCAAAGCGGGGCCTCCGTCTGCCATATTACGCCTTCCCATCAGTTTCCGCTGGGCCTGTCGATGCCCGTCGGCAGGCGGACGGAGCTGCTGCGCTGGGCCGGCGAAAGTACGGACCGCCTGATCATCGAGGATGATTACGACAGCGAGTTTCGTCACTATACCCGCCCGCTTCCCGCGCTGCAGGGGCTGGACAGCCTGGGCCGGGTAGCCTATATCGGCACCTTCAGCCGCAGCCTCGCTCCCAGCATGCGTCTGGCCTATATGGTGCTGCCGGGCAGCCTGATGCAGCGCTACCGGGAAAGCGGCATCAAAAGCGGCGAGACCGTCTCCCGCTTTGAGCAGCAGACACTGGCCCGCTTTGTGGCGGAGGGTTACTATACCAGGCATCTGCGGCGGGCCGGCAACGCCTATGCGGTGAGGCTGGAGGCCTTGCTGAAGCTGCTTAGCGATATTCCGGGCAGCCGGGTCAGCGGCCAGCAGGCGGGCCTGCACTTCCTCCTGACTCTGCCGCAGCTGTCGGAAAAAGAGCTGGTCGCAAGGGCCGCCCGTGCCGGCATGCGCCTGCACGGCCTGTCCGAATACTGCCGCAAAGAAAAAGCCCCGCCCTCCACCCTGGTGCTGGGCTTTGCGGGGCTGAAGGACACGGAGCTGGAAGACGCGGTGAACTCATTGAGGGCGGCCTGGGGACTGTGATACGAAGGTTCGCGCCTCCGGGTATATTTTGATCAGGAAGCTGTATCCCCGCTCCTTTGTGACGGGGTTTCACTTGCCATTCGCCCATTTCCCCGGCAGACCGACATACAAGGAGCCATGCATCATGAAAATATTCGCGTTTCGATTGTCGCGCGGCGCGCTCACGGCCCTGTGCCTGGCAACGCTGCTGATCCTTCCCGTCCTTGCCGCAGCCGGCGGGGCGCTGCCCCCCGTGGAATCAAACAGAGCAAACACAGCCTATCCGCCTGCCTTTGCAGGGCAGACACGCGCCCCCGGCATCAAGACTCAGGCGCCTTATCAGACAGAGATCATAGCGCAGGGGCTGCAAAACCCCTGGGGCATGGCCGCCTTGCCGGACGGGCGCATCCTGATCACGCAAAAATCAGGCTCTCTCCGCATCGTATCGCCGGACGGCCGGACCGGCGGCACCATCTCAGGCTTTCCTCTTCTGGCGGATGGGGGGCAGGGCGGCTTGCTGGACCCGGCCCTTTTCCCGGACTTTGAGCAGACAGGCCTGATCTACTTTTCCCTGTCCGAGCGCGGGCAAGGCGGCTCGGTTACGGCGCTGGGGCGCGGCCGTCTTAACGAGGCCGATAACAAGATCGAGGATTTTGAGATCCTCTACCGTGCCCTGCCCTATCATACAAGCTCAGCCCATTTCGGCTCCCGCGTCGTGATCGACAGCGAGGGGATGATCTACCTGTCCACGGGCGACAGGCAGAGCATCGAGACCCGCGGCAATGCGCAAAAGCCGGACACGGGCCACGGCAAGGTCCTGCGCCTGGATCCGGAGGGCCGGCCCGCGCCGGGCAACCCCTTCATCGGCAGCCCCGGCGTCCTCCCTGAGCTTTACTCCTTGGGGCACCGCAATGTGCAGGGCATGGATATCGACCCGCGCACGGGCGATCTGTGGATCAGCGAAATGGGCCCGCGCGGCGGGGATGAACTCAATCTGATCCGCCCGGGTTTAAACTACGGCTGGCCCGCCATCAGCTACGGCATAGAGTACGGCGGCACGCCCATAGGCCCGGGCCGGACAGTACAGGAGGGCATGGAGCAGCCCGTCTACTACTGGGATCCCGTGATCTCGCCCTCCGGCATGGCCTTTTACCGCTCGGATGCCATGGCCGAATGGCAGGGCAACCTGTTTATCGGGGCCCTGGGCGGGCAGCACATCAGCCGCCTTGTGCTGGAAGACGGACGGGTGCTGTACGAGGAGCGCCTGCTGACAGGCGAATCACAGCGCTTTCGCGACATACTCTCTCACCCCGACGGCTCCCTTTATGCCATTACGGACGGGGGCAGGCTCTACCGCGTGGGGCCGGTCCGGACGCTGCCATAAAAACACCCCGCCCTCTGCCCATGCCGGGCTCGGCGGGGCCATAAGGCGGGGCCCGAGGCCCGGGATTCCTGAGAAGGGCCCGGGCTTATTCAGTGCGCCGCTCAGCCTCTCTTTCCGGCACCGCTTTGCCTGATCCGCCCTGCCCGATAGGCCTGTGCCAGCTGGCCCAGATCGCTGATCTTTCGCGCGATTTTTCCGCCTTCATCCGTATCGCGGATCAGCAGCCGCTCGGGCAGGTTTTCAATGATCAGGTTATGCCTGCGCACGTCCAGGTTGCCGCTGATGGCCTCTGCCCTGGAAGTAAAGGGTTCGTGCGCGGCGATGCGAACGCCATGCGAGGAGAAAAACATGGTGTAGCCTGCCGTGCCGGTCGATTTTTGATAGGCGCGGCAAAAGCCCCCGTCGATCACGATCAGGCGGCCGCCCGCCTTGCGCGGGTCCTCTCCTTTGCCGGCTTTCACCGGCACATGGCCGTTGATGATGCGCCCCCATGGCTTGTCACAGCCAAAGTGCTTCAGGACATCGCGCGCGAAGCTCTCTTCGCCGTAATAGTCGTAGTAGGCGTTCTGGTCTTCCTTCCAGGTGCTCTTGTCCTCGATCAGCAGGCGCTCAAAGGTCGCCATGTGGCTCCTGCCAAAGCTGGGGGCATTGCGCCCGCACCATAAGAACCACAGAAAATCTCTTCCCTCCTTACGCCGGGCGCTGTTTTCGGGCGCGAAGTATCCCTCCCGCGCCGTGCGGTCACAGTAGTCAAGCAGCTTTCGCCCTTCCAGCCTCTGCCCCTCAAAGTTCAGCGCCATAAAGCTGCCATCGGGGTTGAGCGGCACGCAGCCGTGAAAGAGGAGGTTGCCGTTAAAGCGCAGGTACATTCCGCCCGCGCGGTAGAAAAAGCGGGCGTGCTGCTGCAGTTTCTCGCTGCGCCGGAAGGCGTCCACCAGCTGCCCGATCAGGGCATATTCCTCGTCCGTCAGCTCCAGCGGCCTGTCCTTGTCGATGGTCGGAAAATACGTATCCTTCAAGGGCCTGCCGTCCAAGGTGAAGCTGTCCCAGTCCACCCGGCTGAGCATGTCCCGGTCTTCCATCAGGTATTCCGGGCGGCGGCGCACCAGCTGGCCCTCCAGCTTGAACAATATGACCGCGATGGCCTTGTGCATCCTGGCGTACAGCTGGGGGTCCTGCGGCAGATAGAGCGCCTCCGGCAGGGCGCGGGGGGCAAAGGCCGCGGCCTCGTCCCCTTTATAGGTCCGGTTGGCGAACAGCGCCAGCGGCAGCAGGTTGATGCCGTAGCCGTTTTCCAGCATGTCGAAATTTTCGTACTGGATGACGACTCTCACCGCGCAGGCCACGCAGGCCGGGCTGCCCGCGGCGGCCCCCATCCACAGCAGGTCATGGTTGCCCCACTGCACGTCCACGCTGTGGTGCTTCATCAGGCTGTCCATGATGATATCGGCATGAGGCCCTCTGTCGAAGACATCGCCCACCAGGTGCAGCCGCGCCACGGCCAGCCGTTTGATCAGGGCGCACAGGGCGCGGATCAGCCCCGGCGCCTCACCCATCCGAATGGCGGCGCTGAGGATGCCGGACAGGTACTTCGCCCTGTTCTCCTGGTCCTGGCAGGCGATCAGCTCTTCCAGCACATAGCTGTGCTCCCGGGGAAGGGCTTCGCGCAGCTGCCGGCCGGAATACTTGGCCGCCGCTTCTCGGGCCACGGCCACCAAGTGTCTGAGCAGCCTGTCCCAGTCCTTCGCCGCCAAGCTTTCTTCCAGGCGCAGCAGCTGCTCGTGCGGATAGGCGATCAGGCTGCTCAGCGCCCGGCGCTCTTTTTCGTCAAGCTCCGGCAGCGCGTTGATGATCTTCTCCTCGATGATGCCCGAGGCATTGTTGATCAGGTGGGTAAAGGCCTCATCCTCACCGTGAACGTCACTCAAAAACAGCTCCGTTCCCTTGGGCAGGCGCTGCACGGCTTCCAGCCGCAGCATCTCCCCCACCGCCGCGCGCTCGGTGGGGTATTCCTCCGCCAAAAGCTCCAGATAGTCCAGATCTCGCATCATGCATCCTCCTTGTCTTGGGCCGGGCCGGACAGCTTGCGCCGCCTTTTGTAATCGGGCATATGCCGCTCGATCAGCGCGTAAAAGCCGCTTCCGTGGTTGGGATGGGCTAGATGGGCCACCTCGTGCAGGGCCACATAGTCGATAAACTCATCCGGGCAGCGCATCAGCAGGTAGGAAAAACAGATATTGCCCTTTGACGAGCAGCTCCCCCAACGTGTTTGAGCCGAAGTGATCTTCACCCGGCCGGCTTTCAGCCCGAGCCTTTTGCACCAGTACTCCACACGCTCCGGCATCTCAGCCCGGGCCCGCCGGCGGAGCTCTTTGATCTCTTCCTCATCCGGCGGCTGCGGCGCTGCCTTCGCCCGCATGCGTTCGACGGCCCGCTCCACACGCGTCCGGTGGGCCAGCACAAAGGCCCGCGCCTCCCCGTCGCTCACCTCTTTCGGCACGCGAACCAGCACCCGGCCGCCGGGTCTGACCTCGATGGCCATGCTTCGGCGGGAGGAGCGTATCAAGCTATAGGGAGGCACTGTGTCTTCTCTTTTCATACTTG
>CAZVUU010000090.1:0-8475 GCA_964630465.1 uncultured Christensenella sp.
AAAAACTCGCCTTGATCCCCAGCTCAAAGAGCTTGTCTTCTACGCTCTCCTTTGAGCGGTCAAGGGCCTTGGCCATCGCTTCCAACGGCAGGCCCATGGCGGCCTGGGCCTTGAGCTTGCTGAGCTCGCCCTGTGACCAGGGGGCATCGGCCGCATAGCGCGCCCGCACCAGCCGGGCGAAGGCGGCTGTGTCCCAGTCCGTCTGCCGGCCGAGCAGCTCATCGAGGTGGCTGATAAAGTCGATGAACACCTCGCCGTACTGCTTGAGTTTATGTTCGCCCACGCCGGATACCGCCAGAAACGCGGCCGCGTCCTTCGGCATCCGCTGCACCATATCCCGCAGGGTGGCATCCGAGAACACCACATAGGCGGGGATGCCGTATGCCTTGGCGATCATGTTGCGCAGCGCGCGCAGGGCGGCAAAGCGGCGCTCCTCAGGCTCCGATACGACGGGCCTGGCGAGCGTCTTTTCTTTGCCCGCCACGCCTTCGGCAAGGCCGAGGCACACCGAGCAGTTGCCGCAGAAGGAGGGGGCGTCCGTCTCCCCGAAGTACTGCAGCAGCCTCTGGCGCAGGCAGCGCCTGCCCGTGGCGTAGAATGTCATCTGCTTGAGGCGCTCGTGTTCCAGCTCATTCAGGCGCTCACGCTCCTCCCGGCTCAGCTCCGGGTTTTGTTCGCCGTTGTCGATCATCCAGCGGGCCAGGGCCACATCCTTTTTCGCGTACAGCAGGATGCAGTCGGCAGGCGCGCCGTCCCGCCCGGCCCGGCCCGCCTCCTGGTAGTAGCTTTCCAGGTTTCGGGGCATGTTGTAGTGGATCACGAACTGCACGTTCGATTTGTCGATCCCCATGCCGAAGGCATTTGTCGCCACCATCAATTGCGCGCGGTCAAACTGAAAATCATCCTGCGAGCTGCGCCTGTCCTCTTCCCCCATGCCGGCGTGGTAGCGGGCCGCGGCATAGCCATGGCTGCGCAGCAGGCTGCACACCTCGTCCACCGCCCTGCGCGTCGCGCAGTAGATGATGCCCGAAGCGCTCCGGCGCTCGTTGAGAAGGCTCAGCAGCGCGTCATCCTTGCTTTTAGGCTTATACACCAAAAAGCGCAGGCCGGGCCTGTCAAAGCCGGTCACGCGCACAAAGGGGTCTCTGAGCTGCAGGAGCCTCACGATATCTTCCCGTACCTGGCGGGTGGCCGTGGCGGTAAAGGCGCACAGCGGCGGCCGCTGCTCAAGGCCCCCGATGAACTCCGGGATATTCAGATAGCTCGGCCTGAAATCCTGCCCCCAGTGGGATACGCAGTGGGCCTCGTCCACAGCCACCAGGGCGGGCGGGCACTGCCTGACAAAGCGCAAAAAGCCCGGCGTCAGCAGGCGCTCGGGCGCCACGTAGATGATCTTATACTGCCCCTGCGCCGCCCTTTGCAGCGCCAGGCTGCACTGGGCGGGCGTCAGCGCGCTGTTGATATAGGCGGCGGGTACGCCGGCCTGGATCAGGGCCGCCACCTGATCCTTCATCAGGGAGATCAGGGGCGATATGACCAGCGTGATCCCCTCGCGCGTCAGCGCGGGGATCTGAAAGCAGGCCGACTTCCCTGCGCCCGTGGGCATGATGCCCAGCGCGTCCCGCCCCTGCATGATGGCATCAATCAGCGCCTCCTGCCCGGGGCGGAAGGCGCTGTGGCCAAAGACCTGTGAAAGGGCCTCAAACTTGTTCATCAATAGCCGCAAATTTCTTTATTTGATCGTCCGGAAGCTCCCCAGTGGCAGCAGCACCATCTTGGCGTGGCCGACGATCATATCCCGGCTGAGCGGGCCGACCGAGGGCGAGCGGCTGTCGTTGGAGTTGGCGCGGTTGTCACCCAGCACAAAGTATTCATCCTTGCCCAGGGTATAGCGCCCAAAATCGCGCCCGCCGAACTTATCCTCGTCTATGTAAGGTTCGTCCATCAGCTTGTCGTTGAGGTACAGGTGTCCGCCCTGCACGGCCACCGTATCGCCCGGCAGCGCCACCAGGCGCTTTACGAACAGGGTGTGGTAGCTCAGGCCGATGTCGATGGGCGCGCCCAGGCGCAGCACATGATCGGATTGGCGGCCCGGAAAGCGCACGACCACCACGTCGCCGCGCTCCATCTTGCCCATGAGCACCTCGGGCTTGGTGACCAGCATCACCTCGCGGTCGGCCAGGGTCATATCCATGCTGTGGCCGTCCACACGCACGGGCTCAAACACAAAATAGCGGACGGCGCTCGCGATCACCACCGCCGCCAGCAGGGTCAACACCCAGCTGAGTATCTCCTGCCCCACTGTTTTTTTCTTCTTCTCTTTCTTGTCTTTTTTGCCTTTTTTGCTCTTTTTGTCCGCCGTCTCTTGCTCTTCTTCAGCGGGGGCGGCCTGCGCTTTTACAGATTCCTGTTCTTCGGCGAGGGCTTCCCCGCGTTTCTCTTCATCCATAGTCAGGGTGTTTCTCCTTCTTCTGCGGGTCTGGGTACCAGGCCCAGCGTCACTTCAGCCGGCTCGGGCCCCTGGACCAGCACCTTTTTGCGGCGGCGCAGAAACTCTACCCGGTCGAGCATGACAACACGCCCGCAGCCCGAGCACTTCATCTTGATGTCCGCGCCGATGCGGGTGACCGTCCATTCCCTGGAACCGCAGGGATGCGGCTTGCGCATCTCCACAATGTCCATCAGCCTGATTTCATCCATGCTGCTTTCCTCCGCAATGGGGCTATTATAGCAAGGCCTCATGGATATGACAAGTTTAAGTCCGACTTTGGGGTGTATCTATATAGTGATTACACAAGGAGGTTAAGCGCATGGATCAGAAACATAACGAGAACAACGAATCCCGTGAAGACCACCCGATCAAGCATGCTGCCATGGCAACCTTCGGAGCCTTATCAAGCGCCGTAGAAAAGGTGGCGGACGTCATCGGCGACGCAGTATCCAAAGAAAATCGAGAAAAGTATGCCAAGAAAGGCGAAGAAACCATCAGTCATATCAAGGACACCGGCGAGGATGTCTTCCGTCAGGTAAAGGATTTCAGCACCCAGACCCTGGACAAGGTCAAGTCGGCCATGGAAGACCCTCTCACCAAGCCCCACACCACACCCGACAGCGCGAGCGAAGCCCTGGACACCGCGCTGGAAGCCCTCGCGCAGGAGGCGGCAGAGGCCAGGGCAGCGCTGAAGAAGGGCATGGACGACGACCAGGCAGGCCACTGGGCCGGCAAACTGTCCCAATCCATTCAGGAGCGCGCGCAGACAGCGGCCAGGCTGGCCCGCCACCTGCAGGCGCTGACCCACAGGGACGACGCGCCCGCGGCGCAGGGGGTCGATACCTATTTCGACAAGCCCGTGGACGGCGACATCCCCTACGAATCGCCGACCGCGCCCATTGACGAGAGCGACCGGATCAGAAAGCCGCCGGCCGACCCGGACCAGGCCTATCCCTATTCACCGGATAAGGACAGCAATACCCATTTCCTTGAAACCAACCTGAAAAACCAGCACCTCAGGCAGTCCGTTCCGCCTGAAAGAGGGTAATAAAAGCCAACATTCAAGAGGCCGACGCAGTACCGCGCCGGCCTCTTGCCATATAGTCCGGTCACTCAGACATTATGGCTTTTCAGCCGATGGCCCCTTCCTTTTCACCCAGGTGAGACAAGGCCTTCAGCAGCAGATCCCGCGCGTTTTGATAGGTGATGCGCTCCGGCGCCTGCTGCGGGCCGAACCAGCCCGCCCCGGCGATCTCCTCCGGCTGGGGCCGCAGCTCGCCCGATTCCAAAAAGGCGATGAAGTAGACCACATCCTTTTGACAGCCGGGGTAGGGCGAAAAGCGGATGAGCTCGCGAAAGCTTTCATCCTCGATGCGCACGGTGAGGCCGCTTTCCTCCAGCACTTCGCGCAGCGCGGTCTCCCGCTCACTTTCGCCGGGCTCCATGTGCCCCTTGGGAAAATCCCAGTGCCCGCCCCTGTGCTGCAAAAGCAGCACCTCAAGGCCCTGCCCTGTCCGGCGGAATACCAGCGCCCCGCAGGATTTTTCGTAGCGCATGATCAGTCCTTCCCCAGGCCCAGGTAGGGGCTTTGTCCCGGGGGCATGGCCGGGGCCGGTTTCAGCCAGCGGATCATACCGTAAGCTGTCATCTCTGCGCCGGGCACCCCCGCATGCCGCGCCAGATACCATTGCCCGCCCAGCTCGCTGTGGATGATCGCCAGTGCCCGGTCCCTGTCAATGCCGTTCAGCGCCAGCTCCTTGATGACAAAGCCGTCGCCGTCGGGCTCACAGTAGGCATAGCCCTCTCCCCCTTCAAGCTCAAAGCGAAGCAGGGGCGCGCCCCAGGCCGCGGAGGCCCGGGCGATGAACCCCATCGCCTCTTCATCCCATCGGGCATAGAGGCTGCTTGTGCCAAAGGCCGCGTCCCTCAGGCGCAAGAGCGCCCCGGGCTCCGGGGGCAGCAGCCTCGCTCCCTCCGGACGGCCGTCGATGGCTTCTCCCTCATAGCGGACAGACAGGTAATAAAAAAAGCTGTCAAACCCGCGCTTGCCGTAAAAGTCAAACAGGGCATCGCTTGCCGGCACCAACAGGGAGGCATGGCCGCCTCGGGCCAGCGTCTCACGCTCCGCTTCCTCGATCAGGCGGGTGCTGATGCCCCGCCGCCTGAAGCGCTCATCGGTCGCGATCGCGAAAAAATATCTCGCGGCATAGCTTCGGCCGCCGGATACCAGCTCAATGGGCAGCATGCTCAGCATGCCGCGCAGCTCTCCGTCTTCGGTATCGACCAGCAGATTGTCAAGCAGCTTCTCTCGCGGCATGCGGTTTTCAAAATAAAAGTCCGTGGCCGCCTCGCTGTCTGCGAAGGCCGCCATCCACAGCCGCTTGATGCCGGGCAGATCGGCCGCCTGCGCCAAGCGGATCATTTGGCGATTTCTTCGGCGCTGTATTTGGCCACCAGATAGATGGGGTCGTAGCTCATCTTGGCCCGGCGCAGGCCCTCATCCCCCGCGTCATCCTCCCGGTTGGTAAACTTGTAGCCGGCGGTAAAGTTCTGGGCAAACTGCTGATTGATCACCTGGTAGGCGCCGGGAATGTCCAGGTAGGCCTTTTCAAACTGCACCAGATAGACGTCGTCATTGAGCGGATCGCCGATCGAGAAGGCGACCACGCGGCCGCCCGCGCGGATCAGACCGCCCTGCATCTTCAGCTCTTCAAAGTGGCGGAAGGTCTCCTCCAGCGCCTTCAGCTCATCGTGCAGGCTCTTGTCGTTGCCGTTGTCCATCATGTCTGCCCACTTCTTGCTCATCTCGTGGACCTCGCCGATATTGTCACGGGTGATGACCTCAAAATCCCAATCCCGGTATTCCTTGGTGAATTTGTTGATATTATTGCGCTTTTGGGACAGCTTTTTACCCGAAAGGTTGATCAGCCGCTCGCTTTCGTAGACATAGTCAAAAGCCCAGCGGATCTCTTCCACCTTGAACTGCCCCGGGTACAGGGCCTCCAGGCGGATACGGTCCTCCTCAAGCAGTGTGTTGAAGCGCAGCGGCACCCCGCGCGAGGCGGCGTCCTTTTGCATGGCCTCGATCGCGGGCAGCAGCGGGCCAGTGCCCATGGGAAATACATAGGTCGGCTTGTCCGGGTTGGCCAGGACAAAGGCATAATCTTCAAAGCGCGCTACGTGGATATTGAGTACCTTGCGCCAGACAAACAAGTTGGTGAAGCTATATTCCAGCGAACCCCTGTGGCCCGCGCGAAAACAGGCCTCCATCCATTCGCGGTCGCTGAGTTCGATCAGTTTGAATTCTAAGGCAGAGATAAAAGTCACCGTTCCTTTCAGTCAGATAAATACAAGCAAAGGGGGCGGTGCATCACAAGACCACTCCCCCTCATGTCTTCAGATACAGCCCCTGCGCTTTACTCCTGCAATACGAAGCTGCCGTCGCTTTTGAGCAGCTGCCCTTCGGGCACATAGCCCCGCACGCTGCACAAGGGATAAATACGGCCCCTCCGCCCAATGATTGTACCCGGATTCAGCACCGTATTGCAACCCACCTCGGCAAAATCCCCGGCCATCGCGCCGACTTTTTTGCGCTGTGTGGGGTAATGTTCGCCCAGAGCCTTCACGACCACCGGGCTTTTATCGCCCTTGACATTGGAGGTGATCACCCCCGCGCCGAAGTGCGCCTGATGGCCCAGGACGGAGTCGCCCACATAATTATAATGGGGCACCTGCACCCCGTCAAAGAGTACCGTGTTTTTCAGCTCCGTCGCGGTGCCCACCACGGCCCCCTTGCCCACAAGGGCGCTGCCGCGGATATAGGCGCAGTGCCTGATCTCGGCTCCGCGGTCGATGATCAGCGGCCCGGAAAGGTGGGCGCTCTGCGCGACCTTGGCGTCTTTGGCGACCCAGATATCCTCGCCCCGCTTCTCAAACAGCGCGGGGTCAAGCGAGGGCCCGAGCTCCCTGATAAAGGCTTCGATCTCCCCCAGCACCTCCCAGGGGTAGACCTTGCCCTCAAACAGCTTGGCCGCGATGGTCTTCTCAAGATCGAACAGGTTCACTATTGTTATCACTTTATTTTCCTCAAAGATGGCCTGATTTGCGCATCGCGTCGATGATCATGTCCACGGCTTCCTCGCAGGCCTCATGATCCTGCGCCTCGGCCATCACGCGCAGTACGGGCTCGGTGCCGGATTTGCGCAGCAGCACACGCCCGCTGCCCTTGAGCTTTTCTTCAGCCGCCCGGGCCGCCGCCTGCACGGCGGGGTCATTCAGGGTACCGTCCTTATCATCCACCTGTACGTTTTTCATGATCTGCGGATACATCGCGCAGGGCTCCGCCAGCTTCGACAGCGGCATCCCCTTGTCGATGATGGCCTGCATCAGCTTGATCGCCGTCAGCACGCCGTCGCCCGTCATGGAGTATTTGCCGAAGATGATGTGGCCGGACTGCTCGCCGCCCAGCAGGTGGTTGTTGGCCCGCATGCACTCCGTGACAAAGCGGTCGCCCACGTCGGTCCTTTTATAATTGATGCCGATCTCATCCAGCGCCCGGTAGAGGCCGAAGTTGGACATGATGGTCGTGACCACGGTGTTGTCGGGCAGGTTGCCCTTTTCGCGCATATGCCGGCCATATATGTAGACGATCTGGTCGCCGTTGACCGCGTTGCCCTTTTCATCCACGGCCAGGCAGCGGTCCGCGTCGCCGTCAAAAGCAAAGCCGACATCCAGCTTGTTGTCAATGACATGCTTTTGCAGGTGTTCGATGTGGGTGGAGCCGGCATCCCGGTTGATGTTGGTGCCGTCGGGCTCGCAGTTGATGGCAAAGGTCGTCGCCCCCAGCGCGTCAAAGACGGACTTGGCGATCATCCAGGCGCTGCCGTTGGCGCAGTCGAGCCCCACGCGCATGCCCTTGTAGGAGTTGCGCGCCAGGCTGATCAGGTAGCCGATGTAGCGGTTGCGCCCGGCAAAATAGTCCACCGTCTTGCCGATCGCTTCGCGCCTGGCGTAGGGAATGGGGCCGTAGCTGCCGTCCAGATAGCTTTCGCAAGCCTCTATCACCTCCGCCTCCATCTTCTCCCCCCGGCCGTTCACCAGCTTGATGCCGTTGTCATAGTAGGGGTTGTGGGAGGCCGAGATCATGATGCCGCAGTCAAAGCCCTCCGTGCGCACCACATAGCTGACGCTGGGCGTGGTGGTCACGTGCAGCAGATAGGCATCCGCGCCCGAGGCGGTCAGCCCCGCCGACAGCGCGTCCTCCAGCATATAGCTGGACAGGCGGGTATCCTTGCCGATCACCACCCTGGCCTTCTTCTCTTTTCCAAAATAATGCCCCAGAAACTGCCCGATCCTGACGGCGTGCTCCACAGTGAGGTCGACGCTCGCCTCGCCGCGGAATCCGTCCGTGCCGAAATATTTGGACATGCCTGTCCCTCCTCGATTTTGCTTATATGAATTTTCCCCGGATAACGTTCGACGCAACCAGTATACTCAAATCATAAATAACACGCAAGAGGGCGTAAAAAAGAGGAAGGCATCGGCGCCTTCCTCCTTTAAACAAACGATTGGCTTATTCTTTCTGTTCTTCCTTCGCGCATTCCGGGCACAGGCCTTCAAACAGCGTATGATGCAGCTTGACACGGTAGCCCGTCTGTTCGGCGATGGTCCGGTCCAGCTCCTCCTGGTACTCGAGGGGGACATCGACCACCCGGCTGCAGCCGGTGCAGCGCAGGTGGTAGTGGTGGTCCTCCCGCCAGTCAAAGCGGGCGACATCCGGCATCTCCATGTGCCGGATATCGCCGGTTTCGCTCAGGAGGTTCAGGTTGCGGTATACCGTGCCGCGGCTGATCTTGGGGGAGTGAGCGCGCACCTCATTATAGATCTGCTCGGCGCTGGGGTGGTCGCGGTGCTTTTTCACCGCCTCCAGTATCAGCGCCCTCTGCTTGGTGTTGCGTCTCTCCTTCATGGCTTCAGCCTGCTCC
>CAZVUU010000091.1:0-8429 GCA_964630465.1 uncultured Christensenella sp.
AAGTCTCTCTGTTTTTCTATCCCCCCTTGTTACCTATGTATTGTACCTCAACAGCAAAGCGAAAAATTTTACTCTTTAGACATGACTCTGCTGACAGAATGTCCATTTACATTCATGTATTTTTAGATTATAGTTCTTGTTCACGCGATGAACAGGCATTGCGGTAAAATGCGATTCGGAAAGGAATCATTTATGCTTACGGTATCCAATCTCAGCCTCCAATTTGCAGACAGAAGGCTGTTTCATCGTGTCAATATCAAGTTTGTGCCCGGTAACTGCTACGGCATCATCGGTGCCAACGGCGCCGGGAAATCCACATTTCTACGGATCCTTGCCGGTGAGCTTGAGCCGAGTTCCGGAGAGGTCTTCCTCTCCAAAGGGAAGCGCATGTCTGTGCTGGGGCAGGATCATTACGCCTTTGACGAGCATTCTGTGCTTGAAACCGTCATTCTGGGCAATCCCCGCCTATATGAAATCGAGCAGGAGAAGGAAGCGCTCTACGCAAAAGCTGATTTCAGCGAGGAGGACGGAGAGCGCGCGGCGGCTCTTGAAGGTGAGTTTTCAGACCTTGGCGGCTGGACGATGGAGGCTGACGCAGCTACTCTGCTTCATTCGCTGGGCCTGCCGGAAGAGATGCATCAAAAAAGAATGAGCGCGCTGGCCGGCCGTGAAAAGGTGAAGGCCATCCTGGCGCAGGCGCTGTTCGGCAGCCCGGATGTATTGATCCTGGATGAACCGACCAACGACCTGGATATTTCAGCGGTCGCCTGGTTCGAAGAGTTTTTGATCAACTACGAAGGCGTGGTCATCGTCGTCTCGCACGACCGCCACTTTCTTAATAATGTTTGCACCTATATAGCGGATGTCGATTTCGGCCGGATCAAGTTATATACAGGCAACTACGATTTCTGGTATCAATCAAGCCAGCTGGCCGCCCAGATGCTGAAGGAGCAGAACAAGAAAAAGGAAGAGCAGCGCAAGGCTTTGCAGACCTTCATTGAGCGCTTCTCAGCCAATGCCTCCAAATCCCGTCAGGCAACATCCAGAAAAAAACTGCTGGAAAAACTATCACCCGATGAGATCGAACCCTCCAACCGGCGCTATCCCTTCATCGGCTTTGTGAAAAACCGTGATGTCGGCAATGAAATCCTCAGGGTGGACAGCCTGAAGAAGACAGTTGAGGGCGCCTGCGTATTTGAAGGCATAAGCTTTACCGTGGAAAAAGGCGATAAGATTGCCTTTATCGGGGATGAAAATGCTGTTTCCGCACTTTTTGAGGTGCTTGCAGGCGAAGAAGAGCCGGATTCAGGCGAGGCGCGCTGGGGAATCACGATTACAACATCGTATTTTCCCAAGGATAATACGGGTTTCTTTCCGGTGGACAAGCCGCTGAATATACTTGACTGGCTGCGTCAGTTTTCTTTGGAGGATACCACCGACACCTATATGCGAGGTTTTCTTGGCAAAATGCTGTTTTCGGGGGATGAGGTGTTCAAGAGCTCAGCCGTCCTCTCGGGCGGAGAAAAAGTGCGATGCATGCTTGCGCGCATGATGCTGAAAGAGGCCAATGTTCTGTTGATGGATCAGCCGACCAGTCACCTGGATCTGGAGACGATTACCGCGCTGAACAACGGCATGAATGATTTCAACAGCAATATTCTGTTTGCTTCACATGACCACGAACTGATCAGCTCCGTCGCAAACCGTATCATTGATATAACTCCCGATGGAATGGTCGATTTCCGGGGAACTTATGATGAGTATCTGGAGAAGAAGCTGGGGATCAAGGCCTGAGTTTGCCGAACAGGGTCATAAAAGTCTGCAGATGCATACCTATGCCATATTTTTACCTTTTAGTGCATTCGCTTCATCATAGAGCATAAAAAATCATCAATATGCAACTTTATACTTCCTTTCTTTCATAATCTGTGCTATGATGCCTGCAATCCGGGCGAAAGCCGGGAAAAAGATGAAGGAGGGTATACGCGATGTTCAAGAAATTACTGTCCCTGTCTCTGGTCCTTGCGATGTTTGCCGTGCCGGTATTGGCGGCTGAGGAGAGCGATCTGCATCATGTGACGGAAAAAGGCACGCTTGTCATCGGCTATACCGTCTACGAGCCCATGAACTACACAGACACGAGCGGCGTGTTCACCGGCTTTGACACCGAACTGGCCATGGCCGTCTCGGAGATACTCGGGCTGACCCCGGAGTTTGTTGAGATCGTTTGGGAAACAAAAGAAATTGAGCTGAACGCAAAAACCATCGACTGCATTTGGAATGGCCTGACCATCAATGACGACCGCAAGGAGCAGATGGAGATCACCATCCCCTACGTGAAAAACGCGCAGGCGGTCGTGGTAAAAGAGGGCACCGAGTATGAGACCACCGCGTCCCTGATCGGCAAAACGGTCGTGGCGGAAGCCGGAAGCGCCGGTGAAACCAGCGTTCAGGACGACGAAAACCTGTCACAGGCGGAGTATATCGCAAAAGAGGTTCAGACTGCCTGCCTGATGGAAGTGGCAGCCGGCACTGCCGACGCCGCCGTGCTTGACCTGACCCTGGCAAACGCCATGATCGGCGAAGGCACCGATTACGCGAACCTGAAGATCGTGGACCGCCTGGGTGTGGAGGATTACGGTGTCGCCTTCCGCAAGGGCAGTGACATTGCCGAGGAAGTCAACAAGGCCTTTATGACCCTCAAGGAAAGCGGATTCCTGGCGGAATTGGCTGAGAAGTACGGGCTGGATCTGGCGATCTGACAATCAAGTGAACTCATTTGCGGGGGCAGAACTGTATTCTGCCCCCGCCTGACTATGATTAAGGTTTAACATGACAGATATCAATACGATCATCGGGCGGTTGTTTGAAGGCTTTGGCCTGAATGTCCAGCTTTTCTTCGTGACTCTTCTGTTTTCCTTGCCTCTTGGTTTGATCATTTCCTTCGGCTCGATGAGCCGCTTCAAACCGCTGTCCTGGCTGACGGCGGGCATTGTCTGGGTCATTCGCGGGACGCCCTTGATGCTTCAGGTGCTGATCATCTTTTTTGCGCCGGGGCTGCTTGGATGGGGGCCTTTATGGGGCTCCGGCAGCAGCGCCCGGTTTACGGCGGCCTCGGTGGCTTTCATCATCAACTATGCCTGTTATTTTTCAGAGATTTTTCGAGGCGGTATTCAGGGCATCCCCGCCGGTCAGACGGAGGCAGGGCAGGTGCTTGGCATGACGCGGGTACAGATCTTCTTTCGGGTAACGCTGCTTCAGGTCATCAAGCGCATACTGCCCTCCATGGGCAACGAAGTGATCACGTTGGTCAAGGATACATCCCTCGCCCGCATCATCTCCATCAAGGAGATCATCATGATGGCGCAGGAATATACCTCAAAGGGTCTGATCTGGCCTCTGTTTTCGACAGGGCTTTTCTTTCTGGTCTTTGTGGGCATATTGACGCTGCTGTTCAACCGGCTGGAAAAGCGTCTGGATTATTTTAAAGCATAATGAGGTAAATATGACCATACTGGAAGTGGAGGACATCAACAAAAGCTTCGGCGGCGTAAGGGTGCTGTGTGACATCAGCTTTTCTCTGGAGGAGGGACGGGCGTTGGCGATCATCGGCTCCTCCGGCTCGGGCAAGACCACCCTGCTGCGCTGTCTGAACTTTTTGGAGCGCCCCGACGGGGGGATCATCCGCCTGCGGGGGGAGGTACTGTTTGACGCGCGGAATGCCGCGATGCAGAGCGAACAGGAGATCAGAAAGCGGCGGCTCAATTTCGGGCTGGTGTTTCAGTCCTTCAACTTGTTCCCCCAATATACGGCGCTTGAAAACATCATCCTGGCGAGTGAGCTGCTGGCCAGGGAGCAGGAGGGGCGGCTGTCATCCGCCCGTCACCAGGAGATCGAGGCGCAGGGAAGGGCGCTGCTGGAGCGCATGGGGCTATCGCAAAAAGCAGCTTCCTACCCCCACCAGCTTTCCGGCGGGCAGCAGCAGAGGGTCGCCATTGCGCGGGCGCTGGCGCTCAACCCCAGTATCCTTTGCTTTGACGAGCCGACCTCAGCGCTTGACCCGGAGCTGACCGGAGAGGTGCTTCGGGTGGTGCGCAGCCTGGCTGAGCAGAACACAACCATGATCATCGTGACCCATGAGATGGCCTTTGCCAGGGATGTGGCGGATCATGTGATTTTCATGGATGAGGGCATGATCATTGAAGAAGGCCCGCCTCAAACCGTGATCGGTTCTCCAAAGGAGGAGCGCACCAGGCAGTTTCTTTCAAGGTATTCAAGCGAGTCCTGAGGTTTGGATTTGTTGCCCCGGCGTGTTAAAATATCAGTATCATGCCTTGACGGGGGTATATTGTGCGAAACAATCTGGTCGTCGGCATCCTGGCACATGTGGATGCCGGCAAAACTACCTTGTCAGAGGCTCTGCTGTATGAAAGCGGGGCCTTGCGCCGTTTGGGCCGTGTGGATCACCGGGACGCCTTTCTGGACACCGATGCCATGGAGCGCAAGCGGGGGATCACCATCTTTTCAAAGCAAGCGATCATGCCGCTGGGCGAAGGCAGCATGACTTTGATGGACACGCCGGGGCATATCGACTTCTCATCAGAAACCGAGCGGGTGCTTGGGATACTTGACTATGCTGTTCTGATTATTAACGGGGCGGATGGCATACAGAGCCATACTCTGACGCTGTGGCAGCTGTTGAAACGACACAGGATACCCGTCTTTTTATTCATCAACAAAATGGATCTGCCTGCGGCAGATGCCGGACAGATCATGCTGGAACTCAAGCGCCATTTCGGTGACGGCTTTGTACGCTTTGCCGGCAAAGAAGCGGATCTCTATGAGGAAGTCGCCCTGTGCGGGGAAAGTGCTCTCAATGAGTTTTTAAGCGGGGGTATCATCCAGGATAAAACCATTGCCGCCCTGATCCGCAGCCGAGCTTTGTATCCCTGCTTTTTCGGGTCCGCGCTGAAGATGGAGGGGGTACGGGCGCTGCTGGAAGGCATCGCCCGCTACACCCTCTTACCGCGCTACGGGGAGGCTTTCGGAGCGAAGGTCTTCAAAGTCACGCGGGATGATCAGGGCACGCGGCTGACGCACGTGAAGATCACGGGCGGAGAGCTCCGGGTGCGTGACGCGCTCAAGGGGATCGATGCTGAGGGCAAGGCATGGGAAGAGAAGGTCAACCAGATCCGTATCTACTCCGGTGCCAGGTATCAGGCGGCAGAGGCGGCAACGCCGGGGACGGTCTGCGCGGTCACCGGGCTGTCAGCTGCGCACCCCGGCGAAGGTCTGGGGGATGAGCCTTCGGGGCACGGGCCACAGCTGACGCCCCTGTTCAGCTATCGGGTGCTGCTGCCCGAGGGGGCCGATCCCGGCCTTGTATTGCGCCAGCTCCGCCAGCTTGAGGAGGAAGATCCGCAGCTCTCTCTTACTTGGACAGAGCAAACCAAAGAAATCCGGCTGCAGATCATGGGGGAAGTGCAGCTTGATGTCATTGCGGCGCTTATTCTTGAGCGCTTCAATCTGGCGGTCAGCTTTGACGCGGGCAATGTCGTATACCGCGAAACGATCCTCTCGCCTGTGATCGGCATGGGTCATTTTGAGCCGCTGCGCCATTATGCTGAGGTTCATCTGTTGCTTGAGCCCCTTGCGCGCGGCGGCGGGCTTGTGTTTGAAAGCGCCTGCCGGGATGACATTCTGTCTCAAAGCTGGCAGCGCCTGGTGCTGAGCTATCTGGAGGAGGGGGATCTGCGCGGTGTGCTGACGGGTTCGTCCTTGACGGATGCGAAGATCACCCTGCTGGCGGGCCGTGCGCATAACAGGCACACGCAGGGCGGCGACTTCAGAGAGGCCTCTTTGCGCGCGCTGCGCCAGGGGTTGATGAAAGCAAAAAGTCAGCTGCTGGAGCCCTGGTATACGTTCAGACTGGAGCTGCCCGCTTCCTCTGTCGGGCGCGCCATGAATGATTTGCAGCGTGTAGGGGAGAGCATTACCCTGCAGTTAAATGACGGAGAAAAGGCGCTGATCACGGGCGAAGCGCCCGTCTCCTTCATGAGAGGTTATGCGGGGGATATCCGTGAATATACGCATGGAAGCGGAAAGCTGAGCTTTGACTTTTCCGGCTTCGCTCCCTCTCCCGGGCAGGAAGAAGCGGTCGCCGCCATCGGCTATGACCCGGAGGCTGATACGGAACATCCGGCGGATTCCGTGTTCTGTTCACAGGGAGCGGGCATGACCGTCAAATGGTATCAGGCGGAAAGCTTCATGCACCTTGGCCGCGAGAGCTACGCGCCGCCCTATTCAAAGAATAATGGGGTTTCGGGCAGCGCCGAAAGTCAGGCATCCTATCAGATTTCGCCTGAAGAAGTACAGGCGATCTTTGAACGCACCTATGGCAAGGTGAAAGCGCATGGCTTTGAGCCGGCCAGGAAAGTGCTTAAAAAAACGGCGGCCGATCCGCCGCCTGCTCACACACCGCGCTACGAAAAGCCTGATTATCTCCTGGTGGATGGCTATAACATCATTCACGCCTGGGAGGATCTGAGCGTCCTGGCTCAGGATAATATGGACGCCGCCCGACAGGCCCTGATGAACCGTATGAGCAGCTTCAAGGGCATGGATGAGCGGGAGATCATACTGGTGTTCGACGCCTACCGTGTGCAAGGAGAAGCCCAGCGCGTCATACGCTATCACAACATCAATGTCGTCTATACCAAAGAAGCTGAGACGGCAGACGAGTATATCGAAAAGGTCAGCTATGAGATCGGGAAAAAACACCGCGTGACCGTGGCGACGGGGGACAGCGTGGTCCAGCTGATCGCTTTGGGACACGGCGCGCTGCGCATTTCGCCCGGTATGCTGTTGGAAGAAGTGGAACGGGGAGAAGCGCAGCTGAAGGCCGCGCTCGACAGAAACAACCGTCCTTTGACTGGTCGGATGGAGTTTCCCGAAGGATTCAGGTTGCCCGAATGAGGGCTCCGTAAAAGCCCAGGGTCAGGCGCAGCCGGCTCTTTTTTGTTACGCTCATGACGGACATCAGCTTCACCCGCCCTTTGCCCTGCAGCGAAATGATGGCGCCTTCTTCCACAGTTTTGGATGTGCTCAGACAAGGCTGATGGTTCAGGCGCACCAGTCCGGCCTCTATCGCTTGCGCGGCTTCCCCGCGGGAGAGGCGAAAGGACGCCGCGCACAGCGCGTCCAGCCTGAGGGATGCGACGGTCAGTTGCTTTTCACTGAGGCTGCCGCCAAGGACGGGCAGGTCTGAGAGATGAATGCGCTGCGGGCTGACGCCGACACGTCCCGGTTTTTCGATACGATCGATCACATAATCGGCGATGGAAGCCAGGCATACGAAAACGGCGCGCCCGGGCTGGATCAGGATATCGCCCATCACTTCGCGCGACAGGCCAAGGCCCAGAACGGAGCCCAGCACATCCTGGTGCCGCACCGTATCCTGCCTGCGGTGGCGCAGTTCAACGACGGCCAGCACCTCTTCCCGCTCAAAGCTGCCCCAATCCGGCTGAAGAAAAAGAAAGATCACGCGCTCGGCGCCTTCAAAACCGCCATCTGCAATGAAACGGATATCACGTCTGGTCGAATAAGCCCGGCTGAGTTCCGCCGCCTCCGCGGGACTTACGAACTTGCTGTGCGCAAAGCCGGTCTTCAGTGCCTTGCGGGTCAGGTCTTCCATTTTCGTCAACAGCAGATCCCTGCTATGTGCGTCCATACACATCCGCCTTTCATTGATGCATACATTGTATCAAGACAGGTATAATAAGAGAAGACCCAAGCCTGAGAGGAGGACAGCATGGACCGGATCACCCACCCTGTATACTGAGATTATCCCGAACAGCCCTATATATCAAAGGACAGAGACCTGGAGGCTTGGGTCAAAACGCCCGAACGCTTCCCCTACAGCCGTGTCAGCCGCGTCAACATGGTGCGTACCGAAGAAGGCCTCCTGCCCGGCCACATCGTGATGCTGTGGCTGGTCGACGTATCCAATATCACCAACGAATTTATCGCGCCCCAGTATTTTGAATACCGCTATGGTGTGGAGGCCGAGGAGAGCAAGCAGGTATTGGTCGAAAAGGGCTATGCTGTCATCGGCGATGTCGCAGACAGCTTGCCGCTGCTCAATGCCGCTGGAATTAAACGCCTGCTGAGACAAAAAAGCCTTTCCTTATCCGGTAAAAAAGAAGAGCTGCTGAAGAGAGCTTTTGAAAATTTCAACGAGAAAGAACTGGCAGACTTCACGGCACTTCGCCGCTGCCGGATCACGCCGGAAGGCAAAGAGGTGCTGAACAGGCATCGGGATATCATTGAGCGGCATGGGATAAAGAAACAGGCTGGAGCATATATGTTCTGAAAATGTAGGTTAGTCAAACATTTTGGACAGAGTAGTTGTTGAGGTATTCCACCGGGGA
>CAZVUU010000092.1:0-8413 GCA_964630465.1 uncultured Christensenella sp.
TCCCCGCCTTCTTTGTCTGCGCCTGGCGGAGTGAGATTCTCCTCAACCGTCGGTTCAGGGGCCGATACCTCATCCTCAATGCCGGTCATGAGGTGGCGTACAGCGTCTATGTCTTCAGCCAACCCGGCCAGCGTAGCCCGGCTGCGGTAGTCATCATAAAGATAGTACGCGAACCAGCCGGCGCTGATCAGAAAGATCAGAGCCAGCAAGGCCATGATCAGGCGATATCTGCGTGTTTTGTCTTTTTTTTCGGTCATTGAGGTATACTCCGTTCTCATCCGGTCGTGGTTCATGGCCTTTTACCGGTGTAAAATGATCCCGCTTTGGCATCCGGTCATTTGAGTCACGATACCGCCCCGTCAAGATAAAGGTCGTTTAAATAATTTGGACACAGCAGTGGTTGTGACAGTTTTTTTATTTAAATGAATCATTTTCACTTCATTTCTCCGCCGCCGAAGTCCATATCAAGTATAAATCGCATTCATAAGTTAAGCAAGATTCATATGGCATGCTGTGTATATGAGAGCATTAAGGCTAAAATTTCAAGAAAAAGACATGAAATACACATAATTCTTAATATTTACAATAATAACTATTGCTATTCTGAAATAAAAAGCTATAATAGGCAAAGATATATTCATGCATGATGTTATAAGTATACCTTTCATGCTTCAGGATGGTCAAGGAGGATTCATTGTCATGTTAAAACGGTTGTTGGCGTCATTACTGGTCGTCATCCTTATCTTCTCAACGGTGGAGCCGACGTTGCTGTCATCATATGCTGAGGATATCACTGAGACTGCATACGATGAAGCAGTACCCACGGATGAACCGACATGGTCACTCACGGATGAGCCGACAGCGGCATCCAGTGAAGAACCCTCCAATGTGCCCGCCACAGCGCAGCCGGCTGAGGAGCCTGCCGCAGCAGAGCCGATCAAGCCAGCTTTTACAGAAGAGCCGATGGCAAAGCCTGCAACACAGATTTCTGTTGTATTGCTGCGCCTCAACGCTCGAGGCGAGGATGTCAGGCGATTGCAGCAGGCTTTAGCCGATCTGGGTTATCTGAATGAATCTCTGGTCAACAGCGTATTTGGTGAGGAGACCAAAGCAGCCCTGATGCTGTTCCAGCAGGATAACCAGCTTGATATAGACGGTATTGCCGGCCCTCAGACCTACGCGGTCCTGTACGATGGCAGCCCTGCGCTCTATGCTGGCGAGCCCGTCAACGAGGGCCAAGGTCCGTGGAATTATTTCCCCAGTGCAAGTGGAAGTGAACAAGAGGCTGAGGTAACGGATAGCCGTGGAGAGGCGGAAGATCCTGCAGATACGGATGAACCTGCAAATACGGACGAGCCTGCAGATACGGACGTGCCTGGAGTGACGGAAGATCCTGCAGATATGGACGAGCCTGGAGAGGCGGAAGATCCTGCAGATACAGATGAACCTGAAGAGGCGGAAGACCTTGCAGATGCGGATGAACCTGAATATGCGGATGAGCCCACAGATATGGACGAGCTTGAAGGTACGGAAGGCTCTGCAGGTGCGAAAGACCCCGCAGAGACGGATGACCTCGAAGTGATGGATGGGCTTGAAGTTCTTGAAGGGTTTGAAGGCTTTGGGATGATCATGCCCATGGGCTTTTTCCCTGTCGAGCCTTTACCTGAGTTGATTGGTTATAAATTTAGAGGAACCATTATTGATTTGGTAACCGGGATTGTTCCACCACCAGAAATTGAATTCGAAACACCTGAGTTTACGTTGGAGTACAATGGTTACGGCGTATACACTGGTTATAAGTTCTTGAGCGAAGATGATACTCTGCCATCAAACATGTCTATCAGCGTCAGCGGTAGCTTTTCTCCGACAAACGTGCCCATTGTTACCATTACAACAACAATTGACAACCCGACCGCAGGTCAGCCTGACTGGGAGGTACAGTACGTATTTGACATTATGGCCGGAAGTTACAAGGTCAATGTCATCAAGGGCAACGATGTCAAAAAAGGGACCGTAGCATCCGGAACATTTAGCGGTTTGGCTTTGGATGCAGCTCCCATCACCCTTCAGCCTATCAAAGACATCAGCTTTTCTGTTTATTGGAATGATAACAACAACGAGGACAATGCTCGCCCGCAGGACGCGGATATAAGCTATTATCTTAAAATTAAGGACCAAGAAGGGTATGTTAAAGACGCCGGCGGAAACGATATTCAAGGCACTGTCAGCCCTCAATCATACAATGAAACCAAGGTGATTTTTCCGGGCCTTGAAACGATCGATGCTCACGGAAACCCTATTGTTTATGAACTAGTGCAGGCAGTCAGCGGTGAAGCCTTTAACGACAACTACATTCAGGAAAACATCATAAATGATGATGGGATAACAACGGGCATTCGGAACACCAAAAAGACCGCCTTTTCCATTTTCAAACACTGGAGAGATTTATATCATCACCCCGATGAGATTTCTAAGCCGGTTGATACTGATCTTTGGCTGGCTCATATGACTTTATGGCGTAAAATCAAAGGGTCTGTTGAGGATCCTGTTGAGGTGACAGATTTCTCCTGGAAGCTTGAGGTTACAGAATTATCGAAGTGGACTCTGGTCACAGAAGATCTGCCAGAGTTCGCCCCGGATGGCATGCCCTATGAATACTGGTATGAGGAAGACATCATCGGTCTGAATGCTGAGCTACACGACGATGGCTTTTTTGAAGATAATGACCATAGCTTTGTCCCCAGCGTCCGCAATGTCAGCCCCTACGGCACCATGATAGAACCGACAGAGGTATATCCCGGCGGCACGCTTCGCAATACACTGGAATCAACGACTGACTTTACATTTACCAAGCGTTGGGAAGATGATCAGGGCAATGCGCTTGATACCAGCGAGCTTGAGGATGTCGTTGTCTCTTTCTACCTCTACCGTTTCCCCGCAAGCATGGCTGATCCATTGGAGGGGGGGGCTGATGCGGCCTTCGACCTTCAGGCACCCGTCGGCGGACATGACAGTTGGGTATGGAATGATGGTAAATGGAAGGATTTCGCGGGCAGT
This sequence comes from uncultured Christensenella sp., assembly GCA_964630465.1. Lineage (GTDB taxonomy): Bacteria > Bacillota > Clostridia > Christensenellales > Aristaeellaceae > UBA1038. The sequence goes on from CAZVUU010000092.1 coordinate 3,058, forward strand.
GAGTTCGGTGATGCCCAGAGCTATCTCATGGCGAATGATGCTTGGAAGGGCCTTCCACGCTATGACGAAAACGGCGATGAGTATGTGTACTACATCAGAGAAGTGCTTAGCGGAGCAAAAGCGGGCCTATATGAATCCGTCATTGATAACAGCGGCACAGGGTTCCCAAGTGAGAAAGATTACGTTGTCGCCGGCGGTAAGATCACCAATCGGCAGAAGCCCCAGGGCGGTGCCGGCTATGAAAAAACCTGGAACGCCCGCGTCCTGCAGGGCATGCGCGGCAGCGTTAAACTGCGGCTGGAGCAACAGGGCGAAGATGGCAAATGGATACGCGTGAAGGAAGAGAACGGAACGGACTTGGTGAAGGATATCACCGTTCCCGGCTTCCGGGGTGAAGCTTTTACCCGGCGGGGGGTCTTCACCTACAGCAGCGGAAATCCCTTACCCGAATACGATGAAAACAACCAAAAAATCACATACCGCGTGATCGAAGTAGGCGCGACCTTGGATGGAACCGATTGGGAGAACTTTAATGACGACGAATCGGAGGGGTATCCCGATCCCAATCCGATGGAGCTGACACTCAACGGACGCAAATATCAGATTCAAGTTGCCTACGGGGAAACGGGAGAAATCACGAACACGCTTGTCGGCGAAACGGAGATCAAGGTTAAGAAGATATGGTCCCCGTCTGATGGTGTTCCGGAGGATGCCCGGATCGAAATACAGCTTGTGCGGAAGTCCGGGAAGTCTGCGGATGATGACGCGGATGGTGACTTCCGGGAAGTGACTGATTTGGAAGCTGATCATCTGTCCGGCAATCTTGCCTTCAAGGATGGCAGCACCGATACCTTCATCATGACCGCTCCCTGGGACGAGGAGGGATTGTTTCAGAATCTGCCTAAGTATGATCCCGAAGGCTATGAATATATCTATGAGGTTCGCGAGATAAATACATCCATTCTCCCTGAAGGATACCATTTTGACCGTATTGAATATGAGCGGGGCGAGGATGGCGTCAAGCGGGCCGATATATACAATGTCTACGGCGACGGGGGCGGCTGGCGCTTTGAAGTGGAAAAAAGGTGGCTGGACGATGAGGATATTTCCCGCCGGCCCGGCTACGTGACGGTTGGGCTGTTCTACAATGACCGTGGCAATTTGCAACAAGTGCAAGGTTATCAGGATATCTCTATTACCGAGGGTATGGGTTGGCATCGTCTGGTTCATGTCCCTCAGGAGATGGTTCAGGAGCTCTCGACCACATACCCTGGCAGCACACGGGATGACTTTGTTATCCGAGAAATTAGCACATCGGGAGGCACCGATAACTATAAGTTCCGTCTCCTGACAGGCCCGAGGGTGGACGGCACAGGCAAGGCTGTTTCCGACCATCACGCGTATGAAGTGTTTACGGAGGCAGTTGATGCCAATGATTGGGACTATGACCATTCCGGCTTCCGCGTCACCAACCGCAGGGTCGGCTTGGTTGAGGCAGAGGTCTCAAAGAAATGGAATGTGGGGGCGTTAGAGGAGCTTATTCCTGATGAAATGTCGCTCACGGCCCAGTTTGCGCTGATGAACGGTGGCGAAGAGGCGGCATCGGGAGACCTTAATCTTGCGGGAGACACTGTTATCCTTGAGAACGAGAATGGCGAAGCTGCCGTACCGAAGTACGATGGTAAGGGCAAGTTGATCCCATACAGTCTGCGTGAGGTATCGCTCACCTTTGAATCAGAGGGAAGCAAAGAGGTACTGGACTTTGTGGACCACCAGATTCCGGGAGAGGACATCCTAGCCGCGATCCAGGCATTGCCCGGAGGATCTGCTGTCGAATGGCCTGTCGCGGCTTCCAGCTTTGTGCTGAGCTTCAGTGATGCTCAAACAATCACCTACGGTAAGGAGAATCAGCATTGGCCGGACCCCGACCTCGGCTCCGTCCCCGACTCAGATAAAATTTCCGCCGCCTTTACCAACCAGCTCGGCGGCACCACGCCGCTGATGATCCGCAAAGTCTGGCTGGATGGGGGGAAGGGTGGCGACCCCCGCCGCCCGGACATCAGCCTGACGCTGAAACGAGGCATCGCGGGAGTGCCTGATGAGCCCAATTTCAGGGAGTATATACAACGCTGGCATTCCGGCGCAGAGTATATCTGGGAAAATCACTTCGGCGAGGGATACCCGCTTTTTGATGGCGATGGCAATCGCTACGAGTACCGGGTGCGTGAAACCATCGTGCAAAGCGGCAGCGAGTACAAGGGATATTACCTTGCGGCAGACGATAGATGGCCCAATGGGAATCAGAATAGCAGCAAGGGTGCTTATCCAGATGCAGAGATTGATGAGATTGAGGGTAAATGGAAGCCCATTAATGCAATGGAGGGTAACTTTGCCGTCGCCCGCTCGGGCAATGAAGGCGACCGTCCGGACACCATCATCAACCGCCTGGAGGATCAGTTTGTCTTCGTGGGCATCAAGATTTGGCTGCAGATACCTGCATGGTTCCGTAAAGCTGGCAGACTGCCCGAGGTGGACCTGCAATTGATTCGCAGCTTGGATGTGATCACACAGGATAACTTTGGTGATTTGGCTACGGTGGATGAAGTTACCTTGCCCATCGATTCTAAAAAGCCGTTTAACTATGGCTATACCCTACCCAAAGGCTCCACAATGGGCGCACCTGTCAGCGATGAAAATCCCGGAGTACAGAAGTATGACCCCTGGGGAATTCTATATCATTATGCTGTCAGGGAGACCATTAAGAATGAACTGCCCGAGGGAAGCGGCGGGAAAGATCCGGCCTCGCTTTATAATATGAATAACAACTTCAGCAGCGGCCTCATCAGCAATACTTTCAACAGCGATGAGAAGGTGGCGCTGAACATCGTTAAGACCTGGAATTGGACCGGTAAGCAAACCGGGCAGGATACCTATCCGGATGTATACTTTGATATCTATCAGGTATGGACGTCGCCGTTTCCACCTACGGACGGCGGCGAACCGGCGACGTATACATCTCTGTTGGATACGAGGAAATTAGATGGGGGGGTCATCCCTGAATATAACGATGACGGTGATTGGACATTCAAACTACAGGTGGATGACCTGCCCAAGCACGCGCCGGATGGCTCGCTGTACGAGTACTTCGTGGTGGAGAGGCCGATAGGGGGTTATGGATCTACGTCAGATGATACATATGGCACAAACGATTGGGCTAAAAGCCACATCTTCGGATACGGCACCAGCTATGGCGATCACCAGCTTGTGGATGTGCCTGTTATTGATGCAGAGGATCTAAACGACGCAAAATTCACCAACACATACACAAATGATGGAGATAATGAACTGGTATTCACCAAGTCTTGGGCGGATCAGGGTAATACCTGGGGAACAAGGCCTGTGGAGACGGATCCCCCCGATGGTGCGGTTTCCTTTAAGCTGATACGTGAAGCTGCGCCAAGTATCAAAGAGGACGTTACTACGGACAGTCAGAGCATCAATAGAGGTACGAATCCGTGGACGATCACTTTTACGGGCAATTTCCCCACGCATCATACCAACGGCAATCTCTACACGTATAAAGTCGTGGAGATTTTGGATGAGCCTTATAATACCTATTACGCAAAGAGCGGAACAGGGAAGCCTATCGAAGGTATGGAGGGGACTCCCACGACTTCGGGCAATAGCCTGACCAATACCCTGAAAACCGTAAACCTGGTGGTGGATAAGAGCTGGATCAACAGTAATGACAATAAACCGCTTGACAAAAAAGCCATGCAGGAACTGTATGACCTGGGGGTGCTGCCGACATCGGTGGACTTTGTCGTACAGCGCCGCGCAAGCGATACTGATGCTTGGGAAGATGTATATCTGGGTGATGACGGCCCCGATCCGGACAATCTGGTCAAGCGCACAGTGGACGACGAGGAATTGCTCGACCATATGCTTGATGAGCTGTACATCCAGGTCACGGAAGGGGAGTTCAAGGATAAGCTGCCCGAGTACCAACCCGCCTCTGCCTCCGGAACGGGTGACGCCGCCAAATGGCAGTATCGTGTGGTTGAGCGAAACGTTGACGGCGGCATGATAAATGAGCCCGGGAATCCTGAGGTTGAAGGCAAGGTATCCAAAATCACGAACTCTATGCCCACAAGGAAATTGTTTTTCGTGAAGGATTGGGTGGATGATAACAACCGCGACGATTCAAGGCCAAGCAAGATTGAATACGAGCTGATCTGGACAGCGCCGGACGGGACAGGATATCCAGTTAGTGTGATACTAAGTCTCGTCACTGAATCGACCGATACTGATCCAAGGTCGAACGTGGGAAGCGGCATCGGCAGAAATAAGAACCGATGGGTCGCTGATTTCACCGTGCCGGATTTTGAGGATGATAGCGTTAGCGTGACTGAGATTATGGAGGGCATGGAAGAATATCGCATAATAAATGTGACCAAGGACGGCGACTTCTTCAGCTTTACCAATGAACGCGAGGACATCACCCCCATGAGCGTTTCGGCGACGAAGACATGGGCAGGGGATGAGGATTGGGCTTCGCAGACGCGGCCTGAAGAAGTTACTGTGCGTCTGTGGGTCAAAGGAAGAAATAATACATGGATCGATCTGTCTAAACAAACAACAAGCATTGACTCGGCTGGGGGCATGCCCTTTAGCGACGCTGCGGTCAAAACCATCGTCAAGGGGACTGCAGAACCGTATTGGACGGAAACGGCAATATGGGATAATCTGCCCGTTTATGCCCCGAAGACAGAACAGACGGCTGATGTTGGTGCATTCAAATACCAATATAGGGTCTCTGAAGATACGGTACCTGGATATAAAACTTCCTACCAGCCTGCTTATGGCAGTGGCAGCTCAGGGCCTCAGACTGGGGTGGAGCCCGCGAAGCGGGCCATCAGGAATACGCTGATCACGGTGGACATCTCCGGGAGCAAGACTTGGGAAGACGATGGCAACCGCTACGGCACGAGGCCGAGCGATCTGGACGTGACACTGTACGACATAACCGATTTCGAATCGCCCATTGAAGTGAAGGAAAGCGCGGTTTCGTCCGAGAAGAAGACCCCGAGATGGACGGCTACGCCGAGCACCGGGACGGAACCCTGGAGCTATATCTTTGAGAAGCTGCCGAGGCACAAACTGGTGGACGGCGTACTGACGGAGATCAAGTACGCGGTGAAGGAAACGCCTGTACCGGGCTACACGCCGAGCACGACGGACGCGGTGAGCGGCAGCGTGGGTGCGGCGGGTGACGTGACGGACGCGAACTTCACGAACGACCTGATCACGGTGGACATCTCCGGGAGCAAGACTTGGGAAGACGATGGCAACCGCT
>CAZVUU010000093.1:0-2568 GCA_964630465.1 uncultured Christensenella sp.
TTGGGTCCGTGGGAGCTGCCCTCCCCGGCCATCAGGTCCTTCGCCTCGGCAATCAGTTCCGCCGAAATGCCGAAAGCGGCGTTGGCCTTTTCGCTGCCGGCGATGCTCTGGAACATCAGATCGCAGGGAGCACCCTTGCGCAGGGCCTCCATCTGGGTAGTGATATGGGCCAGCACACAGATCTGTGTGGGGATGCGGTACTTCTGCTTGAGCTCTTCAAAACGGGTCAGGATGGCCTGTACGCTGTCACAGGAAGCGTCAACGGGGTTTAGGCCGATGACCGCGTCCCCCGCGCCGTAGGACAGCCCTTCGAGCACAGATGCCGTAATGCCTTCCACGTCGTCGGTGGGGTGGTTGGGCTGCAGGCGCACCGACAGGGTGCCCGGCTTGCCGATGGTGGTCACGCAGGTGGCTTCCACGCGCATTTTGGCGGCGGCATAGATGAGGTCCAGGTTGCTCATCAGCTTGCAGACTGCCGCGATCACCTCGCTGGACAGGCCTCGGCGCAGGCGCTCGAGCTCTATGGGCGATGCTTTCAGGATCATTTCCCGCAGACCGCCGATGGGCAGATCCTGCAGCTGACGGTAGACATGCATGTTGAGGCCGTCCAGGATCATCCGGGTCACCTCGTCCTGCTCATAGGGCACGGCGGGGTGCTCGCAAATATCCTTGACCCGAAGGCCGGAGAGCACGATGCGCGCCGCAACGCGCTCCTGCGGGCTGGAGGCGGCTACGCCCGCCAGCTTATCGCCGGATTTCTCCTCATTTGCCTTGCCCATGACCTCCCTGATATCCCGGAAGGAAAAATGCTCGCCGTTCAGCCGCGTGCTCAAGCGCATGTTCCTTTACCTCCCTGCTTCGCGTGAAAACGCGAGTGTTTTTACGACCACCGGAATCACCTGTCCGCCAGACAGCGGCGTTCCGATATCTACGGTGTCCCCGTAATCAAGCGCGATGCCGTCTATGCACAGGAAGGGCGTGCTCCTGCCCCAGCACCGCGACAGCGCCTGCCCCAGGGCCTTGGCCATGTCCTCCCTCAGGATCAGCACCTTCGGAGAATAAGGCGTCATGGTCCGGGCGATTTTCTCTGCCGCCTCCTCGATAAAATCAAAGGAAGGAGAGTGGAGCCCTTCGAAAAAGATGGCGCATTCGCCTTCAAACATACGGTACTGCCCCTCAATCTCGGCCTCCAGCCGGCTCAGGTGCTCTTCTTTGTTTAAGAGCACCTTGCCCACCGGCAGGGAAGGCAGAGGAAACTGCAGCCCTTGATAGCTGATGGTGCTCCCGGAGACATTGACGCTGTAGGCGCCGGCCCCGATCACCGTGGCGTGTCCTGTTTCAGCCGGGCGAAGCACCCGTTTTTGTGTAAAAAATGCCGATGATGCGATGGCCTGCCCCAGGTATCGGCCCATGTCATGAAAGGACAGGCCCCCACTGCCGTCCCCGTAGACGCACTCCGCGACGCCGCCTGAAAAGGTGAAAAGCTCGGCCGGGCAGGGCAGCGGCAGGGAATGTCCCACCGTCAGGGCATCGTGCAGGGCCGTGCGGGGGGCAAGCCCGGCCGCCTCTTCGAGCAGGCCGGCCATCCGGCGGGCAATGCTTCCGGCCTCTTGGGGGCCGAGCGCCATTCCCGGGGCAAGGGAAATGCCCCTGTCCCGGGCGATCAGATCGGCTGCCTGCGTAAAGGAGAGCAGAGTCCTGTCATCGGGCTCAAAGCGGATCAGCCGCCCGCCCACATCCAGGCATCCGTTTCCCACCGGGTCTCCGCGTTCAAACAAGGCCATATTGGTGGTGCCGCCGCCGACATCCAGGTTGAGCACGGGCTTGCCGCCCGTCCGGCTCATCTGCGCCGCGCCGGAGCCTTTGCCGGCGAGGATGCTCTCAAGAGCGGGCCCTGCCGTCGCCACCACGAAGTCCCCGGCCATGCCGGACAAAGCCTGAGCGACAGCGCGCGCGTTCTGTTTGCGCGCGGCTTCGCCGGTGATGATCACCGCCCCCAGGCGGATATCAGAGGGGGCGATGCCGGCCTGCTGATAGTCTCGCCGGATCATTGCTTCCAGGGCTTGGACGTCGATGGTGTCCGCGTCTTTCAGCGGTGTCATACGGGGCTCAGCCCGGTAGAGCAGCTCTTTTTTCGTGATTTTTACGCGCGGTATGGAAAAGGAAGAGGCGGTATTGGCCAGTGTAAGGGCGCTGAATACGCATTGCGTGGTAGAGGTGCCGATATCAATGCCGACGCTGAGCAACCGTTCTTCCCGCAAGCAAACAGCCTCCGTTTTCTGGCAATAAGCCCTTCATAAACACTTGTGATTGTCATATTGTAGCCGTAAGATGCTTCCTTGTCAACTGAGCAGCTCCGTATATGCTCCATCCCTGATGCTCTGCCCGGTGCTTTTACCTCAGATGGCTTTCCGGTCGCCGGTTCGCTTGACAGGAGCTGTTGGTGTCCATACAATCAGGCCATCTTGGGTTTTGTGTTTACGGATCCCGGCAACAAAGGGATGATCTGTCATATGAGTATGAAAAGCACGGAACTTTACGCGAGGAGGAGGCCTTGAATATGAAGAT
>CAZVUU010000093.1:2578-8084 GCA_964630465.1 uncultured Christensenella sp.
CGTCGGGGAGGCATGATGCTCCTGTTTTTTGACGCGGCCGGGGCCAAAGGCAGCCTGACTTATTCCCAAGGGCATTGCGCGGGATGATGCGTCAGATGATGCCGAGGGAGCGAGCAGGCTCTTTTTTGGAGGAAGAAGCCCTGAAACAGCGTGTCCGGTCGGCGCTGCCCCGTGATGCGCGCGCGGGGAGCGAGAATTTTGTACAAGGTCTCCTGACCGGGGACCGGGCGCTGGCCCTGCCCGCCGGACCGGGGCCGCGTGAGGCAGCCCGCGCGCGCGCCGCGATTGCCGTGCTGACGGAAATATACAGGCAGGGGCATATTCCCTTTTGCCAGCTGACGGCAGCCGCCCAGGTCGCCTCTGCCGCTTACGGGCGGGAGAAGGGATCCCCACGGGTAGCCATCGGCGCCGTGGCAGGGGACGGCAGCGCGATCGGCAAGGCATATATGCGGATGATGCTCAGCGCCTGGGGGATCGCCTGCCTGGACCTGGGTGTGGATACGCCGCCCGAAACCTTCCTGCTGGCTGTGAGGGAGCACGGGTTGAGCATGGTGCTGTGCTCCTCCTTTGGCGATGCCGGCGGAGAGCAGGCCTTGGCCTTGGACCGGCTGGCGCGCTCGGCCGGCCTGCGGGACAGCTTTCGCATATTGATCGGAGGCGCCGCGATGACCGCAGAGCAGCTGTCGCGCATGGGCGCTGATATGCTGGATACGGACGCCGCTTTCGCGGCCGAACAGGTGGCGCGGTGGCTGGAAGTATAATTTTATTTGACGGGAAAGATTTTATACTGCGCCCTGACAAGGCGGAGATCTACAGCTGGCTGAAGCTTGACGAAGGCCTGCCGGCCTATGCGGCCCATGAGGCAGCCTGGGAGGAGGCCCAGGATGCTTTTGAGCGGGCAGTTGATATCCGCTGCTGCATCCATATAAAAAACAGGCAGTCCGCCGACCTCTTCCTGACCCTCGGGGCAGGGGCAGAACAAGGGGCGGCGGCCGCCTTTTTACGGGGCGATTATGTCCTGGGCAGCCTGATCAACAGCCTGGCCGATCAGGCGGTATTCCGCTTGGATATGCGTACGGGCATGCTGCTGACAAAAGAGCTGGCGGCCCGGGGGCTGTATGCGAAAAAGCGCAGGGAGGCGCCCTTTGACTATCCTCTGAGCGCGCAGGCCGGCCTGTTTGAGCCGATGCGCGGGTCGCTGCCCGATGTGCGGGTGCTTCCTTCGGGGCTGTTTGTGCCGGCCAAATCCATGATGTACAGCGTGGACTTGAGCGACGATCCCCGGGAGGAAGGCCTGCCCAAGCACGATTGCGCGCGCTGCCGGCAGAAAGACTGCCCTTACCGCGGCTTGCGGGGCTGATCCTTCCTGACTGCCTGGCGTACCAGCAAGAGCAGCAGGGCGCCGATCACTAAAAAGGCGATGATCGCGCCAATCGCCCAGAGCAGGCCGAAGCGCTCAGCCTGCAGCTCATCCAGGCCCCGGCTGACATAGCGGTTGTGCATGCGAAAGGAGACGGTGCTGAACATCAGGGGCCCCACAAAGGTCGAGGTGCGCCCCGCCACGGACAAAAAGCCGTAGAACTCGGCTGTTTGCTCGCGCGGCGCCAGCTGGCTGACCATGGAACGGCTGACTGCCTGCGCGCCCGACAGCGAGAAGCCCGCCACAAAGCCGATGATGTAAAACCACAGCACCCGGTCGATGAACAGAAGGCCCGTGACCGAGGCGATCAGGATGAGCAGCGAGAGGAAGATGGCCTGCTTGCTGCCCCGGATATCCGCGATTTTGCCGAAGAGCAGCGCTCCCGCGGCACCGGAGATATGGATGAGGATTACGAAGATGATCAGCTCGATCTGCTCCATGCCAAAGAGCGTGCCGCCGATAATGGCGGCAAAGTCCATCAGCATCATGATGCCGTCGTTATAAATCAAAAAGGAGACGGCGTATTTGATGAACTCCTTGTGTTTGCGCACAGACTGAAAGGTTTCGGCCAGCTTGCGGAAGGCCAGCGTGATCACGTTCATCCCTGAGGGAATTTGCTCGGGGATATTTTTTTCTTTGACAAACAGAAAGGTGGGCAAAGAGAAGACCAGGTAGATGAGGGCTGTGAGCAGGAAGGTATATGGGATGAAGCTGTTGCCGATCAGCTGCATGGGCACCAGCACCGCGAGCAAAGCCGCGATGCCGCCCAGCATGCCCAGGCCCCAGCCCTTGCCGGAGATGCTGCCCACTGTCTCCGGCGTGGAAACGTCCGTCAGCAGAGCGTCATAAAATACCTGGGCGCCCCGGTAGCCGACCTCGGCCAGTATGAAAAACAGCATGCCTGTGACGATATCCCCCGCTCTGACAAAAAACAGCATTGCCGTGGACACGACCGACAGGATGGTGAAGACTAGCAGGAGCTTCTTTTTTGACTTTGTAAAATCGGCGATGGTACCGAACACGGGGGACATGAGCGCCACCAGCACCGAAGCGACGCCCACGGCGAGGCCCCACAGCCTCGTGCCTTCGGCGCCGCTGCCGACGACGACATCCTTAAAGTAAGGAGAGAATACCGCCAGCAGGATGACCGCCGCATAGGCGGAGTTGCCGAAATCGTACAGGTACCAGGCGTGCCGTGCGCGACGCTCACTCTTGTTGGCTGTCAGATTGTTCATGTTGATCCATACCCTTCAGAATATTGTAAAGTTCCAGGTATTTGCGGCCGCAAAAGGGCGGATCCGCTTTGATTTCGTAGTGCGCCGAATTCGTGCTGAAGGCCAGGTTTGCCTTGCCGTAAATGGCCATATTGCCGATATCCCGAATTGAAAAGCAATGGCTGCCCAGCTCAATGCGGTCGCGGTACATACAGGCGGGCCCTTGAAAGAGGAGCTCGCTGACATGATCGGGATAGACGCGCAGCAGCCGCACCTGGTTGTCCAGGAATGCAGGCTGATCCCCCAGCGCGGAAGCGATCTCTGCCAGCCTGTCATGCTGGCTGGCATCCCATTCGGTCACCGTCCTGTACGGCGCGCCGCTGAGGTATCCATATTCATCATACACAGCCCGCAGCCCGCAGGAACAGCTGAATTCATTATTTTGGCTGCGCAGGGTGCCGATGCCTTCGCATTGAGGGCATAAAAACAAGGCCCGCTCCAGCCCCTGTGCCAGACGCCTGCCTTTGAACCTGATTTTTTCATCAGCCTGCCTGGCATAGGCGTCCTCATATAGGTCGGCCGATATGGCGGCGTTGACTTCTTCGTCGCTCATGAGTTTCAGCTGCTCGGGTGAATAGACATTGACCGCATAGCCCTTCATCAGCCCGCGGCGCATGGTATCGGCCCAGCGCGGTGTGGTGAGGTAGCCGCCTTCAAGCTTATAGGTGACGAGCGGCACGCCGCAGTAGCGGGCCAGCTTGCCCGTGGAGGGCGGGATCGGGCAGGTCAGCCCGTTGAAGGAGCGGTTGCCCTCGGCGAAGATGCAGACCTTTTTGCCGTCCCTCAGCCGGCGGAGGATCTTCCTGACCGTGATGATATCCGTGCCGCCTTTGAGCCGCGAGATCGGATCAAAGTAGCGCGTGAGCAACCGGGACAGAAAGCCCGCGCGGAAGATATGCTCGCTGGCCACAAAATACAAGAGGCTGCCGAAGCTGAGGTGGATCAGCACCGCGTCCAGGTCTGAGTTATGGTTGGCAAGCACCAGGCAGGGCCCCTTGATGTCCGGCGCCGGCAGTGCCCGGATGTTGAAGCGCCACCTGAAAAAAGGCGCAACCAAGGGCTTGATAACGCGAAACGTGCGCGCGTGCCGCCTGTAGGCTTTTTGTGTATCGGTCATCCTGTCTCCTGAAGGCCTGTATCCCGGCGATCATGCAAAGCGCATGATCAGAAAAAAGCGATTGTCCTTCCCATACGCCCGGGCAAGGGTTGACAAGAGTATATAGCATTTAATTCCAAGGAACAATGACAGCTGTTCATTGTCCGGGCGGGCCGGCAGCTTTCGTTCATCCGGCTTCTTTTCAAGGCGCACCGGACCCATCTGCCCGATGCCCTTGAATACGCGGGGCACGATGCCGGCCTCCTTGCAGCCAAGCGTTCGGTAAAGCGCCCTGGCGCGGCCCGCCTCCTCCTCATCGAGGATGCGCCCGAAGACGGCGGTGACGACGGCGATGTCGTTTTCTCCGGCCTTGCAGATGATGCTCATGGGTTTCTTTCTTCATTTAATGCTGTCATCCTGTCATGCCCCTATAAGGAAATAAAAGCTCCCGGTTTCCCCGGAGGCCCGGCTGTGCTACCATGTGAACGGACAGCCGGCGGGAGGGAGATGAAGCGGCGTGAAAGAACAGATGATTTATATCGGCACTTATACGCGGGACACGGACAGCCGGGGTATCTATACCCTGGCCATGGACAGGGAAAGCGGCGCGCTTCGCCAGGCCGGCAGCATCGGGGGCTGTGAGAACCCATCCTTTATCGTTAAAAAGGGTGAGATACTCTACGCTGCAAGTGAAAGGGGAGACCGTGCGGCCCTGGCCTCCTATCATATTGAAGAAGACGGGTCGCTTTGCCCGGCAGATCGCTTTGAGACCGAGGGAAGCGGCACCTGTCACCTTGCCCTCAGCCCGGACGGGCGCCATGCGGCGGGGGCCAACTATTCAAGCGGATCTGTTTTCGCGGTGCAGGTGAATGAAGAGGGGCTTTTTCTGCGGCAGACTGCCTTCATAAGCCATCAGGGGAGCGGACCGGACGCCGAGCGGCAGCAGGGCCCGCACGCGCATTTTGTTTCATTTCTGCCGGGCGGGGAGCAGCTGCTTTGCTGCGACCTGGGCACAGACCGGGTGGCAGCTTATGAATACCAGGCAGAAGAAGGCAGGCTGATCCCCCGGCCTGAGGCGGATATCATAGTCCGGCCCGGCTTTGGCCCGAGGCACTTTGCCTGTACGCCCGACGGGCGGCAGCTGTATGTGATCGGGGAACTGAGCAATGAGGTCCTCCGCTGCCGGCTTGAGGGAAGGTGTCAGCCGGCCGGGTCAAAAAACGCTTTGCCCGCTACCTTTCATGAAACTTCCTGGGCCTCGCACATCGCGCTGTCTCCTGACGGGCGTTTTCTCTACGCTGCTAACCGCGGGCATGACAGTATCGCGGTGTTTCCCCTCGACCGTTTGAGCGGCAGGATGGGGGAAGCGGCCTGGTATCCCTGCGGCGGCCGCTGGCCCCGACACTTCGCGATATCCGGCTGCGGCGGCTATTTGCTTGTTGCCAACCAGTATTCCAATGATGTAAGCGCATGGAGGCTGGATAAAGAAAGCGGCGGGCTGGCGGAGCAGACGGGGCGGGCAGAGATCCCTTCGCCGAGCTGTGTTTGCTTTGGGTGAGAAGGGTGTGTACGGAACGCCATGATCAGGAATATGATAAATCGTTAAAAAGTGTTTACGTTAATGAAGCACAATAATAAAAGCCGTGAAACCTTATAATCTCACGGCTTTTCTGGCGTCCCCGGCGCGATTCGAACGCACGGCCTTTCGCTTAGGAG
>CAZVUU010000094.1:0-8077 GCA_964630465.1 uncultured Christensenella sp.
ATCCAAAAGGATATATGTGAGATCTGTTGAATATAGCACTTGAGGTGATAGAAATGGGATCAACATCAAGACGCTACGAAGTAACAGACGAGGAATGGGAACAATTAAAGGGATATCTCGAAAGACAAGCCGGGCGCAAGATAGGACGTCCCCGCAACGATGACCGCCAGATGCTTAACGGGGTTCTGTGGATTGCGCGAAGCGGAGCGGCATGGCGGGATTTACCTGAGCGGTATGGTGCATGGAGCAGCGTATATCGTCGTTTCCAGGAGTGGGCGGATTCTGGGATATTGCGGAAGATTTTCGAGGAACTGGCGGAAGAAGCAGACTTACAGGATATGAGTATAGATAGTACAAGCGTCAAAGCTCATCAAGCTAGCGCCGGTGCAAAAAAGGGGACATAGAAAGCGCCCAAAACCAGCACATCGGCATCAGCCGAGGTGGCAGAAACACGAAGGTTCACGTGGTCGTTGACGCGTTGGGTAATCCGATCTATGTGCAACTGTCAGGAGGGAACATCCATGACAGCTCCATAGCAGCCGAGGTTCTCAGCCACGTTGAGATGAGAGGAAGTTGTGTTCTGGCTGATAAAGCCTATGGAGGAATCAAGCTTCGTGAGTTTATTGAGACGCAAGGCGCGGACTATTGCATTCCCCCAAAGACAAACGCGCTCAATCCTTGGCCTTGCGATTGGTTGTTGTATAAAGAACGCCATCTTGTAGAATGTTTCTTCCAGAAGCTCAAACAATTTCGAAGAGTTGCGACACGCTACGACAAGCTCGCAAGACGGTTCCTGGCCTTCGTTCATCTCGCTTGTATCTTTATCTGGCTTGCTTGATTATTCATGGCTATGAGTTTTGAAACACGCCCTAGTAGAATATATTTCTGACGAATGTGAAGACTTGCGCGCAGATTATGAACATTTATCAGCAAAGTGGTGGAAAATAGATGAAAGATTACCGTTTATATATTATGTATATCAAAAAGTTTTAATAAGCGAGACGATAGAAAATGAATTTAATATTGTTCCTAAAATAAACAAACGATAATTAGGGCCTACTGAAAAACCCCAAACCCGTTGAAAACGCTGGAGAAATGGTGTTTAGCATCATAAGCGCAATGAAAGCGCCTCAAAGGGGGAATGTGGGGTAGTTTCCCTCCTCCTTCCTCCCGCTACGACACCCACGCCAGCCCGGTAACAGCCTGATCAACGATGTGGTTGAATACGATATCCCGCTTATACGAGAAGATTTCCCTGTCGTAACTATCCGGCAGCGTTTGGTTCAGCGTTGCGATGATGACGTCTCTTACCTTTTCCTTGGGCTGCGGGTCGTTGAACCAGCCGACGACAAACAGTTCGCGCTTTTTCTCGCATAAAGTATTATACAGGGTTTTTGCCGCAAGTTTCACCTTTTTTTCTTCTTCCTTCGTCAGCCTGTCTTTGCGGAGCAGGTCGAAAAGCTCCAGCTCTTCTTCGCTGAGCTCTTCGCGGATGTGCCGCTTTTCTTCTTCCTGCAGCTCTTCCATCAGCTTCAGCAGGAACTCGTAGAAATCATCATTCAGTGATCCGCCTGCGTTGTAGGCGTCGATGATGTTTCTGAAGCGCTCGGCGAAGTTCGACCGGGTGACATTCCTTTTCAGCATCTGCTCCAGCTTCTTTTCGATGTACAGGCGCAGGTCGGCAATCTCCAGGTTTTTGTTGCGGGTCTTTCTCATCTTCTCCCGCAGGGA
Source organism: uncultured Christensenella sp. (assembly GCA_964630465.1). Classification (GTDB taxonomy): domain Bacteria; phylum Bacillota; class Clostridia; order Christensenellales; family Aristaeellaceae; genus UBA1038. The sequence goes on from CAZVUU010000094.1 coordinate 1,732, forward strand.
ATCGACGTCGATTTTGGAGAGGTCGATCTCTTTGCCGCTTTCGTCGATGATATACCGGCTGGCGTCTTCAGATACGCGGACGCTTTGATCAAGCAGCTCGCCGATGCGTTCCTTTGCTTTTTCAAGCTTCTCCGGGCGGATGGTGCCCGAGATCACGTCCTGCAGGTAGAGGACGGCGTTTTTCTTCCCGGGGTCAAAACCCATGTTGAATATCTCGGGGCGAAGCGATTCGTAGAGCTGATGCACGGTGTTAGCCAGCACATTGAACTCGTTGCGGGTGTCGTCGTTGCCGAGGATGGTGTTGGCATAGTCCTCAAAGAGGCTGAGGTTTTTGAAGGTATCATCCTCTCCAAGCAGCCGGCTCAGATCCGCGCCCTTGTCAAGGCAATAGGCAAAGGTCAGGTCGACGGCTTCGTTCAGCTGGTCATACAGCTTGCCGATATCCTTGACCGGCATCAGGCCGCCGTCATCAAAGGCGTATTCGGCCAGGGCGCGCTTGAGGTATTTGAACACATCCAGGAAGTCCACGATGATGCCGTTTTCCTTGCCGGGGAAGACGCGGTTCGCGCGGGCGATGGTCTGCATCAGCGTATGCCCCTTCATGGGCTTATCCAGGTAGAGGGTGGAGACGGAGGGCGCGTCAAAGCCGGTCAGCCACATGGCGCAGACGAACACCAGCGACAGGGGATGGTCGGGGTCCTTGAAGTTATCCTCAACATCGGCGCCGTTTTCATCCGTTTCCGTCATGCGGCGGCGATGCTCGGCGATGGAGAGGCCTTCCTTGCTGAACTTCTCGCCTTCGTCCGCGTCCTCGCTGATGACGACCGCCATCTCAACCCGGCGCATGTAGTCGATCGTGTTCTTCAGCGGCTGCCTTTCTTCGGGGGGCGTTTCGTAGATCTGCGCGTTCAGCCGCTTGATTTCTTCTTTCCAGTGATACTGTACCTTGTTGAACAACCGCACGGCGGTGAACTTGTCCACGGCAATCACCATGCCCTTGCCGCGGAAACCCCGGCGCGGGAAATGGTAGGCAATATGCCGGGCAACGGTTTCCAGCACATCATCACGCTTGATGACCTCAAGCTCCCGGGCATAGTTGTTTTCAAGCCGCCTCTGCTCGGCCTCCGTCAGGTTTTCATCCTCCAGAATCTCGCAGAAATCCTCATTGAGGAACTCGTTGTTCATCAGGACTTCCGGCACCCGCTTCACGTAGAACAGCGGAACGGTCGCCCCGTCGGCCACGGATTCGGCGAAGTTGTACACGCTGACATAGCCGTCTTCGGCGCTGGCAAACCAGGAGGCGGTCAGCTGCTTGCTGCCAAGCAGCGGCGTTCCTGTAAAGGCCATGTAGCGGGCATTGGGAAGGCCCGTCCTCATGTTTTCGGCCAGGTCCTTGTACTGCGTCCTGTGCGCCTCATCAACGAACACGATGATGTCATCCCGCCTGGACAGCACAGGGTATTTTTTGCCCTTGTCGTAGCGGAATTTGTGGATCAGCGTAAACAGGATGCCCTTGTTTGTCTTCATCTCCTCCCGGAGCTTCAGGCCGCTTGCTGGCCGCACCTTTTCATCCTCACTCATAAAGCCGGAGCGCAGGAAGGTCTTATAGATCTGCCCGTCCAGGTCATCGCGGTCGGTGACGATCAGGAAGGTGAAGTTGCCCGCGGCCTTGCGCCTGATTTTCTGCGCCAGCATCACCATGGAATAGCTCTTGCCGCTGCCCTGCGTGTGCCAGAACACGCCCAGCTTTCTGCCGAGCTTATCCCGGTTCAAAAAGGCGGAAAAGGCGCTGTTGACGCCGTGGTACTGATGGTTCTTGGCGATGATCTTCGCCTTGACGTTGCCGCCCTTGCGGTTGTCAAAGAGGATGAAGTTCTCGATATAGTCGAGCAACCTGTCGGGCGACGCGAGCCCGCGCAGGAAGTATTCAAGGCTGGTGCAGCGATCGCGGATGGCCGCCCGGTCGGGCTTTTCCTTTTCGTTTTCAATTTTCAGCCACTCGAAGAAATGCTCATAGCCCGCGGCGAAGCTGCCCAGGCGGGTCTCCATACCGTTTGACAGGACGCATATCTGGTTGAAGTTGAACAGCCAGGGGATGTCCCGCAGGTAATCCTTCAGGTTTTTGTCAAAGGCGTTTTTGACGTTGATGCTGGAGTTCTTCAGCTCAATGAACACCAGGGGCAGGCCGTTGACGTAGAGGATCAGGTCCGGCCGCCGCCAGTGCAGATCGCCCTTGATCCATAGCTGGGAGGCGACGATGAAGCTGTTCCGGTCAGGCGCATCAAAATCGATCAACCGCAACAAGTCAGGCGTTTCCCTGCCGTTTTTCTTGTACTTGACCGGGATGCCGTTTCGCAGCTGCTGGTAACGGCTGTGGTTATCCTTGAGCGCGTCGCCGTGGAGGTTGCGGCAGAGGTCGTCGGCAACAGACTTGACCGTGGCTTCCGGTATCTGCGGGTTGAGGCTCAGCAGACTTAACAGCAGAACCTGCGGCAGCACGACCTGCCGTTTATCGCTCCTGCCGCTGTTGTCGGGCAGGGTTTCTGGCTTTTCGGTGTGACAGCGCAAAGCGGTATAGCGATGATCGGACTCATCAACGAGAAGCTGTATGGCAGCCTGCTCAATCATATCCTCGGTGATGATGTTCGCCATGGGCTACACCTCCAGTTGACCGCTCATCAGGCGGGGAAGTAGCAGATCGCGCTGACGGGCGAGGTTTTGGGATTGTTGCTGATATTGAAGAATAGCTTTATACATAGGGGTGATGTGTGATGTAAAAGCTATAACTGTTGTGCTGTCAGGCTTCATAATCTTTAAACGCTTGATTAAATCTTGGCTGAGGTTTTGCTGCGCAGCTCCAAATCCTATGCCAATGATATATCCTAAGTTTGAACTGAGCCACTGGAACAAATATTCTTTCGTATACTCTATAGTTTTTGGAATAAAGACGCAACAAGCTTGATTGCAGGTCATTTCACCAACAGTAAATCCCATTTTACCAATTGTTGCACCATACATCGCCAGAACCAAAGAATCTGGCATTATTCTTTTTGCAGAAGAATTCTTTATGGCATCTTCTGTTATAGCTTCTTCAGTTCCAATAACGAATCTATCGTTTAGCTCACCTGTTTTAATCCACGGTACTGTTCCGCTTTCATAATACTTTGAGTTTGATCGCGAAGGTGTACCACCTGATGTTGTGTCATAAAGTGTATAAAGCTTAACCATCTCCCACCCATCAGGCAAACCATCCACAAACTTTACACTTTCATGCCCAGGGAAGCGCAAGCGTACAAACCACTCACGGAAAAGTTCTCGCGCGGCTTTTTCAAGCAGAGCGATACGGCGGTTGTTGTTTTCGATTGCGTCATCATAGGCAGAGAGAATTTCTGCTATTCGGGTTTGAGTTTGGCGAGGAGGAACGATAACCTTTGCTTTTATGAAGTCGTTGGTGTCAACCGCTGGGTAGTTGGAACCTTTCGCCACGAGGGATAAATAGTCAACGAAAGATTTTTCTGAAACTAAATAATAAACGAACCTTTTATCATAATTTTTCTTTGCTCGTAATACTGCAAACCCAGTAGAAACTATCGCATTTTCAGGACAATCTCTTACATACCAATACGCTCTTAGATTTGGGCGTACAGTGGAATAGATAGTATCTCCATTACTAATTTTTCTTTTCGCACGTCCTGGAGCTTTCGAAAATTCATATTCTGTGTAGCCAAGAAGATGTCCTTTTTCAACAGAAGAAATATCAATATACTGAATATGCCCAAAATAATTATTACCCGATATTGATTCTGGATTTATATAAATCAGTTTTCCTAATTTTTTCTCTACCCACTCACTCATCAGTCACCCACCAGAAGCCGCAGATTCTCCGCAATCTTCTTTTCCAGCGCTTGTGCCTCTGTATTCAGCGCGGCCAGCTCCGCGTTTAAAGATCGCATCTCAGCAGCGAACTCTTCCGCCGTCATGCCGTCATCCTCAATGACCACGCCGACATAGCGGCCGGGGTTGAGGGAATAATCCTGATCCCTGATGCCGTCCTCCCCATCCAGCTTTGCGGCCTTGCACAGGCCGGTGACATCCCGGTAGATGCCCTCGGGGAAGCGGCTCAGCAGCCAGTCGATCTGCTGCTGCCAGTAGGCCTTCGGCGGCTCATCCTCGTCATCGCTTGTCTCTGGCGCCTGGGCAAGCGAAACCCTGTATTCATCCAGCAGGGCCCGGAACTCTTCCGTCTTCCCCTCATAGAGGCGGGAGATGATGGCGAGATTTTTGATCTGCTCGTCCGAAAACTTGCGGTGGGCGCGGTCGATCTGCGTAAACACATTGCGGGCGTCGATGAACAGGATCTCATCTTTTCTCTGCTTGGCCTTATCAAAGAACCACAGCGTCGCGGGCAGCGTCACGCTTGTAAACATGTTGGAAGACAAGGTCACCATCTGGCTGATCAGGCCGCTTTCGATCAGCTTGATGCGGATCTCCTTTTCGCTGTGGCCGGCATCGGAGGCAGAGTTGGCCATTACCAGGGCGGCGCGCCCTTTCTCGTTCAGGGAGGTGGCGAAGAGGCTGATCCACAGGTAGTTGGCGTTGGGCACGGTCTCCTTCGCGCTGCTTTTCTTTTTGGTTTTGTTCTGCGGCACACCGTAGGTGTTAAAGCGCGGCTGGCTCTTCACATCATCCAGCACCACCTCATCCACATTGAAGGGGGGATTGGCCATCACATAGTCAAACTTGCCGAAGCTGTCATAGGGGTCACGGTAATAGGAGTTGGCCTCGGTGATGGTGCCGCGCACGTTGTTGAGCACCAGGTTCATTTTGGCCAGCTTCGCCGTCGCGCCGGTTTTTTCCACACCCCAGGCACGCAGGTTGATATCGCGGCCATTGGCGCTGTGCCGGGCGATGTGATGCGCTGTCTGCACAAACATACCCCCGGAGCCCGCCGCCGGGTCGAGGATATCACCTTCCGTAGGCGCCAGCACCTCCACCATGTAGCGGACCACGGTGGAAGGGGTGAAGAACTCGCCGCCGCCCTGACCTTCGGAAAGGGCGAATTTGCCGAGGAAATATTCGTAGATCTCGCCGAAGATATCGAGACTCACATCGGTCGGGATGTCCTTGAATACCCGGAAGAGTTTTGACAGCACCAGCGGGTCGCCCTCGCTGTTGACGGCGTAGTAGGCATCCTTGGGCAGGGTATCGACAAGCTCTTCGGTGTAGCGCTCGATCTCCTCCATAGCTGTCTTGGTGGCCCCGGCCAGGTCGGCTGACTCCGGCAGGTTCAACAGATAATCGTACTTTGCTTCCGGCGGCAGGTAATAGCCGCACAGGCGGATGGCGATCTCGTGGATCGGCTGCTCGGCCCGGGTGCCCTTGTGCTTATTGTATTCGGCCCGGATGGCTTCTTCGAACTGATCGTATTTGCTTTGCGCAAAGCGCAGGAAGATCAGCCCCAGAATCGGCGTGGAATACTCGGTGGACTTCAGCCCGGAGTTAGCGCGCAGCTGATCCGCGCCCGCCCACAGGCTGTCCTTCAGGTGTTTAAGCTGCTTGTTGGTCAAGGTATGCCCTCATCTTTCCATGTTTGCTCTTACAAAGAAGAAGCGCTATATCGCGGGAAATGTATCACTCTCCCATAATATAGCGCATCCAAAGGTAAAAAGAAAGAGAAGATGCTTGAGCTGTAAGCAATGCCCCACGGTGCTCGCGGTCAAATCCGCGAAGCGTAAAGGCCCGGACAGCCAACACATTTCCTGATCTATTTCCGTGAAGAGGGTTTGATACTTCTGCCTCTTCCCACGCTCTGTGCCGATCGCATTTCCCCCAACAAAAAGCGCTGCGTGCACACAAAGCACACAGCGCCCGTATCTGACAGATGTTCCCATACTTCCCCCAGGCCCATCCCTCAGGCCGGCATATCCACCAGCTCCATCCCGGCATCCAGGTGGAGGATATCCTCCGCCAGGCTGTCCGAGCGCAGCCAGGCCTCACGCAGCTCGCCGCTTGGCAGCAGCAGGGGCATGCGGTCGTGGTGCGGGGCGACCACGGCGTCAGCGGCCCGGGTGATGATCACAAACTCCGGGTCTTCATCCTCCATCGGGCGATAGATGCCCGCCATATACAGCAGACCGCCCCGGGCCGGGGAGAAGCGGCGGCCCTTTTTATCCGCCGTGGGCTCGTGAAAGGCCGAGGCCGGCACAAGGCAGCGCCGCCCGGCGAGGAAGTGGCCCGAGAAAGTGGGCTTTTCAAGCAGGGTCTCGCTGCGGGCGTTCAGCAGGCGGCTGCTGCCAAAGGGACTCTTCATGCTGAAGCGCATGATATCGGGGCCCTCCCTTGTAAA
>CAZVUU010000095.1:0-6659 GCA_964630465.1 uncultured Christensenella sp.
TTCCACTCCAGCTCCTGGATCTTGCGCAGCCAGGCGATGTGGGCATAGAGGGAGTCGACCGACAGGCCCACCAGCTCGGTGTTGAGGGCCTTGAAATCATCCGCCATGGTGGCAAAGGTCATAAACTCGGTGGTGCATACGGGGGTAAAGTCGGCGGGGTGTGAAAAGAGGATGACCCACTTGCCCTTATAGTCTTCCGGGAAGTTGATCTCGCCCTGGGTGGTGATCGCCTTGAAGCTGGGCGCCGGGTCGCCGATCAGCGGCATTCTGGTTACTTGCATGTCTTCCATTGTTTCATCTTCTCCTTTTAAATTAATGTCATAGTCTCATGCTCTTGCATGGCTCTATTATAGAGAATCATTCCTAATAAGTCTGTGACCTTGTTACATAAGCCTGTTTATGTTAGAATCAGCCATCTTATCAATGTGCAAAATGGTTTGTTTTCGGAGGGCAAATGGGCGCTGAATTCCTGAAGGGTTTTTCCATCCTGATCGTTTACTATCTGTCAGCCATCGCGCTGGCCGCGCTGCTGCGCAGGTTCGTGATCAGGCACACGGAGCTTTTTCGAAAGACGCTGCACACCATCATGCTGTTTTCACTGCTGATACTGATCTATTCCTTTGATACCTGGTGGCTGGCAGCCCTGGCTTCGCTGAGCTTTATCGTGCTGGCCTTCCCCGTGCTGGCGCTGCTGGCGCGCGTGAGAGGGTCTTCCGAGTTTATGGCCGAACGCAGGCAGTTTGAGCTGCGCAGCAGCCTGATCCTGGCCTATGTGATGTTTGCCGTGATGATCACCATCTGCTGGGGCTTTTTGGGCGAGCGCCTGCTGGCCCTTGCCTGCATCTATGCCTGGGGCTTCGGCGACGCGGCCGCGGCCCTGGTGGGCAAGCGCTGGGGCCGCCATGGCCTGGAGGGCAGGCTGATCGAGGGCCGCAAGAGCGTGGAGGGCACCCTGGCGATGTTCGTCGTCTCCTTCATCAGCGTGATCACCATCCTGCTGATCCGGGGCGGCCTGCCCTGGCACGGCTACCTGCTGATCTCGCTGCTCACCGCCCTGGCCACCACCTTTGTCGAGCTGTATACGAAAAACGGGATCGATACCATCACCTGCCCCTTCGCGGCGGGCGCCGTCATGCTGCCCCTGCTCTACCTGTGGGGGAGCATCAGCCTGTGAGCGGGCAGCGCAAAGCAGGCCAGCGCACGCTGTTCGCGGCCATGATGCTCAGCCTGCCCGGCCCGCTGGTGCTGGGCGCGGGCCTTATGGTGGGGCGCTCTTCCACCCAGCTGGCCGACTTTATCCGCCGCACGGCGGAGCTGGCGGCCATCATCGCCTCCTGGACCATCTACCGGGCCACCGGCAGGGATATGAGCGACGGCAGCAAAAAGGCCCGGCTCGAGCGCCTCGCGGCGCTCTTTGTGGGCCTGTCCATGTGCCTGGGCGGCCTGGCGATGGCGCTGATCGCCCTGGTGTTTCCCCCGGGCGACAAGGGCAATGTGACGGTGGGGCTGGTGATCGCCGTTCTGGGTGTGATCACCAACAGTATTTTCTGGCTGCGTTACCGCCGCCTGAATCAGAGGGAGGCAAACGCCATCATCGGCGCGCAGAGCAAGCTCTACCGCGCGAAGACACTGGTGGATACCTGCGTGACGGCGGCGCTGCTGACCATCGCGCTTGCCCCCGGCAGCCCGGCGGCCTACTATATGGATATTATCGGTTCGGTGATCGTCTCCGTGTACCTGCTGATCGGCGGCATTGGGATGGTGATCGAAAAAAAGGATAAATAAAATACGGGGAACGGGTAAGTCCGAAGCCCCAATCGTTCCCCCACTGCTTTGCGCGGCTGAAAGCCGCGCTTTGCCATCGTTTCACGCAGCCTTTGGCTGCGCTTTGCAAGCTGTCAGAACGACACGGCGTCCTTCAGCTCCTTTGCCCGGTACAGCGCCTTGTCTGCGTTTTGCACCAGGTCTTCCACAAACATGCCCCGCTCATACTGCGCGATGCCGATGCTGACTGACAGCGACAGCATGGCTTTTTCGCGCATGCGCAGGTTGAACTCCTCGCGGATCACCTGGCAGGTCCAGGTGACCTGTTCGCGGGTCTGGTTGCGAAACAGGATGCCGAACTCATCCCCGCCGAAGCGAAAAGCGAGCGTATTGTCGCCGCTGTGGCCCTTGAGGATATCGCCCAGGCAGATCAGGCATTCATCGCCCTTGGTGTGGCCGAGGGTGTCGTTGAGCGCCTTGAAGTTGTCCAGATCCAGCATCGAAAAGAAATAGTTGTCATAGACGGAGTCTTCAATTTCCTGAAACATGGTACGCAGCGCCAGGCGGTTGTTGATGCCCGTCAAGGGGTCGATCATCAGCTGTTTTTGGATCTCCACCCTTTCCTCCTCGATGCGGATGGCGGAGTGGCTCTTCTTTTGCTGGACGGAGATGATGATCATGCTGATGCCGTATATGAAGGCAAGCATCAGGGTGGATATCGCGATGCGCATGATGGACAGGCCGTCCTCCAGAGGGTGGGGCCTGTTCACGTCCCAGAACACAAAGAAGTCAGAGATCAGCTTGGCCGTGACGGACAGGATGGTCACCACGGTGATCAGGCGGTAGTTGCTGTAGAACAGGGTCAGGAAAATGGGCACGCAGAAGATGATGGACAGGTAGAAAATATAGTGGGCCGAATAAAAGACAAAGCATACGCCGATCAGGGAAAAGGACAGCATGTAAACGCGCGCGACGGGGCTGATGTCGGGCAGCTTGACCGCCAGGACGCTGAACAGAAGAAAGACCAGGTGGAGCAGCAGAGGGTTGAGCATATAGTCGGTGGCATACTTTGCAAAGTCAATGCTCACCTCGGCGCTCATGATTTTGTAAAATGCCAGGGCCAGAACAAGCTGGGTCAGCAGCCCGACGCCGACCAGGCTGAGCACCGTACGGTAATGCAAGGTCAGCCACTGCCTGTCGATGCGGTCATATTCACGCTGAATGCTTGAGAACAAACCGAGCTTTCTGTTTTCAGTCATCTGCTTTCCTTTCCCGGGCCCCAGCGCCGACTCTGCGGGCTTCATCCGTCCTGTACCGTGTGATTTACGCAGTATATCACAAATCTCTGTTCTAATGCATCAATTAATCAATTAAACTGAAGAACGCGGCTGCGGCTCTTCGCCCGGTAGAGGGCTTTGTCCGCATCACTCAGCATGTCTTCGGCAAAACGGCCTCTCTGATAGCGCGCGATGCCGACGCTGACCGAGAGCTCCGGCGCGGGGAAGTCAAAGCTCAGGCGCCGCACCTCTTCCCTGATGCTGTCGCAGACGGCTTCGACCTCTTCATGCTCTTTGTTCTTAAACAGGATGCAGAACTCGTCGCCGCCAAAGCGAAAGCTGGTGATATCATCGCCGCTGTGCCGCTTGAGGATGGCGCCGACAGCCTCCAGGCATTTATCCCCCTCGGCGTGGCCGAAGGTATCATTGATGTGTTTGAAGTTGTCCAGATCGAGCATCGCGAGGTGGAAGCTGCCCGACTCGGAGGTCTCGATCAGCTGAAACATGCTGCGAAGCGCGATCCGGTTATAGATGCCCGTCAGAGGGTCGGTGACCATCCTTTGGTGCATCGCCTCCCTGTCCAGCTCAATGCGGATCACGGCGTCGTTCTTCTTTTTTTGATAGGCGATCATGACCATGCTGACGGCGTAGAAGGCGCCCAGGATCATGGTCGACACAACGATGCGCATCAGGCTGTAGCCCGACTCGAAGGGAAGCTCGCGCGTGGCGTCCCAGAAGATAAAGAAGTCGGACAGCAATTTGGTCAATACTGATGCGCCCATCACCACCGTGGTCAGCCTGTAGTCCCCGTAAAAGGCGGTCAGCAAAACCGGGGCGTAGAAAATCATGGATATATAGAAGATATAGTGGGCGGAATAAAAGACGAAACAGGCCCCGATCAGCGCGAGGGAGCCCAGGTAGATACGCACCCGGCTGCTGATATCCGGGATGCGCCTGGCCGCGATGGCGACGCCCAGCCAGCCGAGGTTGAGCAGTACGGGCCGCAGGATAAACTTGGCCGCGTAGTCTTCAAAGCTGATGGCGATGCTGTCTTCCATGCCGTAGAAGGAAAATGACAAGAACAGCTCGGTGGTGATCCCGATGATGATGATGGCGATGACGGTGCGGTAGTGCAGCAGCATCCACTGATGGTTGATCTTTTCATATTCCCGCTGGATATCTTTTGAGTATGCCGTCCTGTCAGCCTGACGCATCATGTCGCCCTCACCGCCCTTGCTCGTGGTGTATTTGAACCAAGGGTATCTGTATTATACCGCCCGGCTGTTCCTGTGGTCAGTTCATGGCAAAGTATACCACATTTTTCAATTCTGAATTGTGAAGAAAATGAAAACCGGTGTCGTTGATTTCTTGACAACAGGACACATTCACCTTAATATAATCCCATCTGGTAAAGCATATCCCTTTTTACACATCTTAAAGAGAGGGGTCATTGGTGATGGAAAACTACGTATGCCCAATCTGCGGCTATGTCTATGAGACTGAGGACGGCATCCCGCAGGCGGGGGTCCCGGCGGGCACGCCCTTTTCCGCCCTGCCGGAGGACTGGGTCTGCCCGATCTGCGGGGCGCAGAAGGCGATGTTCGTTCCCGAAGACGGGCCGGGCCGGGAGGCGGCCGCCTCTGTCGGCGCTCATCCGGACGAGGACATGCGCGAAATGTCCGCGCTGGAACTCAGCGCCCTGTGCTCCAACCTGGCGCGCGGCTGTGAAAAGCAGTACAAGGCGGAGGAAGCCGCCCTCTACACCGAGCTGGCCGATTACTTCAGGGCGGACGCAAAGCCTGCACAAGAGGCCTCGGTCGGGGCCCTGATCGCGTTGGTCGAAAAGGACCTCAAGGAGAACTTCCCCGCCGCCAGGGCCGCGGCTGCCGGGCAGGGCGACCGGGGCGCGCTGCGCGCGCTGACCTGGTCTGAAAAGGTGAGCCTGATCCTCAAATCGCTGCTGCTGCGCTGCCAGAAGGAAGGCCCGGGTATGGCGGAAAACACAGGCGTGTTTGTCTGCACCATCTGCGGCTTCATCTATATCGGCGCCAAGGCGCCGGAGCTCTGCCCCGTGTGCAAGGTGCCCGGCTGGAAGTTTGAGGAAGTGAAGGAGGGAAAAGCAGATGTCTGAAAAGTATGCCGTACGCACCATCCGTCTGTGCACCAAGGACTGCCTGTGCCTCTATGTCTGCCCCACAGGCGCCACCGACACCGAAAACAGCGTGATCGACATCGAAAAGTGCATCGGCTGCGGCGACTGCGCCGACGCCTGCCCCTCCGGCGCGATCTCCATGGTGCCCAAGGTCTATCCCCCGCAGCAGGAGAAGCATGAAGAAGTCCTGACCGCCATGAACGTCCTGCGGGAAGGTAAAGTCCGGCAGGAGGCCATGGCTGCCGCGCTGCCCGGTAAGCTGCTCAAGGCGATCGAAAAATCCAGCCGCATCATGGCGGAGGACATCATCCGCGAGGCCGGCTATATGCTGCCCCAGAGTGATAACAGCCTGAATTTCCTCAAATCGTTGCTTGAAAGCGATATGGAGGGACTGCCGAGGGAGGCTGTGGAAAAGCTGATCCGCGCCTTTGACCGGAAGTAAGGAAAGGGGACCCTCCCCTTACTCTTGCGTACTCGAATAGAAGCTTGCCTCCTGCTGTACGCTGTAGAGCCCCCAGAAGGGGAGCGCGGAGGGCATCTCTTCAAGCCCCATGGCTTGGCTTACCCATTCGATGAAATTTTCCGGAAGCTCATCGCCGGGCTTCCCGGGGGCATAGAGCAGGAAATCCTCCCCGCCCGCGATGCCGAAGGCATCGATGGTCACGAACCTCCATCCGTCCTCGGAGCGCAGGCTGCCCTCCTTCTCCTCCGTTTCAAGCGAGGCCAGGCGCAGCGACCAGGTGAAGGAATCGATCTGTTCCAGGTCCCCGAAGGTCCCCATAAACCGGGATTCGTACATCGTGCCTTCGGGGAAGCCTTCCCCGGTAAACCCCGGATCGGGGTACAGGAAGTAGCCGGTAAAGCTGCCGTCTGACGCGATCACAAGCTCGGTGTACCAGTCCTCAAACCCGTTTTGAAACAGGAAGGTCTGCCCCTCAATCAGGGCAAAGACATTGTCTTTTTGGCTTGAATAGAAGCTTGCTTCCTGCTGTACGCTGTAGAGCCCCCAGAAGGGGAGCGTGTCGGACATCTCCTCAAGCCCCAGGGCCGGGCGCACCCATTCGATGAAGTTTTCGGGGAGCTCATCGCTGAGCTTCCCGGGGGCGAAGAGCAGGAAGTCCTCCCCGCCCGCGATGCCGTAGGCCTCGATGGTGATGATCCTCCGCCCGTCTTCAAAGCGCAGGCTGCCCTCCGCTTCCGCCGTTTCAAGCGAGGCCAGGCGCAGCGACCAGGTCAAGGGATCGGTCTGCTCCACAATCTCAAAGGCCCCCGTAAAGCGGCTTTCGTACAGCGTGCCTTCGGGGTAGCCTTCCCCGGTATCGCCCAGGTCCGAGTCGTGGAAGTAGCCGGTGAAGCTGCCGTCGGGCGCGATCACAAGCTCGGTGGACCAGGCCCCGGCCCCGCTGAGAAACAGGAAGGTTTGGTCCTGAATGCGGGCGAATACATTGTCTTCCTGCGCCGGGGCA
>CAZVUU010000095.1:6759-8056 GCA_964630465.1 uncultured Christensenella sp.
GCGCCGCCGAGCGGCACGCCTTCAACAAGCACGGCCGCCCAGCCGTCCGCCTCCCCCGGGCAGAAGATGGTCTCGCCCCGCAGATAGCGCCCGAGGCGCTCATCCGCCTGACTGAGATCGATTTTTCGCCTGAAGTCCGCGCCCAGCGCGGAAAAGAGCTGGTGGGCGGGCTTGAAGCGCCTGTTTTCAATGGCGCCCAGATTGATCCCGCAGGAAAACATGGGGAGATCCGGGGAGAAGTCAGGCCTGAAATACCTGATGCTCTCCCCTTTTTTGAATACGTCGGCTTCATCAAATTCGGTCAGCGCCTCGTTTAAAAAGCCGTATACAATGCTTTTCTCCGCCGCGGACAGGGCCTCCCGCGCCTGCCGGAGCAAGGGCCGGGGGGCGGGCGTCTCATCCGATTTTCGCATCACGGCGATGAACTGGCCTTCGCCGCCCTGCGGGCCGAAGGGATAGAAGCGGCGGCAGAGGCTGAGGTCGATCCCCCCGCTTGCCGGCAGATCGATGCCGGGCTTTGTCACGCGGATGACTTCTTCCCGGCAGGGCATCAGGGAAAACGCCGGATGAGCCTTCAGGAAGCCGAGCACATTCATCTCGTTCTCTTCAGGCGAGAAGGTGCAGGTGGAGTAGATCAGAAGGCCGCCGGGCCTCAGGGACAAAGAGGCATGCTCCAGGATCTCCCGCTGGCGGCCGGCGCAGCGGCTGACCAGCTCCGGGCTCCATGCGCGGACGGCTTCTTCGTCCTTTCGGAACATGCCTTCGCCCGAACAGGAGGCGTCGGCCAGCACCAGGTCAAAGTATGCCGGGCAGTGCTTTGAAAAGGCGCTGACATCCAGGCAGGTGGTGATGACCCGGAGGTAGCCCATGCGCTCGATGTTCTGCGTCAGGATCCTGCAGCGCTTCATGACGGGGTCGTTGCTGACCAGCAGCCCTTCCGGCACCGACATCGCCAGCTGGGATGATTTTCCGCCGGGCGCCGCGCACAGGTCAAGCAGCTTCCAGCCGGGCTCTATATCGACCGAGGCGACGGGCGACATGGCGCCGGGTTCCTGGATATAGAATATACCCGCGTGGTGGAAGGGATGATGGCCGAGGCCTTCTTTTCGGACGGCATAGCCGCCCCGGTAAAATGGAAGGGGCTCAATCTCAAAATCAATCAGCGATTCAAAACGCTCGGGGCTCATGACGGCCCGGTTGACGTGCAGGGCCTTTTGCGGCGCCATGTCAAAAGAGGCCATATAGGCCTCAAAGTCTTCTTTAAGCAGCGCCTTCATGCGCCGTATGTATTCAGCCG
>CAZVUU010000096.1:0-8019 GCA_964630465.1 uncultured Christensenella sp.
AATTTAAATTGGTGAGGATGCTGGCCAGATCGCCCGGCCTGTCGATGGCGGGGCCTGAGGTGATGCGCACGTTCTGCCCCATCTCCGCCGCGACGATGCAGGCAAGCGTCGTCTTGCCAAGGCCGGGCGGGCCGTAGAGCAGAATGTGGTCCAGCGCGTCGCGCCGCTCGAGGGCCGCGCGGATATAGATGCTCAGGCTCTCTTTGACAGCCGCCTGGCCCACGTATTCACGCAGGCTCTTGGGGCGCAGAGAGGTCTCGATGTCGCCGTCCTCGCGGTGAACGCCGGAGGTCATTATGCGGTCGCTTTCCATGCTCATCCTTTCATCATGCCGCGCAGGGCCAGGCGCACAAGCTCATCGGGGCCTGCGGCGTCGCCTGAGCTTTGGTGGGCGGCGGAAACGGCGCGGGCCGCCTCCGTCTGCGTATAGCCGAGGCTTTGCAGGGCCAGGATGGCCTCGCCCACGGCGCTGTCGGCGCCCTCACTGCGGGGCAGGCTGACCATCTGCGCGTCCATGGAAAGATCCTCCGCCGACAGCTTGTCCTTCAGCTCCAGCGTGATGCGTTGGGCGGTCTTCTTGCCGATGCCGGGCGCGCGGCAAAGGGTCACCAGGTCGCCCGTCAATATGGCCAGCGTCAGCTCGGACAGGGGCATCGCGGCCAGCACATTCAGCGCCGTGCGCGGGCCGATGCCCGATATGCCCGTCAGTCGCAAAAACATGGCCTTCTCCTCCCGGGAGATAAAGCCGAACAGCTCCATCGCGTCCTCGCGCACGTTGAGGTGCGTGTAGATGCGGGCGAACTCGCCCTTGGGCGGGGCGGCGGACAGGGTGCCCTGGCTGCACAGCAGCAAATAGCCTACGCCGCCCACGTTGATGATCAGCTCGCCTGATGATTTATATTCGATGATACCTTCTATAAACGCGTACATATAGCCTCTTACTTCATGCGAAATTGGAACTTTGCGGGCCCGGTGTTCAGGTGGGTGAGGGCTGCCGCCACGGCATCCGCCGCGTCGTCGGGCTTGGGAATGTCGTTTAACTTCAGGATCAGCGCCACCATCTGCTGTACCTGCTTTTTATCCGCCTTGCCGTAGCCCGTGATGCCCTGCTTGATCTGCATGGGCGTATATTCATACAATAGCGGCGTATACTCGGCGCAGGCGGTGATGGCCACGCCCCTGGCCGCGCCCACCGTCAGGGCGGTGCTGACATTGCGGGCGAAAAACAGCTCTTCAAAGACGATCTCATCGGGCTTGTATTCCAAAAGGAGCTCGCTGACGCTCTGCTTGATGGCCGAAAGCCGCTCCTGCAGGCGCATGCCGGGCGGCGTCGAGATGACGCCGCAGGATATAAAAACGGGGTTGCGCGCGCCCGCGTCCACAACACCCCAGCCCATTGTCGCCAGACCCGGATCGATGCCCAATACCCGCATGCGAAGCCCCCTCCGTTGATTGAACCCATGATAGAACAAAGGTTCTTATTTGTCAAACCGCCTCATGCAGCCCCGGATAGTGGCGATTGAGCAGTTTTTCCACGTGCCGTCTGGCAAAGACAGCATCCCGTGCGTCCAGTTCGGGGCTTTGCGGCGCCTCGCCCATCAGGCCCATGAACTGGCTGACCTTCAGGCCCAGATGCTCCTGGATATAGGCATCGCTGCCGCCGGGGCTGACCAGGTAATAGCACAGCAGCGAGTCCTTCTGCCCGATGCGGTGCGCCCTGTCCTCCGCCTGGCTGTGCACGGCGGGGGACCAGTCCAGCTCCCCGAACACCACCGCCGTGGCGCGCTGCAGGTTGAGGCCGGAGGCCGCGCGCAGCGAGATGCAGCACAGGTTCGTCCGTCCCTGCATAAAGCGGTCGAGGCTTTTATCTTTCTGGGCAGCCGTCTCCCGCCCGGTGATGAAGGCGGGGGAAAAGCCGCGCAGCTCCCTTTTATAGCTGTCTATCACGGCGTGGTGATGGGCGAAGAGCAGCACCTTTTCCCCGGATTCGATCAGGGCGCGAACGAACTGCCCCACGAAGGGGGCTTTGGCGATGCCCGCTGCCTGCCGCTCCTCCCGGGAGATGTTGTCTTCCAGCATCGCCCGCTGCGAGGCGCTCAAATCACTTTCAATTGCCCAGCGTTTCAGCTTTTCAAGCACGGGCTGCATCAGGCGCTTGTACAGCGTGCCGTCGGCGTCGATCTCCTGCACCAGGCGGCGCTTGTCGGGCAGCTCCGGCAGCACTTCCTTCTTGGTGCGCCGCAGCATCATGCCCTCGCGCCGCAGATGCTCGCCCAGGAGATCCGGTTTGATGACGACGGCGTTGCCGTAGCCGTAGCACCACTCGCGCGAAAAGCTCTCCCAATCGCCCAGAAAGTGAAAATCAAGGATATTGATGACGTTCCAGATCTCCCCGCCCTGGTTGTAGATCGGCGTGCCGGACAGGCCCCAGACCCGCTCGCAGGCGGAGGAGAGGAGGGAGGCGGCGGAATATTTCTCCGTGCCCCTGTGGCGCAGCTCCTGCACCTCATCGAAGATCACGGCCTCAACGGGCAGCCGGGGCAGCGCTTCCTTCCAGCCGCGCAGCACGAGGTAGTGCACCAGGTAGATATCCGCCTGTGGCAGGGGGTAGGGCTTTAGGCCCTTGATCACGTGCAGAATGGGCGCCCGGCCGTCTATGCGCAAAAAGCGGGCGATCTCCGACTGCCAGTTGAGGATCAGGTGCGGCGGCACCACGATCAGGCAGGGGAAGGCCCCCATGGTCGCCAGGGCGGACAGGGCCTGCACGGTCTTGCCCAGGCCCATTTCGTCGGCCAGCAGGCCCCGCTTGACCCGGCACAGCCAGTTCATGCCCGTCTGCTGAAAGGCGCGCAGCTCGCCCATAAAGCTGCCCTCGGGCGGCTTGAGGTCTGCGGGCGCTTCAAATAAAAGCCGCTTTTCCCGCTCATAGTTCTGCGCCTCCAGCAAGGCCTTCTCCCAGCGGGTTCGGTCGCGGGGGGCGATCGACAGGGGGTAGCGCTGCATCAGCCAGTTGATGTCGCCCACGATCCTCCTGTGCGCGGAAAAACGCGCCGTGCCGCGCCTGCCCGAATTGCTGCCCGGGAAGAGGCGCTTGGCCATCTCGGTGGCTGCAGGCTCGCCCTTGATCACCCAGGCCTTGGAGCGGGCGTTGTAGCTGAGCGTGCCGTAGAGGTGGCCTTCGCTTTGATTGGGGCGCAGGTAGGGCGGGATATCGTGGACCGGGGCTGCTTGCTGCACCAACGCTTCCGTGCTTGTATCTTCCTCAGGAATAACCGGCTGCATCGTCTGTCCGGCGGCTCCTCCCGCAGGGTTGGCCGGCCCCCATAAGCGGCGCAGGCTGAGCGTCCTGCATGGCAGGTCCAGGATAGTATCCGGCAGGTCAAGGCCCTGCTCGCTGACGATGATGATGCCGCTCAATTTGCCGCTTGACAGGTAGCGCTCCGCCTGGCGGAGCAGGTTTGTTCTGTTCGGCCGCCCGCGCTTGACCTCAATGCCCGTCGTGCCGATCAGAAAGTCGATGCGGCAGCGCGGCATCAGCTGCTTTTCATGCTCAAAGCTCAGGCCCTTTTGTATGAACAGATCGGAGATCTGTCTGTGCAGATCGTATTCGTCCAGGCTGAGGGGGGCGCGAAGATCGCGCAGGGCGTCCAGGACCGTTTCAAGCTCCGCCACCGGCTACCTCCTCGGAATTGCTGTGATGTATTATAACTCAGGCGCCCGGCCTTGACAAACTACTCCGCGGCCCCGGACCGGGGAGCCCGGCCCGATCCGGATGTGAAAACACCGGAGGAAAATATAAGCCGCGCATTTATATGTTAATAGCGAGTTTACATTTCGTTACTTGCTCGTAATATATTAATCTGGTATGATAAGGGCGTTTATTTTGTCGTTTAAAGGAGAGACCATGCCCCGCAGAAAGATTATGGCGTTCATGCTCGCTTTTACTATATTTTTACCCATGATTGCCTTTGCCGCACAGGGGACGGCCCTGGCTTTTGAGGAAGTGCCGCCTGAGATCAGGCCCGGAAAGACCGTCAAAATATCTTTCCACAGCCCTCAGACCGTGGAGACGCGCCTGCTGGTCGAGGATGAAGAAGGCAGGCTGATCGGCACGGCCTACGATGATATCCAGGCCAGGGATGGCCATAATGATGTTTTCTGGGACGGAGAGCTGCTGGAGGGCGAGGGGGGCATGCTGCCCCCGGGCGATTATTATCTGGTACTCGAGCAAAACGGCGCCAGGACCCGCGCGCCCCTTCTGGCGGGTCCCTTGAGCCCGCGTTTATCCGAGGTGATGATCAGCGACTCTGTGTTATACATAGGCAATGAAGAATGGGCGATCAGCGCTTTTGCCAACATGGGCGGAAGGCTGCATGTAAGCATGACGGGCCAGGATGGCCTTGCACGCGATATTCTTTCCGCCGATGTGCCGGCGGGCAACCTCCTGATCCCCTGGGATGGGACGATGTATGACGGCCTGGATGACCCCATGGGCAGCGTGACCGTTTCCCTGACGCTGGAGGACGCGGAGGGCTTTATGAGCAACCCGCATCATTTGATTGTCACGGTAAAGGAGGCGTCCGGCGAACCGGCTCATATACAGGCGGAGCAGGCCGTACCTGTCATGCCCCTTGAGACCGCGCCGGTCGAGCCCGTGCCTGTGCTCTTCCCTTATAAGGTGCCCACCCGGGAGGAAACAGCGCAGGATCAGTGGGGCAGCAGCTTCTGGGCCCTGCCGGTAGGCGCCTGGGATGAAGAGATGATCTGGCAGGTCATGATGCAGCCGATCACCATCGTTGAAGGCGGCGATCAGCGGCAGACCTACAAGCTGCGCAAAACGCCCGACAAGAGCAGTGCCAGGGACAACATCGTCGGTGAGATCACCTTTGTATCTCACGGCGTGCATGTGATCGAGACGCTGGACAGCGGCTGGTCGCTGGTGGAGACTTATAACTCCAGCTACGGGCCGGACAACCGCTCAAGGCGCGGCTACGGCGAGACCGATGACCTCATCCGGGGCTATGTGGAGACGAGCGCCCTGAAGACCATCACCCCCCGGGATGATTACGGCATACTCGTTGATAAGCTCAAGCAGGAGATGTATGTCTTCAAGGACGGCAAGCTGTTCACCACCCTGATCGTATCAACGGGCAAGCCCACCAAAGCGCAGCCCTGGAACGAAACGCCTTCGGGTGAGTTTTTGATGGTCAGCCGCGTGGGAGACTTTTTGGCCGGTAACCTGGTCTGCGGCATGGGCATGCGCATTGACGGGGGCACCCTGATCCATGAAGTGCCCTATATCGTTAACCAAAGCACCGGCTATAAGGACTACTCCAGCCAGGAGCGCGTCCTGGGGGAAAAGGCGAGCCACGGCTGCATTCGCGTCCAAAGAAAGAACAACGATGACGGCATCAACATGACCTGGCTGTGGAACAACATCAAGGTCAACACCAAGGTGCTTGTCTGGGATGATACCAACCGCTACCGCGAGATCCCCGACGCTGAGCTTGCGCTGTACTTCAACCCCGACGGCGGCCAGTACTACCACCTGGACAGGCGCTGCCCCAGCATCCGCGACAGGTTTTTGCCGCTCAAGGGCGAGCTGAGCTACGCAGCACTTGATGACCCCGAATTTTTAAAGCTGACGCCATGCAAACACTGCGGCCCGCCGCTGCGGCGCGCCGATATCGAGGCTGTCAACCGCGAAAACGGCTTCTGATACCCTTCGCGCTTGATGAAGGCTGCTTAATTGGATATAATATTTTCAGGTGAAGCTTGCTTACACCCGGCTCACAGGCCCTTGACGGGCAATTTCGGTTGCGCTCAAACATCAAAGCCTGTATACTAAGATGCGCCGGCGCATAGGTCCGGAAAGGGAGGTTTCTCCGCATGGAATACAAAATCAAAAATGATATAGGGACGATCTTCATTTCAGAAGAGGTCATGCTGAAGGTGGTCGGCTATGCCGCGCTGGAAAGCTATGGGATTGTTGCCATGTCATCCAAACGGGCCAAGGACGGCATCGTCGAATGGCTGGGGCGTGAAAACCTCAGCAAGGGCGTGCAGATCCGCCTGGTGGAAGACATGATCGACGTGGACTTGTACATCGTAGTGGAATACGGCATCTCCATGACGGCCGTCTGCGAGTCAATCAAAGAAGTTGTCAAGTATAAGCTTGAGAGCATGACCGGCGTGAAGGTCCGCAACGTGAATATCACGGTTGAAGGCATTCGGGTCTGAGCGGACCTTTAACGGAGGATTGCAGATTTGGCAGATTTTAAGGCGATAGATGCCCTTTTATTTCGTGAGATGGTAGGCGCGGGCGCGGCCCTTCTGGAAAAGAACCGCGAGGCCGTCAACCAGCTCAATGTGTTCCCGGTGCCGGACGGCGACACGGGGACCAACATGTCCATGACCATGATGTCGGCTTACAGGGAACTCAACAGCCGAGAAAATATCGGCATCGGCGATGCCGTCGGCGCCGTCGCCAAGGGCGCGCTGCGCGGCGCGCGCGGCAACTCGGGGGTCATTTTGTCCCAGCTCTACCGCGGTTTTTCAAAAGCCCTGGAAGGCTTGGAAGAGCCGCTGAGCCCAAGGCAGTTTGCCGCCGCCATGAAAAACGGCGCCGATACCGCCTATAAGGCTGTCATGAAGCCCAAGGAGGGCACCATTCTGACGGTGGCCCGCGTGATTGCCGATGAGGCGGTCCTGCAGGCGGAGCGTGAGCCTGAAGATTTTGACGCGCTGTTTCGCACCATCCTGTCGCAGGGCGAGATCATCCTGGCAAAGACTCAGGAGATGCTGCCTCAGCTGAAGGCGGCAGGGGTCATCGACGCGGGCGGGCGCGGGCTGCTGATCGTCTATGCCGGCTATTATGCCGCGTTTAAGGGCGAGCAGATCGAGGATACCGTGATCGAAATGTCCGGGGACGCGGCGCCGGAAGATGTATTTGCCGATGACCACGAGAACCTGGACGATATCAAGTATGCCTATTGCACGGAGTTCTTTGTGCAAAACCCCTATAACAACCTGACCGATACGGACATCGCCACCTTCCGCCGCAAGCTCAGCCGCATCGGCGACTGCGTGCTGGTGGTGGGGGACAACTCCATGCTCAAGGTGCATGTCCATACCAATGATCCCGGCAAGGCCCTGCAATACGGCCTGATGCTGGGTGAGCTTGCCGGCATGAAGATCGACAACATGCTGCAGCAGCGGCGGGACAACGAGGCCAAAAAGGCCGAGGAAAACGCCAAGGCCGAGCCCAAGGACTTCGGCATGGTGTCTGTCTCTCTGGGCAACGGCTTTTCCAGCATCTTCAAAGACCTGGGCGTCGATGCCGTTGTTGAGGGCGGGCAGACGATGAACCCCAGCATCGAGGATTTGTCGCGGGCGGTGGAGGCCATCAACGCCGAGACCATCTTTATACTGCCCAACAACGGCAATGTGATCCTGGCAGCCCAGCAGGTGGCGGAGCTGTCCGAGAAAAACATCGTCGTGCTGCCCACCAAAAACGTGGCGATGGGCCTGGCGGCCGTGGTGGCCTTCCAGCCGGATTTCTCCGCGGAGGACAACACAGCCCGCATGAACGAGGCGGCGGAGCGCGTGCGCACCGGTACCATCACATACGCCGTACGCGACACACACATGGAACAGCTTGACATCAAAGAGGGCAGCATCATCGGTCTGCGCAACGGCGAAGTCACAGTCAACGGCCTGAGCATCGAGGAAACGGCGCTTGAGCTGATGCGTCAGATCGTTACCGATGACGATGTGCTGATCACCGTCTACTACGGCGGGGAAACCGAGAACGGGGAGGCGGAAGCGTTGGGCGAAAAGCTTGCCGAGATCTACCCGATGTGCGACGTGGAAGTGCAAAACGGCGGTCAGCCGCTGTATTATTACCTGCTGTCGGTCGAATAATCAGCCGGCCGCAGGGGCAGGGGCTTGCGCGATGGCGTGAGTCCCCTTTTTTCTTGACAGGAGCGGAATAGGTGGATCTACAACAAATCAAGGGGC
>CAZVUU010000097.1:0-8018 GCA_964630465.1 uncultured Christensenella sp.
TAACCAGTCTGGCGAGGTGGAGACGAATGAAGGGGCGCTGGCCTACGGGCAGTACCGCACCCGGCATGAGGTGAAGGCGACCTGGTTGCCGGCCGAGTAAGTCACTCGTCCTCCAGCCTGATCAAATCCTTTATCTGCTCTAGCCTCTTATCCCCGATACCGTTCACGGCTTTCAGGTCTTCTTCAAAGAAAAACGGGGAGACCTCCCGTGCGTCGATGATGTGTTGCGCAGTGACCTTGCCGATACCGGGCAAGGTCATCAGCTCTTCCAAAGAGGCTGTATTGATATTGATGGCTGCGGCATCCTTTTCATTTTTCCGTTCCGGTACAAATGCTTTTTCCGGCTCCAGGCTGATCACAACGGGCTGCTCCGGCGAAAAAAGCCCCGCCGCCTCCAGCGCGCAAACCAGCGCCACCAGGGCGCAGAGCGCTGCTAAGATGATCGGCAGGGCTTTTTTCATATGCTTATTGTATCAGAGGGCTTTGCTGATCTTCTGACCGCCGGGCGTGTCCTCCACCGTGTAGCCCATGTCAATGATCTGCGCGCGCAGGGCGTCTGACTGCTGCCAGTTTTTGTCCTTCCTGGCCTGTGCCCGCTGATCGGCCAGGGCCTGGACCTCTCCGGGCAGCTCGCTTGGCTGCCTGACCATGATACCCAGGATGTCCCCCAGCTCCTTCAGTGTATCCAGCGCGTAGCGGATGGCCGGGGCCGAGGTCTGCGCGTCCACCATGGTATTGGCGGCGTAGACGATGTCAAACATCGCCGCCACGGCCTCCGCCGTATTGAGGTCGTCATCCATGCCAGTTTCAAAGCGCTTCTTGCCTTCATCCACCTGGGCCATAAAGGCGCGGTCGGCTTCCGTGGCATCGGCTTCTCCGGCCTTGCCCAGCAGGAAGACCATGTTGTCCCTCGCGGTATACAGGCGCACCAGGGCGGCATGCGCCTGCTCGATGCTGTCGCGGCTGAAGTTGAGCGGGCTGCGGTACTGGGCGGACAGTGTGAACATGCGCACATCCTCCGCCTCAAACTGGCTTAAAATATCACGCACGGTAAAGAAATTGCCGCGCGACTTGGACATCTTTTCGTTGTCGATGTTCAGGAATCCATTATGCATCCAGTAGCGCACGAAGGGATGGCCGGTCGCGCCTTCTGACTGGGCGATCTCATTTTCATGGTGGGGAAAGATCAGGTCATGCCCGCCGGAGTGTATATCCAGCGTGTCGCCCAGATACTCGGTGCTCATCACGCTGCACTCGATGTGCCAGCCGGGCCGGCCCTGCCCCCAGGGGCTGTCCCAGGCGGGCTCGCCGGGCTTGGCAGCCTTCCACAGGGCAAAGTCGGCGGGCGATTTCTTTTCATCATCCACATCGACGCGCGCGCCCTCCTCCAGATCCTCCAGATTCTGGCCGCTGAGCTTGCCGTATTCGGGGAAGGAGGCGGTATGGTAATAGACCGTGCCCTTGCTCTCATAGGCCATGCCTTTGTCGATGAGGCGCTGCACCATGTCGATGATCTGCGGGATATGCTCGGTGGCCCGGGGGTGCACGGTGGCCGGGCGGATGCCCAGGGCCTCGGCGTCCTTATAATATTCGGCAATAAAGCGGTCGCCCAGCTCCTTGACCGTCACGCCCTCCTCGTTGGCCTTTCTGATCATCTTGTCGTCGATATCCGTAAAGTTTTGCACAAAGGTCACTTTATAGCCCTTGTACTCCAGATACCGCCTCAGCACATCAAAGACAATAAAAGGGCGCGCGTTTCCGATGTGGAAATAATCGTACACGGTCGGCCCGCAGGAATAGATACCGACTTCACCGGGCTTGATCGGCACAAACTCTTCCTTTTTTCGGCTTTGGCTGTTGTAAATCTGCATGTTTTACCTCTCTTTATGTTTCAGTTCATATAATAGCTCATGCTGAATGTCCACGGCCGGCGGCGCTGTTTCAACCCGTTCGTAGCTGCCGTCACCCTTCAGGCGCCAGGTATGGGTGTTGTCCTGCCACATTCTGTCAAACAGGCGGATCAGCTCCGAGGAGATGCCCGGTGACTTGACGGGGGCTGTCAGCTCCACACGCCTGTCAAGGTTTCGCGTCATCAGGTCGGCTGAAGATATAAAGCACTCCGGACGCCCCGCGTTTTCAAAGATATAAAAGCGCGAATGCTCCAGAAAGCGCCCGACGATCGAGCGCACCTCGATGTTGCCGCGTCCTTTGACCCGCAGGCAGCAGATGCCCCGGACCAGCAGCTCCACCTTCACGCCCCCTTTGGCGGCCTCATAGATGGCATCTATCATCTCAGGATCGGACAGGGCGTTCACCTTCGCGCGAAACGCGGCCGGCAGGCCGACGGCGGCATTATCCCGCTCCCGGCGCAGCTTTTTGATCAAGACCTGCCTGGTGGCATAAGGGGAGATGATCAGCTCCTTCATGGGGTAGGTGTAGCTGTAGCCGGTCATGATGTTAAAAAAGGCGCCCGCGTCTTCCCCCAGCTGCCTGTCACAGGTAAATATACCCATATCGGTATACTGTCCGGACGTCAGGGTGTTGTAGTTGCCTGTGCCGATGTGAAGATAGCGGCGAAGGTCCCCGCCCTCTTTTCTGACGACCAGCGTGATCTTGGAATGGGTCTTCCAGCGGGGTACGCCATAGAGCACGTGGCAGCCCGCCGCTTCGAGGATCCTGCACCAGTTGATGTTGTTTTCCTCGTCGAAGCGGGCGCGCACTTCGACCAGCACCGTCACCTGCTTGCCGAGCTGGGCCGCGCGCGCCAAAGCGGATATCAGGCCGGATCCGGCATCCACGCGGTAAAGCGTCTGCTTGATGGCCAGCACGCGGGGGTCCTCCGCCGCTTCGCGCACAAAGCGAAGCACCGGCTCAAAGCTGTCGTAAGGGTGGTGCAGGAAGAGATCGCCGTCCCGGATGGTCCGGAAAATGGGTTCTTCCCGCGTCAGCCTGCGGTGGATTTTAGGCTCAAAAGGCGGGTAACGCAGGCTGTCAAAGCCCGGTGCCGAGAGCCCCTGTATCAGAAAGCGCAGGTCCAGAGGGCCGTCCGCTTCCATAACGACATGATCTTTCGCCTGCAGCAGCCTCTTTAATTCACAGGCGATGCGCGCGTCGTGCCCGCGCGGCCACTCGATCCGCACGATCTTGCCGTAGTTGCGCCGTCTGAGCGCTTTGCTCATCTCATCGACCAGGTGCTCCGCGCGGTCGATGTTCAGTACAAAGTCTGTATTCCGGGTAATGCGCAGCGGCATTGCGCCTAGCATGTCACTGTCGGGAAACAGCCTGTCCGTGTGAAGGAGGATGATGTCCTCCAACAGCATGGTGTCCATCTGCCCGTGCGCTGCGGGCAGCAGGACCAGGCGATCCAGCGCCTCCGGCACGGGCACCAGACACAGCCGCGGTACCTCGCCGCCATCCGGCTGAAGATGAAGGGCCAGATAGATGCGTTTTGCCGCAAGCAGCGGAAAGGGATGGCCCGGGTTGATCACGCGGGGCGTCAGCACCGGCATCACCTGCCGGTCAAAGTAATCGGACAGCCAGGCTCTCTGCTCTTGCGTGAGGTTCTCCCGATTCAGGATGCGTATGCCGCGGCGGGAAAGTTCCGGCAGCAGCTCCTCCCGGTACAGCGCGTACTGCTGCTTTACCTGCCGGGCACAGGCGTGCCTGATCGCTTTGAGCTGCTGAAGGGGTTTCATGCCCGCGGGGTCGGGGGCCGAGTCGCCGGCATCCGCTTTGCGCTCCAGCTTGCCGACGCGGACCATAAAAAACTCATCAAGGTTTGACGCCGTGATGCCCAAAAACTTCGCTCTTTCGAGCAAGGGATTTTCCTTTCGCGAAGCTTCTTCCAGCACCCTCGCGTTGAAGCGCAGCCAGCTCAGCTCCCGGTTGACATAGCGACCGGCATCTTTCATACAGGCCCCCGATCGTCAGATCAGTCGGTCGGTCAGTTCAAGCAGCGTGATCTGCGGCCTGTTAAACAGCCGCATGGGCATCCATCGCGGGTAGGCGACAGAGGTGCCCAGGCCGGGGCTTGTGTACTGGGGGACGCCGAGCACTGCGGACAGGCCCGCCACTTCCCGGCCGCCGGGCATCCAGTCCCTGTTTCCCCAGCCCTGTCTGGGCAGATAGACAGGCCCCAGCACAGGCAGCCGCCACTGGCCGTTGTTCCAGTGACCGGCGAGAATCAGCGACACCTTCCCCGGGAAGTTGATGGATCGGCGCTCCTGCCGCTCCCCTGTCTGCAGGCCCGCCACATCCTCGGAATCCAGCGGAAAGTGGCTCAGCAGCACATACAGATCATCCGGCTTCATCTCCTGCCGGGCCTCTTCGGCGCGCTGAAGCGTTTCCAGCTGGTAGTTGACGGCGCGCAGGGCAGCCTCGTCCCGGGGCCCCATAAAGTCTGCCATGGCCTGTGCTTCCAGCTCTTGCCGGCGCTCGTTCAGCGCGAAGGCCGATGCCTTCAAATCGGTCGTGAACAAGGACGCCTGGCTGAACCACACGGCCTGTCCCTGAAACTCGACCTTGTAGGGGCTGTCCAGATAGACGGCACCCTTCTCCTCGGCCAGCCTGATGAAGTCTGCCTTTACATCCGCCGTCATGACCCTGCTGTTGAGGGGCGGCGGGTCCTCATCGCCGGCGATCAGAAGCACCGGGATGTCCGAGGGGATGCGGTCCAACAGTTCGAGCAGGGCAGAGGGATCGCCGGTTTTCGAGGTCATGTCCCCCGTCAGGCAGACCGCGTGGTAGCGCTCCAGCCGGATCAGCTGGTACAGCCTCTCCTGATGATCGCCGAAGGACCGCCCGTGCAGGTCGCTGATATGCAAAATGGTGAAGCCCCCCAGGCGCGCGTCCATCTCCGCCACGCTGACCGTCTGCCTGATCAGGCTGACATGCCCGTTGTTGACGGCGTTGAGCGCCAGCGCGATCCCCAGCGACAACAAAAAAAGCAAGGCTGCGATCCATCGGCCAGGGTGCCTTTTTTTCTGCGGCGCAAACAGCAATCCGCCCCGTCTCGCAGCCACAGCTCTGCCCCTTTCCTGCTTTGTCAAAAATTATAGCATAGCGGCATGGGGGATGCAATCGAAAACGGGTGAATCAAAGCCGGCGGGACGCGCTTTGTCCTGATCTGAATAAAAAGTCTTGAAAACGACATCTCTTTTATGTTAGAATAATCGCATCAGAAAGCACGGCTCTTGCGCCTTGGATCAAACGGGCTGCGGCCATGAAGGGGCAATCATTTTTCAATCCGATGTATGAATCGGCAAAAACCGGTTATACTTCATTATACGATCCTTCAAATTGTTTCGTTCGCACAGGCACAGGGTGCATGCGGGCGCAATGATAAAAGGTAAATCAAATAATCTTAGGAGGCAACAACATGCGTAAACTCTTGTCCCTGGTTCTGGCAATCGCTCTCCTGGCTGGTCTGACAGCCATACCGGCTTTGGCTGAAGATGTCGAAGTCAAGGTATACCAGCTCAAGGTGGAGATCAACGAGGCCATCACGGCCTTTGCCCAGCGCTACTCCGACGCCACCGAAGGCGTCACCGTCACCATGGAAACCCTGGGCGGCGGTGCCGATTACGGCGGCGGCCTGAAGGCCAAAATGGCTTCCGATTCCATGCCCGACATCTTCATGATCGAAGGCATCGGCGGCTACGAGCTGTGGAAAGACTATCTGGCTGACATGAGCGACGCCGACTGGGTGAAGGACACCGATTTGTACTACGCGCCCGAAGGCAAGGTCATCGGCTTCCCCATCGGCATCGAGGGCTTTGGCCTGGGCTATAACGCCGAAGTCCTGGAAAAGGCCGGCATCGACCCCGCGGATCTGACCACACTGTCCGCCACAAAAGCAGCCTTTGAAAAGCTGGACGGCATGAAGGATGAGCTGGGCATCGACAACGTGATCTCCGTCGGCACCTCCGTATCGGGCGGCCTGTGGTGGGTGACATCCCAGCACGTGTTCAACGCCTTCTACGCGGGCTATCTGGATTACAATGATTCATCCGTGCATGACAACGCGCTCAAGGGCGAGCTGGACAGAGAGCGTCTGACCGCCTTTGCCGATTACCTGAAGATGCTCTATGACTACTCCGACCCCAACGTTCTGGTCAACGGCAACTATGACGCGCAGGTCGCCGCCTTCGCGCAGGGCAAAACGGCCTTCATCACCCAGGGGAACTGGACTGACCCGAACATGAAGCAATTGGGCGCTGAGTTCAAGATGGGCTTTGTCGGCCATAACTTCCTGGAGCAGGAAAGCAGCGGTCTGTTCATTGCCCCGCCTTCCTACTTTGTGGTCAACAGCCATTCGTCCCCCGAAAAGCAGAAGGCAGCCATCGACTTCCTCAATCACATGGCCCTCACCGAAGACGGTGCCCGGTACATGGTGGAAGAAGCCGGCATGGTTCCCGCCTTCAAGTCGGTCTCGCTGCTGCCCCCCGGCGACTTCTCAAGAGCGCTGGTTGAAGCCAACGCCCGCGGCGGCAACTACAACTGGTACTTCGGCCAGAACCCCGACGGGTTCAACCAGAATACCCTCGGCCCCATCTTTGAACTGCTGGCCTCGGACGGCGATGTCCAGGCCTTCGTGGACGATGTGATCTCTGCCTTTGAGAGCATCGCGAAATAATTGATATCCCCGGGGAGAAGCGCGTAACCGCGCTTCTCCCTTTTATGCTTTATTTCCCGAAACGGTATCAGTATGCGCAAGGAGGACCGCTGATGAAACGACGTGTTTCCCTCGATGTTCTGTTCATCTTCCCCTGTCTGTTCGCCTTTTTGATGGTGATCATCGTGCCCTTCGGCATCGGCATCTACTATTCACTGACCGACTGGAACGGCGTCAATCCCATCATCAACTTTGTCGGGCTGAAAAACTTTACGGGGATGTTTCAGGAGCCGCAGTTTCTGTACTCCTTTCTGATCACGCTGGCCTATACCGCGATCAACGTAGCCCTGGTCAACCTGGTCAGCTTCTCCCTGTCGCTGATGGTGACCAGCGGTCTGAAACTCCGCAACCTGTACCGCGCCGGCTTCTTTATCCCTAACCTGATCGGCGGCATCGTGCTGGGCTATATCTGGCAGTTCGTATTCAACAATGTTCAGGTTGACCTGGGCATGTCGCTGGGCATACCCTTTTTGCAAAAATCGCTGATCGCGGATAAAAACACGGTCATCTGGGCGATGAGCTTTGTCAACACCTGGCAGTACGCGGGATACATCATGATGATCTATGTGGCCGCCATCCAGGCGATTCCCGCGAGCGTCATGGAAGCCGCCGATGTGGATGGCGCCAGCTACCTCACCCGCGTCCGCCGGATCCTGATGCCGATGGTGGCCAACGCCTTTACCATTACGCTGTTTTTGACGCTGACCAACAGCTTCAAGCAGTATGACCTCAACTTCGCCCTCACCAACGGAGGTCCGGCCATGCGCTTCATGGGCAAGGCCATCCGCGCCAGCGAACTGCTGGCGATGGATATCTACAAGACAGCCAACGCCGCCAACCGCATGGCGGAAGCGCAGGCCAAGGCTGTCGTGTTCTTCATTGTGCTGGTGGTATTCTCCGTGACCCAGGTCTATATCAATAAAAAGAGGGAGGTGGAAGCATGAGTTCCGTCAATCTGAAGGCAAGAGCCGGGCAGATCAAGGAAAAGCGCCGCCCCGGCCAGATCATCGCGGAGATCCTGGTGATGCTCTTGTTCATCATCTTCATGCTTCCCTTTGCTCTGGTGGTGATCAATGCCGCCAAAAGCGCCAAGGAGATCGTATTCAGCCCTGTATCCTTGCCCGAGAGCTGGGGGCAGATGATTGAAAACATCCGGGCGATTTTCAACAACCCGACCGTCAACTATCTGGGCGCTTTCGTTGACAGCCTGATCATTACCGTGGTGTCCTTGGCTGTCATCGCTTTTTTCTCATCCATGTGCGCCTGGGTGCTGGTCCGCAATAAATCCGCCTGGTCTACCGTCATCTTCCTGGGCTTTGTGTCAGCCATGGTCATCCCCTTCCAG
>CAZVUU010000098.1:0-8000 GCA_964630465.1 uncultured Christensenella sp.
AAGATACGCGGCGGCAAAGGCTACATGCCCGGCAAGCGCACCGTGATTGCCCTGTCCATCGCTCTGGAGCTCAGCCTGAAGGAGACGGAGGGCCTTTTGAAACAGGCAGGCTATGCCCTCAGCAGCAGCCGGATATCCGACGTCATCGTTGAGTTTTTCATCAAAAACGCACGCTATGATATTTTTGAGATCAACGAGGCGCTGTTTTACTACGACCAGCCCCTTCTGGGCGGATAGGGAAAGCCCGGCAAGCTCTCTGTCTGCCCCGACCCTTTGCCTGAATATGTCGCCCGGCAAGCGACCGCAGACAGGCTCAATTCATGTATTCTCAAGCCATCACATGAAGGAGGTTGAGGACATGAAAAAGGGATTGACTGAACTGGTATTTATTCTGGACAAGAGCGGCTCCATGAGCGGGCTGGAAACGGACACCATCGGCGGGTACAACGCCATGCTGGCCAAACAAAAGGCGGTGGAGGGCGAATGCCGCATCACCACCGCGCTGTTTGACCAGGGCTATGAGCTTGTGCACGACCGCACCGACATCCGCGGGGTCAGCCCGCTGACGGACAAGGAATACCAGGTGGGCGGCACGACGGCCCTGATCGACGCCATCGGACGGACAATCGACAAGATCGAGGGCGCGCAAAAACACACGGCGCAGGAGTACCGGGCAGAGAAGGTGATGTTCGTCATCATCACGGACGGGCTTGAAAACGCCAGCCGCGAATACACCGCCAAAAAGGTGAAGGCCATGGTGGAGCGGCAGAAGGAAAAGCATGGCTGGGAGTTTGTCTTCCTGGGCGCCAACATCGACGCGGTGGAGACCGCCGCTCATTTCGGCATCCGCGCCGACAGGGCCGCCGATTATGTAGCGGACAGTGCGGGCACGGCCCTCAACTTCGCCGCGGTCAGCGCGATGGCCGTGGAGCTGCGCGAAAGCAGGATCATTTCAAACCATTATCTGGATGACATCCGAGCGGACGCAAAGAAACGCGGGAAGAAATAAGAAAGAGAAGCGCAGCCGGAGGCTGCGGGAAGCATGGCCTTCGGCCATGGGAAGCGATGGTAAAGCAACAGGGGGAACGAAGCAGCTCAAACGCGCTTTCGTTCCCCTGTTGCTTTATGCGCCGCAGCGCCATTCAGCGTTCAGCTTTGCGCGGCTCTGTCGCGCACATACGCGCCCACCTTCTCCATGGCCGCCTTCATCTCCTCGGGCCTGGGCAGCATCACGATGCGCAGGTGGTCGGGCTTGTCCCACTCAAAGCCGGAGCCGGGGATCACCAATACCTTCGTCGCGTGCAGCAGGTCATGGCAAAAGGCGCGGTCGTCTTCTATCTTCAGCAGCTTTGTATCAAGCTTCGGGAACAGGTAGAAGGCCGCGCTGTTGGGCACGACGCTCAGCCCGGGCACATCCCGCAGAGCCTCCAGCGTGACGCGGCGCTGCTCCCAATAGCGGCCGCCGGGCTCGATCAGCGCGCGGGTGCTTTCGGGGTCATTCAGCGCCGCGGGCACCGCCAGCTGCATCAGCGTATTGGCGCAAAGGCGCATGGCGGCCAGGCGGGTGATGGCATAGGCCAGTTCCCCTGTCTCCTCCGCGGGCCCGCTGATCACCATCCAGCCGCTGCGAAAGCCGCAGACATGGTGCGACTTGGACAGGCCGTTCATGGTGATCATGGGCAGGTCGGGCGCCAGGGCGGCCGTGGCGTGGTGCACGCCGCCGTCCAGCACCAGGCGGTCGTATATTTCATCGGATATGATCAAAAGCTTGTGTTCGCGCGCAATGGCGATGATCCCTTCGAGGATCTCTTTGGGGTAGAGCGCGCCGGTGGGGTTGTTGGGGTTGATGATCACGATGCCCTTGGTCTTAGGCGTGATTTTGCGGCGGATGTCGGCCAGATCGGGATACCACAGCGAGGCCTCATCCAGCATATAGTAGACGGGCTTGCCCCCCGCCAGCCTGGCCGCGTTGCTCCACAGCGTGTAGCAGGGGGTGGGCATCAGCAGCTCATCCCCGGGGTTCATGAGGGCCGTCAGCGTCATGCTTGCCAACTCGCTCACGCCGTTGCCCAGATAAATATCATCCATCCCGATGCCCTGCAGACCCTTGGCACTGTGGTAATCCAATATGGCCCGGCGCGCTTCGGGCATGCCGCGCAGGTCGGAATAGGGCACAGCCTTGTCCATGCCCTCCTTCAGGGCACGGCGGATGCTGTCGGGCATCTCAAACCCGAAGATGCCCGGGTTGCCGGTGTTCAGCTTCAGCACAGGGATGCCTTCGCGCTGCATCCTCAGCGCCTCCTCGTACAAGGGGCCCCGTATATCGGAGCGGACCTCTGCCATACGCTCTGCCTGATGTATCATGCAATTTCCTCCCGTTGCTTGCTCTTGCCGTTACTTTATCATCGACAGAGGCCGGGGTCAATCGTGACAGCCCAGGGGATCGATTTGTTCGCCTCCGCTAATCGATATACTCCATCACGGCGCGGCCGTCTTCCAGCGGCCTGTCCTCGCGGTCGGCAATCTCGGAACGCCCCAGCTCATCCTCGATGGCCGCCTGGCGGGCAGAGGTATCGATCACGGTGACTTCCCGCTTGCGGGCGACATAACCGCTGCCGCTGAACAGGCCGCCCCGCTCATAATCGACCAGATAGACGAAGTGCTTTCCGCCGCTTTCTTCGCGAAGCGCGCTGATGGGGATCAGGGTGGTGGTGCGCTGCGCCTTGTAAATGATCTCAATATCCAAAGCGCCCCGGGTCAGCTTGCCGAGACCGCCCAGCGCCTCGATGGCAGCCTCATCCATCTCGATCAGGGCATATTTTTTGCCGTCTGCCATGATCTGAACATCGCTGATAATAAGCTCACGCTCGCTGCCTTCCAGGCGGGCCTTCATGCCTTTTCCGATGGCCTTTTTAGCATCCACGCCGCTGATGTCACAGCGCAGCACGGGCATTTCCCCGGGGGCGCTCAGCGAATAGGCGGGCTTGCTGCCGTCGTAGCCATCCCCCGCCTTCAGGCTAAACTCGGTCAGCCAGCCGTCACGCGGCGCTCTGATCTCTTCCAAGGCCAGCTTTTGCTTTTCCAGGCTCAGCATCCGCTCCATCAGATCAAAGATCTCTTTGCTGAGCTGATCGATCTTTTTGATGTATTCAAAGGTGCCGTCCGGCGTGCGGGCCACGGGTCTGCCTGTGGTGTAGATGTCCTTAAGCGTCCGGACAGCCTCATCCATGGTGAGTCTGGCCTCATAAGCCTCCAAAGCAAGCCGCAGCGCATCGCTGGCTTCCCCTTCCCCCATTGACGCAAGGCCGTCTGCCGCCCACTCACCCCAGGCGTAGATATCCTCCGGCATCTCTTTGCCGGCTTTCAGCGCAGCCGTTTCAGCGCGCAGCAGTATGTTCCAATAGGCCTGTGTCGATTCGATCATGGCCTTGTAGTACTCATTATGTTCGCTGGCCTGATCCAGGCGCAGCCTGACCGCGGTTTCCTCCGACCTTTCCCGCGTTTTGGCGTCATATTCGCTTTTTATCTGCGCGAGCTGATCTTCAAAACCCGCAACGGCAGCGGTAAACAGCAGGTCACCTTTTTTGAGCATCTGCCCGCTGCGGGCCACCGGCCGCTCAACCGTCAAAGGCAGCTTCCCGGCCCCGCTGATGGTGATGGCTTCGCTCTGCGAAAAGCGGATCTCCCCCCGAACGGAGATGATATCCTCCAGCTTGCCGCGCGCAGCGGATACTTTCTGCACTTTGGCGGTGGTGATCGTCTGGATGGTGCGCCCGAAGAACAAGCTGGCCAGCAGAACGCAGGTCAGTATCAGCAATCCTTTCAGAGCCGTTCTTTTCGTGTTCATCGCGCTTATCCTTACCTCTTTTCAGCCCTCCGAAGACCGCAGAGCCTTCCCTGTGTACTATACCACCTCTTGTGAAAAAAATCAGTCGTTTGAAAGGATGGGAAATGTAAAACTTCCGTGGATAAGGCCGGATCCTTCATCAGCAAAATATGCCGGCCCATTAGAAAGGGCCCCGTCTTGTTCAAGCAGGGCCCGGGCAGGCTTCGCGGGAGACTATGCGGCTGTTATGGCTTTGCTTTCGCCTCTGTTGAAAACAGAACGGTCAGTGTCTTGGGCCCGGCGGCGCCGTCCGCGCCCAAGCCGTTGACAGACTGGAAAGCCTTTACGGCATTTTGCGTACCTTTGCCGTACTGCGCGTCATCAGCGCCCTCCTTCATATAGCCCAGCTCGATGAGGCGTTTTTGCACCGCCCGCACCTCCTCGCCGGAGGAGTTGAGCTTCAGCGTAGGCACATCCGTCGGCATCGGTGTCATGTAGAAGTTGGGTTCGGGCGTCAAAGGTTCGGCCGTGGGTTCCGGCGTGACATAGACAGCCGGCGTGGGGCTGATGTCAGGCTCGGGTGAACTGATGATCTCACTGGCGCTGGGCAGCCGCGCCTCGGGCGTTTGTGAGGGCAGGGCGGCCGCAAACCGGTTTGAACCCCGCGGATTGAAAAAAACAGAGGCTGCCCCGGCGCCGAGAATCACCAGCACGATCACAAAGATAGCCAGTTTATTGGCGGCGGACATGGGCCGTCTGTCAGGCGGACGATGATACTGCAAGGTGAGCCCTCCTTTTAAACATCTCTGCTGTGTTTCGCGCCAGGTCTTTCCAGGTCATTTATCACTTTGTCTGCGCGTTTTGCGCTGCAGGCCTTATTCAAGCGCCAGCCGCCTCATGTCCTCCCCCTGCGCCTGCAAGGTCAGCGCCTCGATGATCTCATCCAGGTCGCCGTCCATGATCTCGCTGACACGGTAGAGCGTCAGGCCGATGCGGTGATCGGTCACGCGCCCCTGGGGGAAGTTATAGGTGCGGATGCGCTCCGAGCGGTCGCCCGTTCCGATCTGGCCGCGCCGGTGTTCGGCATAGGCCGCGTGCTGCTGCGCCTTGACCTGCTCATAGAGGCGGCTTCGCAGCACCTTCATGGCTTTTTCCTTGTTTTTGAGCTGGCTCTTCTCATCCTGACAGGTGACCACCAGCCCGCTTGGCATATGCGTGATGCGTACGGCGGAGTCCGTCCGGTTGATGTACTGACCGCCGTGCCCGCTGGCGCGATAGGTATCGATGCGCAGGTCGTTGGGGTTGATGTCCACGTCCACCTCGCCCGCCTCCGGCAGCACGGCCACGGTGGCGGTGCTGGTGTGGATGCGGCCCTGCGACTCGGTGGCGGGTACGCGCTGGATGCGGTGAACGCCGCTTTCAAACTTCATGCGGCTGAAAGCGCCGGCGCCCGTCAGGGTGAACACAGCCTCCTTCATGCCGCCAAGCTCCGTCTCATCCAGATTCATGTAGCCGATCTGAAAGCCATGGCGCTCGGCGTAGCGCGTATACATCCGCAGCAGCAGCGCGCCGAATAGGCTGGCTTCCTCCCCGCCCGCGCCCGCGCGGATCTCCATCACCACGTTTCGATCATCATCCGGGTCTTTGGGGATCAGGTGAAGTTTGAGGCGCAGGCGCTGCGCCTCCTCCCGCTCACGCAAGAGCGGCAGCTCGTGCTCCGCCATCTCCCCGAACTCGGGATCGTTCAGCAGGCCTTCGGTCGACCGGATCTCTTCACTCAGCTTCCGGTAGGCGCGCCAGTCCATCACGGCCTCCTCCAGCCCCGCGCGCTCCTTCATGAGCTGCTGCCAGCGGGGGAGGTCTGCGATCACCTCACTTTGTGAGCAGGCAACGCCCAGCTCCTCATAGCGGGCATCCATCCATGTCAGTTGGTCGTCAAGCGAGGCCATGTGTATCCTTTCTTCGGGCAGACACGACGCGCGCCAGCCCCGCCATGTCATCGTATACGCGGATATCTTCAAAGCTGTGTTCAAGCATCCGGGATACCTCCTGCGCCTGTCCGTCCCCAACCTCCAGCAGCAGCCGGCCGCCGGGGATCAGGCAGCAGGGCGCACCCTCGGCCAGGCGGCGATAAAAGAGAAAGCCGTCCGGCCCGCCGTCAAGCGCCATGTCCGGCTCAAAGCGCAGCTCCGCCTGCAGCCCGGGCAGTTCCCCGCTTTTGATATAGGGAGGGTTACAGCATATCATATCATAGACTTTCCCGGCGCAAGGGGCGAACAGGTCACCTTCAAGAAAGTTTACATCCGCGCCATGAAGCGCGGCGTTGTCCCGGGCGAGGCCAAGCGCCTCCGGCGACAAATCCGCCGCGTCCACCGCGGCCCCGGAAACATCCAGCGCCAGCGTCACAGCCAGTATGCCCGATCCTGTGCACAGATCAAGCGCCCGTCCTCCCGCGGGCAGGCATTCCAGCGCCCGGCGGGCCAGTGTCTCCGTATCGTTTCGCGGGATCAGCACGCCCGGACGCGCCAGAAAGCGGCGCCCCATGAAGTCCGTCTCCCCCAGGATATATTGCAGGGGCTCGCGCAGCAGGCGGCGGCTGAGCAGGGCTTCAAAGGCAGCCTGCTGCTCATCGTCCAATCGGCTGTCACCCCGCGCCAGCGTTTCCAGCCGGCTCAGCCCAAGCACCTTGCCCATCAGCCAGGCGGCGTCGATGGCCGGGTCGGGCACATAGGCCTCCTCCAGCCGCAGCCGCGCCTGCCTGAGGCATTCTCTGACCCTCACGACAGGGCAGGCTCCGCCTTTTTGATCAGGGCATAGCCCTCTTCGGTGCGCTCGCCCTCGGGCAGGCCGTCCAGCGCGGCGTTCATGGAGGCAATGGCTACCTCCAGCATCTCAAGGCTGGGCTCGCGCGTGGTCAGCCGCTGCAGCTGCATCCCGGGCCAGCGCAGCGCGCGGGCAGCGGGGCTTTCCGAATGAGCCAGGCCCTTTAAGATCTCATAGCTGATGCCGGCCACCAGGGGCAGCAGCAGCACGCGGGATATGATGCGCAGCAGGTAGGCCCCGGCCAGGTCCAGCCCGAAGAGGCTGAAGACCAGCTGATCCATCACCGAGAAAAACAGGATGCTGAACACAAAAGTGATCAGCAAAAAGCTGGTGCCGCAGCGCGGATGAAGCCGGGAGAACTTGCTGGCGTTTTCGGGCGTCAGCTCCACCTCCGCCTCATGAGCATAGACCGTCTTGTGCTCTGCCCCATGGTACTGAAAGGTCTTTCGCATATCGGGGATCATCCCGCAAAATATCAGGTAGGCTGTCAGGATCACGATGCGGATCAGCCCGCTGATCAGGTTGACCGACAGCAGCGACCAGCCGGCGCCGCGCAGAGCCTTGGCCGGCAGATTCGGCAGCAGCACGAACAGGCCGGCGGACAGCGCCAGGGCAAGCACCATCGCCAGGCCCATCACCACCTTATCGACGCCTTTGCCCAGCTTCTTAGCCAGCCACTTTTCAAAGCGCGAAGGCTCTTCATCCATCATGCCGCTCATCTCGCCTGAAGAGGACAGCACCTCCATGCCCAGGCGCATCATCAGCACCATATTGACCGCGCCGCGGATCATGGGCAGGCCCATCCACTTGTGCTTTTTGGCGGGCGATACATAGGCATCGCGCTTGATGACGATATCGCCGTCCGGCTTTCTGACCGCGACCGCAATGTGGTCGGGCGCCTTCATCATGACGCCGTCAAGCACCGCCTGGCCGCCGATATCGGGCTTCCTGCCTGTTTGATTTTCATTGATCGACATAGGGGCTATATCCTCCTTATACCTCAGCCGGGGGTAACAGTGCCTTCATTATAGCAAAACCTGCCGGCAATCTCTATCATATATTAAGCGCAGGCAAAACGAAGGGCAGACATGCATGTTCACTGCGCTGTCTGCCCGTATGGTACTTCTTGTCTTAAATGCCGTAGCGCTTCTTAAAGCGGTCTACGCGTCCACCGGTATCCACCAGCTTCTGCTTGCCGGTATAGAAGGGATGGCACTTGGAGCAGATATCGACCCGCATCTCCTTCTTAATGGAGCCGGTTTCGAAGGTTTCCCCGCATATGCAACGGACTGTCGCCGTACCATACTTGGGATGGATGTCCTTCTTCATCAGTAATCACCTCTTTTGCGCT
>CAZVUU010000099.1:0-7723 GCA_964630465.1 uncultured Christensenella sp.
CAACCGTCTCACCCATGTCTTGACACTAATCCCTTACCTATGTCTTGGTTGTTCAGCTAAAAGCCGCTTTTTTCTTCTCAGCACTCCCCACTCACCACATAATTCCTCGCCTGCGTCTCAAACAGCTCCCGGTACAGGTTATGCCCCGCCATCAGCTTCTCGTGGCTGTCGAAGGCGGCTACTTTTCCGTCCTGCAGCAGCAGGATCTTGTCGCAGAAGGTGGAGCTGGACATGCGGTGCGAGATGAAGATGGCGGTCCTTCCCTGCGTCAGCTCGTGGAAGTGCTCATAGACCTCGCTTTCGGCCAGGGGGTCGAGGGCGGCGGTGGGTTCGTCCATGATGACCAGGCCGGCCGGGCGGTAGAGACAGCGGGCGATGGCCAGCTTTTGCTTCTGGCCGCCGGAAAAGTCTGTAGCCTCGTCCCAGAGGGATTTGTTGAGCTTCGTTTCAAGCCCCCGGGGCAAGGCGCGCACGGCTTCTTCCATACCCACCTGCCGCAGCACCTGCCAGAGGCCTTCATCATCATCCGGCCCGTCGGCGGCCACGTTATCCGCGATGCTGAAGGGGAAGAGCCTGAAATCCTGAAACACGCAGGACAGCTGCTTGAGGTAGCCGCTCCGGTCAAGCCCTCTGATATCCTGTCCGTTATAAAGGATACGTCCCGAATCCGGCTCAAACAGGCGGCAGATCAGCTTGACGATGGTGGACTTGCCGGCGTTGTTGAGGCCGACGATGGATATCTTCTCCCCCGCCCTGATCTCAAAGGAGATCTTGTCAAGGATCAGCCTGCCGGTCTTGGGGTAGGAGAAGCTGAGGTTTTCAAAGCGCAGCGACTCAAAGGACGCCATCTCCCGGACCGCGCCTTCATCTTCTCCCTCGTTTTCCGGCAGATCGATGAAGCGGCAGAAGGGGATCAGGTGGGCGGCGGTCTGCCCCGTCATCAGCAGGGCCCGGGACACCGCGTGGAAGTTCTTGAAGAAGCTGTCAGCCGCCATCACGATGACGGAAAAATCGCCCAGGCCGATGCGGGGGCCGAAGCCCTCGCCCAGCACGCGCGCCGCGGTATAGCCGTAGGCCATCAGGCGCACCAGGCCCGATATCAGCGCCTCCAGAGCCTCGTTGTTGCCCTGCTTGACGTTGATGGTGTGAAGCCAGTCATTGATCATGGCATTGTAGGCCCTGATCTTTTTGATCATCAGCCTGTCCATGCCGTAGATGCGGTGCTCCTTTTGAAAGAGCGGCTCGCCCGCCGTGTTCGCGTAGTAGCCGTAGCGGCGGTTGATGGGGATGATCTCCTGCTGGGTCTTTTGCACCGTCTTCATGAACCGGGCGGAGAGCAGCAGCGCGATGAAGGACATAATGAGCAGCGCCAGCAGGAAGACAGGGCTGAAGCGGAACAGCACCGCCGACAGCGTCACCAGCGTGATGCCTGAAGTCAGCAGGGTGAGACCGCTGTTCAGCA
This sequence comes from uncultured Christensenella sp., assembly GCA_964630465.1. GTDB lineage: Bacteria > Bacillota > Clostridia > Christensenellales > Aristaeellaceae > UBA1038. Next base: position 1,463 of record CAZVUU010000099.1, read on the forward strand.
CCTGATAGACGGCTCCGTAGCTGACGATGGGAAACAGCGCGCGCTCCTTGAGGTCCAGCACCTCCGGGTCCTCCAGCATCCGGTAGGGCAGGCGCATGGTCTTCTCCGACAGCATCATGGGCAGGCGCAGGTCCAGCTTCTCCTGACGGAGCTTGTTGGCGCGCTCAAGCAAGGCGCTGCCCTGCAGCAGGAGGTATTTCACCAGGGCAAAGGCCGCGATCGCCGCCGCAAAGCGCCCCATCTCCCAGCTCTGCGCAAAGCCGTCGATCAGCAGCTTGGGCAGCAACAGGTTGATCATGCCGCTTGCCGCTCTGATAAGGCTCAGCAGCAGATAGACCGCGAAAAATCCCCTGTCCGCCTGCCGGATGATCCCCATCAGGCTCAGGATGGCCGCCATCGGGCCGGCATCCTTCTCACGCCCCGGTGATCTGTGCTTTTTCATCGCTTGCCTCCTCCTGTGGGCGGTAGTACTTTCCTTGGGTCAGGAACATATCGCGGTAGAGCCCTTCTTCGGCCATCAGCTCTTCATGGCTGCCCGCCTGAGCGATCCGACCGCCGTCCAGCACCACAATGCGATCGCAAAAGCGCGTGCTGGCCAGGCGGTGGGAAATGAACAGGGCCGTGCGCCCCTCCAGCAGGCTGTCAAACTCCCGGTAGATTTTCTCCTCGGCCAGGGCGTCCAGCGCCGCGGTCGGCTCGTCCATCACCATGGCGCGGGTACCCTGCCGGTAGAGGGCCCGGGCGATCATCAGCTTCTGGTTTTCACCGCCCGACAGGATCACACCGTCATCCTCGATCACCCGCAGCATGGGCGTGTCGATGCCACGGTCAAAACTTGCCACTTTTTCCCAAAGCCCCGCCGTCTTCAGGCACTCGGTCACCCGCTCCCGGTCGATGGCCTCATCGCTCGCCGCCACATTCTCGGCGATGCTCATGGCCAGGGGCTGCGTCTCCTGAAAGACCACGCCAAACAGCCCGAAGACCTCCCGCTGGGGCAGCGCGGCGGCGTCGATGCCGTTGATCAGCACCCGCCCCCGGCTCGGATGATACAGGCCCGTCATCAGCTTGACCATGGTGGTCTTCCCGGCCCCGTTGACGCCGACCAGCGCCAGCTTTTCACCCGCCCGCATGCTGAGGTTCAGGCCTTCGAGCACCAATCTGTCCGTGCCGGGGTAGGCGAAGCTGAGGTCTTCAAACACGATCTCCACAGGCCCTTCGCCCGGTACGCTGCCGCTGCCGCCCCCGGCGCCCAGCTCGGCATTGATAAAGTCCAGGCTGTCGTTGACATAGAGCGTCTCGCTTTTGATAAAGGCCAGCTTTGTGCCCAGCTGCTGCATGGCGGCTGAAAACAGGGTCAGAGCGGTCAGCATCATCAAAAGTTCCGCCGTATCCATCCGCCCGGCCAGGCGGGCGCGCACCAGCACCAGGGCGCAGACCAGGTCGATCATCACCAGGGCCAGGGATTCCGGCAGCGACAATAGCAGCTCCCGCCCGGTAAACTTGCGGTAGAGAGCCATGTAAGCTTTGACGATGCCGTCAAACACCGGGCGGAAGCGCCCGGTCATGCCGAACATGCGCAGGTCCTTGCCCGCCCCAAAGTCTGAGGCCTCATTGCCCGCTTCGCGGGCGCGCCGATTCAGGCGAATCAGCTCCTCCCGCCTGTCGTGCTTGTAGCGGGTGATGTTTGCCTGCGACAGATGGAACACGCAGAGAAAGGCCAGCCCCGCGAGGGGGATCAGGGGGCTCACACCGAACAGCAGCCCGCCCAGCAGCAGGGCCGACACCAGCGTGCCGCCCGCTTCAAAGGCCTGGTGGAAGGTGCCCTCATAGCCCTGGGCGTTGCTGCTGAGTGCCCTGTCCCAGTTGCCCGCGTCGTCCATGAAGCCCGGGTTTTCATAGAGGCCGTAGTCCATGCGCATCATCTGGCCCAGGGCATCGGCCATCAGCTCCATGCGCAGGCTGTTGAACCAGGTGTAGTTGCGGTGCAGCAGCTGGCTTGACAGGGCGCTGAGCGTGATAAAAGCGGCAGCATAGATGCCCGCGGCCAGAAACATATCGGCCGCCCTCACGCCGGGCTTTGCGATCAGCTCGGCCAGATAACGCACCACCAGCGCGCCCAGCAGGGGCAGCGCGCCCGCGGCCAGCGCGTAAATGAAGGAGCTGACCGCTATCCGCGGGCTTTTCAGCACGGGGCGATACATGCGGGCCAGCGTGCGCCATGTGCCGGGCCGGCTGGGGTGCAGGTAGGCGCGGCGGGTATCGCTGTCCGTCAGCTCCCGCGCCAGGTCGCGCCGTTTGGTCTGTGCCTGTTTCGTCATGATTCTTCCTCCGGCATCATATCGGCCATCCGCCCCAGATCTTCCGCCAGGCCCTTCAATGTATCGCGGCTGAGGCTGTAGTAGCTGCGGCGGCCCTCCACGCCCGCTGTGACCAGGAGGGTCTGCATCAGGGCCTTCAGGTGATGCGACAGGGTCGCGGGGGTCAGGCCCAGCTCATCCGCCATTTCCTGCACATAATGGCGGCGCAGCGACAGCAGGCGGATGATGTTCAGCCGCGTCGGATCGGCAATGGCCCTGAGCTGCTTTTCCGTCTCCTCCCGACGGCTCTCCCCCCGGTTTTGCAGGTCGTTGAGCTCGTCGAATATGATGCCCGTATACACCTGTTTATTAAGCGGCAGCTCCAGCGCCATGCGCAGGCCCAGGCTGTTGTACCTGACGGGCGTTATGACGATGTGCACCGGCCCCGCCGATCTCAGGCTTTCTCCGTCGGCCACCAGCTTGCGCATCCAGTGCAGGGGGGCCGCGTCCTCCCCCTGCTCTTTGTACAGGCGCGCCTTTTCGGCACAGCGCCCTTCGATCCGGGGGAAGTGCCTGCGGCATACCTCCTCCAGGCCCAGCAGCTTCTCCCCGACCAGGGCGTGGTAGCGATCCGCGTCCTGAAAGAAGCGCAGCAGGGCCATGCGGGAGAGGTCGTCAAACAGGCTGGCGTTGACCCGGCTGAAGATCTCACCCATGTGATAGTCGGGGTTCAGGTAGTCGGCCATCCGCTCCTCATCGCCAAGGATATCCTCCGGCAGCTCGCTCAGATCGGCCAGCTGCCACAGGCAGCCTTTAACAAAGGCATCCCGGCTCAAGTCCGCGGCGCTTTTCGCGTCCGTCATCATGGTGAGCGCCTCGCCGAAAAAGCGCTCACCGCTCTCTCCCTTCTCGTCCCTGACGGCCAGGGCAAACAGATCCTCCAGGTCATGGCAGCCCCGCAGGATAGCGGCGCCCTCGCGACGCACATGGCGCAGGTAATCGATCACATCCGAAAACCGGGCGTTCAGCTCCGCCTCCGGGATGATGAAGTTGCCCAGCTTGCGGATCAGGGGGCTGTCGATCCACCGCTCCTCGCTCTCCTGCCTGTCCCTTTCATAGTAACTGACCATCAGCTGAATGGCCTGAAACAGGAAATTCGGCTCATCGATGATGATGTCTGCCCTTGGCCTGCCGTCCATACGTGCCTCCCGACATTTTGATGTATATATCTTATTTTATTGTTTGATGATTGTCAACTATTTTTTATATGATGTTCATCTAACAGTCCTGTGTCAGGCGGTTTACCTGCCCACTTGGAGTGTATGATGTATCAAACAGGAGGTTTTTATCGCCATGAGCATTTATGATATCGAGTTTATGGATAAAGAGGGTAAGCCCGCGACCCTTGCCCCCTGGAAGGGGCAGGTGATGCTGATCGTCAACACGGCGACGCGCTGCGGCTTCACCCCACAGTACGAGGGGCTGGAAGCGCTCTGGCGCGAATACCGCGGCCGGGGCTTCGCGGTGCTCGACTTCCCCTGCAACCAGTTCGGCGGCCAGGCGCCCGGCACGGCGGAGGAGATCGACAGCTTCTGCGAGCTGAACTACCAAACCAGTTTTCCGCGCTTTGCAAAGCTTGAGGTCAACGGATCGGGCGAGGCGCCGCTGTACCGCTACCTTAAATCACAAAAAGGCGGTATAATGGGCAGTGCCATCAAATGGAACTTCACCAAGTTTTTGATCGACCGCGAGGGCAGGGTGGCCGGCCGCTTTGCCCCGACAGAGGATCCCGGCAGTCTCCGGGAGAAAATCGAGGTATTATTATGAGCGAATGTCAAAACAAGGGCATTAACCCCGTCGGCTGCGAGCACTGCACCTGCGGCAATTCATCCGAGCCCAAGCCCGGCCGCGTACCCTGGCTGATGATCGGCCTGGTACTGATGCTGGGCTTTGCTTTGCTGTTCACGCAGATATTCAGCCGCGGCGGGGAAGATAAGCAGGCCTCCGTATTTGACAAAACGGGCATCAGCCTGATTCAGACGGAGGGAAAACCATGAGCGGCGTATTCGAGAAAAAATCAAAGGAAGAATTAAAGCAGCTGCTGACGCCCCTGCAGTACGCCGTCACGCAGGAAAACGACACCGAGCGTCCCTTTGACAATGAATACGCCGCCAACTTCGAAGAGGGCATCTACACCGACATCACCACAGGCGAGCCCCTGTTTGTGTCGGCCGACAAGTTTGAAAGCGGCTGCGGCTGGCCCTCCTTTTCAAAGCCCATCGACCGGGCGCTCATCACCGAGCATGACGACTTCACCCTGGCCCGGGCGCGCACCGAGGTGCGCAGCAAAACCGGCGACGCCCACCTGGGCCATGTCTTCACCGACGGCCCGAGCGAGCTGGGCGGCCTGCGCTACTGCATCAACTCGGCCTCCCTGCGCTTTATCCCCAAAGCGGATATGGAAAAGGAAGGCTACGGTGCCTACCTGAGCCTGCTTCCCTGAATTCCAACATTGATATATATCAATGTTTTTTGACCCCTGATGTGCTATAATTGCCTTGGGGGTCTTTTGTACCTGCCAAAAAAACTGTGAGGTGTAAGAATATGGACCGCAAAGTGATCTTAAAAAACCTGATCGCCAGACTCAGCCGGGGCGAGTCGGTGGAGGATGTCCGCATAGATTTTAAACAGCATTTTCAGGATGTACCCGCCGAGGAGATTGCCGAGGCCGAACGCCTGCTGATGGAAGAGGGCATGCCCCTGGAGGAAGTGCAGCAGATGTGCGACGTGCACGCCTCGCTGTTTGAAGGCTCTGTCCGCTCCGCGCATGAGGTGGAGCCGGGCCACCCTCTCTTTATCTTCCATCGCGAAAATGACGGCCTTGAGCGCTTTGTGGAAGACAGCCTGACACCCGCCTGGGTAGCCTATCGCGCAAACCCCTCGGACGGCGAGCGCGAGGTCTTCCTTTCGGCCCTGCGGGAACTGTACAAGGTGGACCTGCACTACAGCCGCAAGGAGATCCTCTTCTTCCCCTACCTGGAAAAGGCCGGAATAACCGGCCCGCCCAAGGTCATGTGGGGGGTGGATGATGAGATCCGTGACCTCATCAAGCAGCTGACCGCCGCCGTGGAAGAGAATAAGGTACAGGCGGCCGCTGACATCTTCCCTTTGATGAAAGAAAGGCTGCTGTCGATGGTGATGAAGGAAAATGAGATCCTGACCCCTCTGCTGATGCAGCACCTCAAGGATGAGGACTGGCGGCTGATCGCCCGCGAAAGCGACCAGATCGGCTTTGTCTTCGCCGACGGCGTCGAAGGCGCCAGCCTGTCCGACGCCCGCGCCTACGCCAAATCGGGCAGCGCAGCCCCGGAGGCCCGCGGCGACGCGCCCATCCAGCTGCCCAGCGGCTATTTCACCACCGAAGAGCTCACCGCCCTGCTCAACACCCTGCCCTGCGACGTCACCTTCGTGGGCGCGGACGACACGGTGCACTTCTTCAGCGAGCAAAAAAACCGCGTCTTTCCCCGTACCCGTACCATCATTGGCCGCCGGGTGGCCGACTGTCACCCGCCCAAGAGCCTGGAGGCAGTGGAAGCCCTGGTCGAAGCCTTCAAGGCCGGAACCAAGGACAGCGAGAGCTTCTGGATCCAGCGGGATTCCGCCTTTGTGCTGATCCGCTTCTACGCCGTGCGCGACCCCGAGGGCAAGTACCTGGGCGTGCTGGAGTGCATGGAAGAGATATCTCAGCTCAGGGCTCTGGAAGGAGAGAAAACCCTGATGAGCTGAGCGTGACACGCTTTCAAAAGGCATCCGGCGAGCGGCCGGATGCCTTTTATTTTGAGCCCGGCCCTTCTCCTGTGACAGGCAAGCACGGGATTATCTGTTACGAGGACATTAGAACGACTGGTACGCCAGTACCTCATACCAAACTTTTTGCACGACACTTAGATTCTGTAGACACAAT
>CAZVUU010000100.1:0-7555 GCA_964630465.1 uncultured Christensenella sp.
TATCCCCGCCACCTCAATAAACCGCCTGGTGATATCCCTGGGCCTGGTGATGGCCGTGCCGACCACGGCGGCCCAGACCCCCGTGCGCATGGTCTCCCTCAGCTCTTCAGGCGACCAGATGCCGCCCTCGGCGATAACGGGGATTGCCAGGTTCTCACTGCACCTTTTCATCAGCTCGAGGTTGGGGAAGGCGCAGTCTTCGGTATAGGCCGTATAGCCCGACAGCGTCGTGCTGACCATGTCAAAACCCATTTTCTCGGCCTCGACGGCCTCCTCAAAGGTGGAGATATCGGCCATGAACATCTGATCGGGGTACCTGGCCCTGACCTTCGCGAAAAAATCTTCCAGCCGCTCCCCCATGTGCCGCGGCCGCGCGGTCGCGTCCATGGCGATCACCTCCGGCTCAAGCGCCATCAGGGCCTCCACCTCTTCCATCCCGGGAGTGATGAACACCTCGCTGTCATGATGCACACGCTTATACAGGGCGATCACGGGCAATCCGGCCGCCTTCTGAATGGCCGCGATCTGTTCGGGGGAATTGGCGCGGATGGCAACAGAGCCGCCCTCCCTGGCCGCCACGGCCATCCTGCCCATGATATAGGGGTCATGCAGCGGCTCGTCCTCCAGCGCCTGGCAGGAAACGATCAGCTTTCCCCGAATGGCCTTCAAAAACACCTCTTTTTCCATCTTCCTCATCGCGTTCCCCGGCCTTCCGCATCCTTTTCTTTTGACTCCAGCCCGATCCGCAGCCTGATATAAAAGACGCCGTCCCAGTCAAAATAGAGCTCCTTGATAAAAGGGACTTTCCCCCGATATCCTTCGGGGAAGTTTTTGGCGATCAGGCGATTGAGATTGTCCCTGAAGTAGTCCACCGTCTCCCGGTAATCATCGCCCAGGCGATAGGGCTCGATCCTTCCCTCGGCATAGGGGTAGAACTCGTGGAGCGCGACGGACTGATACAGCCAGTCCCTGACAATGGAAGAGAAGGTGAACTCCTCCGCCAGCCGCTGTCTGCGCTCGTCCGGAGCCTGCCTGCGGTAATAGGAGGCGATCACCAGCTGCGCCAGGACGACGCCGATGGTGTTTTGCGCCGTATTCCAGCCGCCCGCGGCCTCAGCCTCCTCCAGCACGCCGCTGAGATTGGCATATTCCATGAACTCGCGCTCGCAGCCGTTGCATACGGATACTTCGGCCAGGCCGAAGGGCTTCTGATATGTCCTGCGGTAGTAATGAATATAGCGCAGAAACTCGTGCATGTTGATGTGACTTGAAAAGCTGATGTCCTTGTTGTACTGATCGGCGGATTCGATCATATGCTTGCCCGGCGCGTTGATCGCCAGCATGCAGTCCGACTCCCCGGCATGGTCGGCCAGGATACCGCCAAGCGATGTGATCTGCGCCTTGACTCCCTCATGGAGCGGTCTGTCCTCATATTTGGGGATGACGAAGGGCCCCGTGGTCGCCGAATAACGCGGATAGATCCTGGGCACATAGTTTTTGACCAGGTTGAACACACGCGCGAACAGCACGCTGCCCGCCTCATCCGCGCCGGGGTAGACCATCACGCGGTCCATCAGCTTCAGCCGCCTGACTTCCTTCGCGATGGCTGCCTGATCCATGGCCGCGTAGCCGTATTCGGCGGTATCATCTTTGGGGATCGTCAGCACGTCAACAAGGCCTTCGGCCACCATGTCCACGCACTTCAGCCCGCAGGCAAGCCCGGTTTTGCGCCTGGCCAGAAAATCGGCCAGGTTCTCTTCCGGGATCAGCGCCTCCAGCCGCCGCTGCTCCTCGGCCTCTTCTTCGCTCGCTTCCTTCCTTTGGATCTTGTCCTTGAGGATGGTGTAGCGCCATATGTTGTAGCCTTGCGTCTCCCAGTAGTCGGGGTCTTCCATGCTGCCGTCGTAGCCGGCCACACGTGCTACCAGGTGGAAAGCGTGGATGGACAGGCGCGGGTTTCTCTCCTTCAGCTCCCTCAGCCGGCCAAGCCTTGTCAGACACTCTTCCTGTGTGAAGTGGTGGATCCTGGATCCGATGATGTTGCCGTACATCAGCGTATCCAGGGAGAGGATGGCATAGTCGCAGGACGAGGCCTCTTTCACAAGCCAGTCCCAGATCCTGTCCATATCCGCCGGGCGTTTTTTAAAGCCCATCCACTCGCGCGGCGGTCTGATCAGGCGGATATCATCCGTCAATTCCGCCAGCTGCGCCGGAAAATCATAGTTGCAGGCGCGCTCGTCCAGCGGCACATAGAGTACATTCGTTACAGCCTTGGTGTCCATCTGTATATTCTGCTCCTATCAGCCCTTGATGCCCGTTACGGTGATGCCTTCGATGAAGAAGCTCTGCGCGAAGAAGAACAGCACCACCGTGGGCACGGTGAAGATGGCGGAAGCCGCCATCAAGGGGCCCCATTCCACGTAATGAGTCTGCATAAAGGCCTGCAGGCCCAAAGAAAGAGTATATGCCTCCGCGCGGTTTAAGTACAGCAGCGGCCCCAGAAAATCCGACCAGGCGGCCAGAAAGGTAAAGATCGCCACCGAGGTCAGCGCGGGCTTGCACAAGGGCAGGAGGATCCGCAGGAAGATGCGCACCTCGCCCGCCCCGTCGATGGTGGCCGATTCGATCAGGGAGTCGGGGATGGTCTTAAAGAACTGCCGCAGCAAAAAGATATAATAGGCCCCGCCGGTAAATGCGGGAAGCACCAGCGGCACGATCGTGCCCACCAGGCCCATCCGCGTAAACACCATATACAGCGGGATCATGGTCACCTGCATGGGGATCATCATCGTCCCCACGATCAAAGGAAAGATGATATTCGCGCCCCGCCATCTGATCTTGCTGACCGAGTAGGCCACCATGGATGAGGATGTCACCATGCCCGTCACCGTCAGCACGCTGATCACCACCGTGTTGATGGTATAGCGCAGGTAGGGCATCTTGGTCACGGCCAGATAATAGTTGATCCCCGTCACCGCCTCCGGGAAAAACCGGGGCGGAAAGGCGTAGATTTCCTCCTGCGGCTTCAGGGAGGTCAGGATCATCCACAAAAAAGGCGCGATAAACACCGCTGAAAACAGGATGATCAATCCATAGGCCAGGAGCCGCCCGGCCCCGCCGCGCCGTCTATTCGCCACCATAGTTCACCCACTTATCCTGTGTTTTGAAGATCAGCGCCGTCACGGCCACGATGATGATGAACAGCACCCAGGCCATGGCCGAGGCCTTGCCCATCTTGAAATAGCCAAAGGCATTGTGGAACAGGTAGAGCGAGTAAAACAGCATGGAGTTTTCCGCCCCGCCCCCCATCACATTGAGGCCCGAATCGACGGAGGAGCCGCCGATGAGCATATAGGCCTGCGTGAAGTACTGGAAATAACCGATTACGCTCATGATCAGCTGAAAGAAGATTACCGGAGAAATGCCGGGCAGGGTGATGTATAAAAACCGCTGCAGGGCGTTGGCCCCGTCGATTTCCGCCGCTTCATACAGCGAAGCGGGCACATCCTGCAGGGCCGCCAGGAAGATGATCATGGTGTTGCCCACGCCCCATACCCCCATGAGGATCAGGGCAGGCTTGGTCCACCGCGCGTCCATCAGCCAGATGGGCTGCGGCAGGCCGATGGCCTTGAGCGCCATATTGAGCAGGCCGTACTGCGGGTTGAGTATCCACAGCCAGACCAGGGAAGAGGCCACGATCGGCACGATGCTGGGCAGGTAAAAGATCGTCCGGAACACCGGCTGCCCTTTGAGCTTCTGGTTGAGCAACACGGCCATCAGCAGCCCCGCAAGCAGGGTGACGGGCGTGCCCAGCACCACCATGTACAGGGTGTTGAGCAGGCTCTTGATGAACTTCGGGTCATACAAGAACAGCTCTTCGTAGTTGCCAAGGCCGATCCACCGGGGCGACTGAAAGATATTAAAGCTGGTAAAGCTGTAATACATCGACGTGATGATCGGGTAGAGGCTGAAAGCCAGGAAGCCGAGGATCCAGGGCAAGGCAAACAAAAACCCGGCCCTGGTCTCTCTTCGCAGGCCTCCGTGGCTTCGCCGCCTCGGCTGTTTGTATTTGCCGGGTGATCTCAAACTGCTCATTTCATCGCTCCGCTCTCGGATTCATGAGGCCGGGGCTGCCATCAGGCAGTCCCCGGCCTCGCAGGTTCTGATTATTATCTGAGGATACGCAGGCCGTTGTCGTGAATATTCTTCAGGGTCGTCTCGACATCCTGCTTGAGGTTGACATACTGTTCGACTTCTTCGCCGACCATGGTCTCATACTCGCCGTTTTGCGGGCCGTTGGGCACGGTGACCAGGTTGGGGCTCTGCGCCAGTTTGGTGTAGAAGTCCATATCATAGCCGGCCAGCACCGCTTCGTTGTCCAGCAAGGACAGGTAGCTGGGGAAGTTGCCCATCTTGGTCGCCATGTGCTTCTGGCCGCCTTCGGCGGAGAACCAGGAGATGAAGTCCCAGGCGGCGTCCTTGTTCTTGGAGTTGCTGGCGATGAACATGGTGGAACTGCCCACCACGCCACGGCCCTCAAGCTCCGGCTTTGCTTCGGGGTAGGGGATGTAGGTGACGCCGTAATCCAGGTCGCTCAGCAGTACTTCGCGCAGGTTCTTGCCCATCCAGGGGCCGTCCACGCGGAAGGTCTGCTTGCCGATGACAAAGGGATCGGTGGGGTCAAAATACTTGCCGGCCGCCTGGAAGCGCAGCACGTTTTCAAGGCCGAACTCTTCGCGGTAGGCGCGGGCCAGCTCGAGCCCCGTCCGGTTGCCTTCGTCGTCCGCCGCCGCGGGCTGCCCCTCAGGGGTATACCAGCCGCCGCCGGCCGCCGCGATGAAGTTGTTGGTGTAGTACACAAAGGGGAAGTCCGGGAAACCGCACACATCCAGCGTGCCGTCTTCGTTGACCTTGGTGGTGGCCACGGCCATCTCATACATTTCTTCCAGGGTCTTCGGGCCTTCTTCAAAACCAGCTTCCTTCAGCAGGGCCTTGTTGTAGTACAGCCCCATCAGGTTGACGCTGATGGGCAGGGAGTAGAGCTTGCCTTCCATCCGGCAGGCCTCGACCGCGGCGGGCACAAAGCCGCCCAGGTCATAGCCTGTCTTTGACACATACTCATCCAGGGGCTCCAGAACGCCGGCCGACGCCATCTTGCCGATGTTGCTTGAGAAGTCGTCCACCACGTCGGGGCCGTTGCCCGCCGCGATCGCCGCCAGAATCTTCTGGGAGTCGGGCACAGACAGGCCCTCAACGACCACCGTTTCACTCTGGGCGTTGTACTCGGCGATGGCTTCTTCGATCACTTCGCCCTCCGTGCCGCCCCACAGATACCAGAATACGATCTTTGTTTTTCCCTCTGCCTGCGCCTGATGGGCCAAGCCGATCGAGCCAAGCATTACCAGGGTCATGAACACTGTCAGAACCCTTGTCCAACGGAACTTTGACACAATAGATACCCTCCATTTCCTATCGTTTTTTTGCTTTCGGCACAGTCAGGTGTGCCGTGTGGATGCATTGTATCAGCTTTGAAAATATTTTTCAATACTCATTTGCAAATATTTTTTATTCTTTAATTTGGGCGGTATTTTTCTGATATTTCAATCCCGTCAGCCCATTTTAACTGAAATTTTTCGTCTGTTTTGAAAATATTTTTCTGTTTTCTCTCCCAAGGAAGCCTGAAATATGGTATACATATAGTCGGAAGCATACGGACGGGAGGCGGCAGCATGAGAATAGCCCTGGCGGATATCGGCGGGACGGCGATCAAGAGCCTGATATATGACACCGGCACGCCCTTTGACACGGCGCCGGTCAGCGAAATCCCCACCCCGGCAAGCTCGGGCGGCGAGGCCGTCATGCGATGTCTGGAGGATGTTTTTTCGGATGAAAAAGGGCTGTCCGCCATCGCGATCAGCACTGCCGGGCAGGTGGATCCGGATCGCGGCAGCATCGTCTTTGCTACCGACAACATACCGGGCTATACCGGCATGAAGGTCAAGGAGCGCTTCGAAAGCCGCTTTGGCGTGCCCGTGTTCCTTGAAAACGATGTCAACGCCGCCGCCGTCGGCGAAGCCGCCTTCGGCGCGGCAAAGGGCCTTGATGACTTTGTCTGCCTGACCTTCGGCACGGGCATCGGCGGGGCCCTGTTCATCGGCGGGGAGCTGTACCGCGGCAGCAGTTTCTCGGCGGCGGAGGCCGGGCACCTTATCACGCATCTGGGCGGCCGCGCCTGCACCTGCGGCAACAGCGGCTGCTGGGAGCAGTACGCCTCAGCCTCGGCCCTCATCCGTATGGTCCGGGAAGAAACAGGCCTTTCCCGGGACGGCCGTGAAATCTTTGAGCTGATGCCCCGGGACGGGCGCATCCGGGAGCTGATCGGCCGCTGGGTGCAGGAGATATCGGCCGGCCTTGCCTCCCTGATCCACCTTTTAAACCCGCAGGCCATCATCCTGGGCGGCGGCGTGATGGAGCAGGAGAGCCTGACCGGGCTGATACGCTCCGCCACGGCCGCCCGCCTCATGCCGAGCTACCGCCATACCCGGATCCTCCGGGCAGAGCTCGGCAACAAAGCCGGGCTCACGGGCATGCTGCACCTGGCCGGGCAGCGCCCAGGCAAGCAATCCATACAAGCGAGGAACCTTTAAGATGACCAATGATCTGTTTACCCTGATCCGCGAAAAAATGCCCTCCTTTACCAAAGCAGAGCGAAAAGTGGCCGCCATGGTGCTTCAAAGCCCGCAGCTGTTCGTCAACATGTCGATCACCCAGACGGCCAGACACTGCGGCGTCAGCGATACTTCGGTGTTCCGCTTCTGCCGGATGCTCAACCTGGAGGGCTACCAGGACTTCAAGATGAGCCTGGTACAGTCCCTTTCAAACGGCGGCCTGTCTTTGAGCACATTGTCCGACCAGATCAGCGTGGAGGATGACACCGACGAGGTCTGCCGCAAGCTGCTGGCCACCAACATGGATGTATTGAAGCAAACCTACGACCAGCTGGACCCTCAGAAGATACGCGAGGCCGTCACCATGATCGAAAACGCCCGCATGATCCACTTCTACGGCATGGGCTCGTCCGGCGTCATGGCCCTGGAAGCAAAGAACCGCTTCGCCCGCATCCTGCCCAATGTGGTCTTCGAAGCGGACGGCCATATGCAGGAAATGTCCTCCGCCTTGCTGGGGCCGGAGGATCTGGCCATCGCCTTCTCCTATTCGGGGACAGCCAAGGACACCATCTCCATCCTCAAGCGTGCCAAGAAAAACGGCGCTCAGTGCCTGTGCATCACGCATTTCCCCGACTCACACCTGACGGTGTTCGCGGACCTGGTCCTGCTGGTGGGCGGGGGAGAAGGCCCCTTTCAGGGCGGGTCGCTTTCCGCCCGCATCGCCCAGCTCTATATGCTGGATGTGCTGTATACCGAGTTTTTCAAGCATAACTATGCCCGGTGCGATACCAATAAGAAGCTGACCACACAATCTATTGCCGCCAGGCTGCTGTAATCCTCTGCGCGGGCCTGCGGCATCGATGCGGGCTGTCTTAAAGACAGGCATG
>CAZVUU010000101.1:0-7460 GCA_964630465.1 uncultured Christensenella sp.
CTGGATAATGGGACAACTTACGGTGTGAAAACCGTGGCGGAAAAACCCCATTCCCGAATCTGGGGAAATCAGCAGGATAAAAAGAAAAGGAGGATTAATGAGATAACACAAATAGAGGCCTTGATTGGTTGGTGACAATTGGTTGCTAACTGCTACTGCTTTGCCCTGAACCGACCTGCTGAGAAAAGTGACCTCTAAAAAATGTGCTCGCTGAATTGCTGATAAGCAGACCCTAATTTTGCAAACCAGAGAAAAATGTGCTTTTTAAGGCTCGACTACTTACTAAACTTTAATTAACGTGAGTTCGACCTAAGCAACCATCACTTTGTTTTGATCCACAATGTCATTTTTGATATTTATCGAGGGTTTTTTGTCGAAAAACGAGTATGCCGCCAATGCAGACAACAGATTAATAATGAAGTTGTCAAAACTTCTGTGTCGGGTATGTTCTATCTGACAAATGTTCTTCAACTCGTCATTAACTGACTCTATTAAGGCTCTTTTGCGCAGCATGATTCTGTCGTGTAAAAGCATCAAAGCATTTTTCATATTCTTTCTTATTTTGGTTACCAGATGCACACCATCAACGAACAATTGCTCAAACAGGTCTTTTCCGATATAGCCCTTATCGCCAAAGAGTTTCCCGAAGATACGCTTATGCAAGTCCATACATTTGAGTGGTTCTCTGTCATCTACATTGCCGGGCGTGAGGATGAAATCCAATATTTCCCCTCTGTCGTTGATTATCAGGTGCAGTTTAAAGCCATAAAACCAACCCAAAGAACACTGTCCTTTTTGCGCGATGTCCTTGAATGTCTTGTGTTGTTTCTCTCTTTTTATGTGGCAACTGCGAATGGGAGTTGAATCAATAAAGGAAATGCCGGTACATCTGCCCAGACACATCATCTTAACGAAGATTGCCAGTGGAACTCATACTTTGGGTTGTAGCTCCACAAAGCGGTTATAGGATACGGTTTGCGGGAAATCTTTCCTCATTTGCTTTTGAACATAAAAGATATAAAAGCTTTTCAAGTTCTTGAACGATGCACTGTGAAACAAGATCAAAATTGTCATTACTTCGCTCTCTGACATTGTAAATTTACGGTTCCTTTTCTTTGTTTTAGCATCTTGCAGTGAGTGTTCCCGAATAATGTTATCAAATTCTTTGAAAAACTCGTCGATAATGAAATAAATTTCTGTAACTTTATGGTCTGGAATCATAGCGGAATTATTGGTAAATGTTTATTATTCAATACTATAAAATTACTAATTTTTCCGCTATGTTCCTACTTTTTTATGGGTTTTCTTACATCGAACTCACGTTAATTATGTACAAGCATTTTTTTAAAAGATTTTTTGATTTTTGCATAGCATTATTAGTACTTATATGCATAGGTTGGTTCCTTATAATAATCTCTATTTGGCTTCATTTTGCCAATAAGGGTGCCGGCGCTTTCTTTATTCAGGAACGGCCAGGCAAGGGTGGTAAAATATTCAAGGTGATTAAATTTAAGACTATGACGGATGAGCGTGATGAGAATGGACAATTGCTCCCGAATGATGTGCGATTGACAAAGATTGGTCGTATTGTTCGTTCTTTGTCATTGGACGAGTTGCCTCAGTTTATCAATATTCTGAAGGGCGATATGGCTCTTATTGGCCCTCGCCCGCTACTCACATGGTTTTTGCCACTCTATGATGAAATTCAGTCTCGTAGACATGAAATTCGTCCTGGTATAACAGGGTGGGCTCAAGTGAATGGACGGAACACCATATCGTACAGTATGAAGTTTGAGTATGATGTGTGGTATGCAGACAATCTGAATATGATGCTTGATCTGAGAATTATATGGATGACTGTGATGAATATTTTGAATAGAAAAGATATTGGCAATGGTCTTCAGAATGAAGTAGATGATCTTGGTTGGGCAGATAGGAAACAATGGGCTATAAAAGAGTTTGAAAACAGATTTCGCAAACAATAAAAAAATACGACAATGGAAAAAAAGAAAATTATCATTTTTGGAGCTACTGGTAATGTTGGTTCATACTTTACGCTTTATGCGCTCAGTTTTTTTAACAGGGAATTGTATGAAGTAATTGCTTCTGGTCGTCGTAAGACTGATTTCTGGGAGAAGGAGGGAGTGCCTTACTTCTCTGTAGATTTGACTAAGAGTGAGGATTTTGACAAACTACCTAGGGAAAATGTGCATGCTGTAATCCATCTTGCTGCTGAGATTCCATCATACATGAGTGACTATGATCCTCGAAAATACATTGATAGTATCGTAATTGGTACTACAAATGTGTTGGAGTATTGCCGCAAGGTGAAGGTTGACCGAATTATGTTCAGTCAGACAGTATTTGATGTGTCTCTTTATCCACAGAAACACATCTTGGATCCATACGATAAACCAAACTTTAGCTACAAAGGTGACCATGCAGTTTATGTAATCGCCAAGAATTGTGCGCTGGAGATGATGGAACATTACTATCAAGAGTTCGGAATCAAGAAATTTGTCTTTCGCTTCCCAACCATTTATGAGTATAGCCCATACCAGTACTACTATCCAAATGGCATTAAGACAATGCGCCCTCTTTATCAGCAGATTAACAAGGCGATAAGGGGTGAACCTCTTACTATTTGGGGTGACAAAAACTATGCTAAGGACATGGTGCACGTTTATGATTGTGCTCAGATGATTTGTAAGGCATGTCTTGTTGATCGTGAGGGTGGTTTCTATAATGTAAGTACTGGTATTCCTGTAACATTGGAGGAACAATGTCAGGCTATTATTGATGTATTCTCACCAAAAGACAAACCCTCAAAGATTGAGTATATTGATCCTGACAGAAAGAGTGGTGGTGGATTTTTAATGGATATTACCAATGCAAAGGAAGAATTGGGCTACGAGCCAAAATATGATGTACACAAGTTATTCGAAAACTATAAAGAAGAGATGGCTCTTGATCGCTTCCTCGAACTTCGTGGGAAATAAATATTTTTCGGTATAGGCGTTTAAGTCGCTGTTAATTTAGAGGAGATCGCTACCTTTGTGGCGTGGAAAATAGAGAAAAATATACAGGCGTGAATTCGATAGAGTTCAATAGATATTTTCAGACCGATGAGGATTGCCACCGCTATCTGTCTGTAATAAAATGGTCATCAGAAAGTCCGTACAAATGCAAGAAATGCGGTCATGCAAAGTATGGGAAAGGTAAAAAGCCATATTCACGCCGTTGCGCAAAATGCAATTACGATGAAAGTCCAACGGCAGGAACGATGTTTGACAAGATAAAATTTTCATTGCTAATAGCGTTTCATGTCTGCTTCAAAATCAGCACAAAAAAGAAAGGGATGTCTTCTTTGGAATTGTCTGAAGAGTTTGGATTGCGGCAGAAAACAGTTTGGGAATTTAAGTGGAAGATACAACAAGCAATGACAAGCAGCCGTAAAAACCAATTGGGTGGCAAAGTCCAGGTTGATGAGTTTCTGATTGGCGAATACGAAGAAGGCAAAGTAGGACGTAGTGGCGACAGTAAAAAGAAGTTAGTGATTGTTGCACTTGAAATTTTGGAAGAGAAAAGCGGTGTTGGGCGTGCTTATGCACAAGTAATCGAACGTGCTTCGAGCAAAGAATTCAGACCGTTTTTTGAGACATATATCAGCAAAGATGCACACGTTATCACTGACGTTTGGAGAGGGTATTTGCCATTGAAAAAGGACTATCCAAACTTGGAACAGATACCTTCGGACAAGGGAAAGGGTATGCAACAACTGCATATTCACATAATGAACATTCAGGGGTGGTTGCGAGGAATACACCACCATTGTTCAAAGGAACGGTTGCAAGGTTATCTTGACGAGTATCATTTTCGGTATAACAGACGTGCAATGATGGGGTCAATCTTCGATTTACTCCTAAGAAAGATGATTTTCAGTGAACCTAAAAGATTGAATAAAAATAATTTAACAACAGTGGTCTAACCGCCTATACCAAAATATTTTTATGAAAGAATTCGGTTCGGATTTTCATAGATGCGACGCTGATTTTAGGAATACAGTTGCTAGGAGTAGTAGCTTATCGTTGACGGATGTGTATGGCTACATAAGAAAATATGCATGCGGACGTCATGCCATAGATGCAATTGTAATGAAAGTGGGATGGAAACGGATGTGGATTCCCGCATACTTCTGCTACGATGTGATAGAGCATATTGCTTCGACCGGAATTGAAATAAAATTGTATGACGACCATCCGCTTCGTACGGATGATGACATAGTTGTTAGGAATCTGCCATATGAGAAAGATGACGTGTTGTTGAGGATGAACTTTTTCGGGTTACGCAATTGGCGGTCGAGTAAGGACCTTCCAGTAGCTGTAATAGAAGACCATACGCACGACCTGACTTCGGAATGGGCTCGCAAGAGTGATGCAGACTATTGCATCGCTTCTATACGTAAGTCAATGCCCGTGGCTGCTGGTGGTATTCTGTGGTCGCCCAAGGGGAATTCATTGCCTGACATAATAGCGGCGACGAATGATTGTGAGAAAATGGCAGAGTTGCGATATAATGGCATGCAGATAAAGAGTGACTATTTGAAGAATATAATATTAGATAAGTATGCGTTTCGTGAAAAATACATAAAGTCGGAGGACATGATAGATGTGCTAGGTCTTTCTGGAATGGATAGAGTAACTAATGAAATTGCAGTGAGTATGAATATTGGGATGTGGGCGGAACTGCGTGCTGATAACTGGCATATAGCTTATAAAGAGTTGAAGGAAAAGTTCAACATACTGAAGCCTACGATTGATTCTTATTGGTGTGATCCATTCTCAATCATTATATTGTGTGATTCAGTAGACGAAAGAACGGAATTGAAATCTTATTTAATAGGGGAGAGAGTTTATCCTGCGATATTGTGGCGAATGCCGGATGACTCCGTATTCAAGGACGCTTTAGATATTTCACGACGAATTCTTTCAGTTCATTGTGATCCAAGGTATAGTAAAAACGATATGATAGAAATATGTAATAGAATAAAATCTTTTCGTCAGTAGTTGTGATGTTACTATAACTACAACTAATATGAAGGGCTCATGTCTACTAAACGTTGAGGTATTTGAAGTATAATTAAGCTTACCCAAAAAATGCAATTCTTATCAGCATTTCGAATAATCCACGGAATATTTTTACATAAAGTAGTAAATTAAATAGATAAACGACTTTGTAAATAAATCACTGGTGTCTATTAAAAAATGTTTCAGTGAACCTAAAAGATTGAATAAAAATAATTTAACAACAGCGGTCTAACCGCCTATACCAAAATATATTATTTTCGGACGAGACATATAGATAGCTAATTTGTACTTGTTCAACCAAAATCTCGGCAATTTATAGTTGGAATTGAATATAATGATTACTTTAAAGTAATGATAAAAATTATAAGTATAATAGAATCAAAAGAATGGGATATTATAGTACGTTCATTTACTGATTATGATGTATATTATCTCAGTGGATATGTAAAGGCGTTTCAATTACATGGAGATGGTGAACCCCAAATGTTTTTTTTTGAGGAGAATGGCCTTCGTGGTATTTATGTTTATATGAAGCGTAAGACTTTCATTGATGGGGTGTTTGATTCAATTACTCCGTATGGTTACGGTGGTTTCCTTCTTGAAGGTGATGCTTCAGAAGAGAGCTTGAAAATGCTGTGGACTGCATACATACAGAAGATGAATGAGGAAAACATAGTAGATAACTTTGTTCGATATCATCCAGTGTTGGCTAATGCTGTGCCAATGAAATCTTGTTCGGAAGTGATAGACCTAGGTAAGACCGTAGCCATGGATTTGAGTTCGGAGGATATGATATGGACTAATATCCATTCGAAGAATCGTAACATGATACGAAAGGCTGAAAAGAATGGAATCGTGATTATGCATGGTCAAGGCATGGAGTTGTTTGATGAATTCATCAAGATTTACAATGCGACCATGGAAAAAGATAATGCGGAGGAGTATTACTATTTCAAACGTGAGTTCTATGAGAGCATTCATGAGGATCTAAAAGAGAACTATGAAATGTTTTGGGCGGAACATGAGGGCAAGATCATTGCAATGAGCATCATGATTTTTGCTAACGGTCGTTTAAACTATCACTTGAGTGGTTCGGATACTGAGTACCGTAATATGGCTCCTTCAAACCTACTGCTTTACAAGGCTGCGATTTGGGGCTGCGAAAAGGGCATGAAGACATTCCATCTGGGTGGTGGTTTTGGTTCGGGTGAGGACAGTTTGTTCAGGTTCAAGATTTCCTTCAACCGCTTCTCGGACTATCAGTTCTCTATTGCAAAACATGTGTTTGATGTTGGAATGTATGAGGAACTGGTGACTATACGCGCTAAAGAGAAAGATGGTTTTGATCCTAAAAGTAATTTCTTTCCCTTATATCGTAGCTAAGTTTAAATGAAGATAATGATTTTTTATTGAAAATAATTTATGTCAGAACAACGCAAACAAACTTACTTCTGCCTAGCCCATATGAGCGAGGTTTTCTTGGAGGCATTTTTTGTTCAGGATAAAAAGGAGGTGGCACTGAGCTCTGGTACAGCTGGCGTACACCTGTCGCTGTTGGCTTGAGGTGTGAGGTCTGGCGATTAGGCGCTTGTACAGAGCTTCACGTTCTGTGCTTAGAGTTACCCCTTAACCAGTTTTTCAAATGATTACTCAAAAAAGCATTTTGAGAACTGGATAGTATTTCATGATAATAACAAAAATGAAGTTCTATATTTGATTGAGACTGTGGAAGATTCAAAAGTCTTAGGTCATGTAGGTCTTTATGATATTGATTTCAGGGTTAGAAAAGCTTAATTAGCCATATTTATTGCTGGTGAAGATAATCAAGGAAAAGGATATGGCTCATTGTGTACAGAATTAATGATAGATTATGCTTTTGATGAGTTAAATATCAGGAAAATAGTAACTACTCAGGTACCCACCTGACTAAAATTTAGGAGGGCCTTGGAGTGTTAATTTTTTTGCTCAACTCATTTTCCCGGGGACGGGCCAAATTTTTTGATTTTATTTTTATCCAGGCGATTCTGGTGGAGTTTAAATCTCAAAACTTAAAATTATTTTGCAACTTGTTGATAACAGGCTTCTTGGATGTTCATAAAGAATCGGCCTGAAATTTGCGTTAACGGTTTAAGAACGTCGATCTTTGTAAAAAGTAAAAGCGTGATGGTCTCGAAAGAAGAACTGAGAAAACTGGACAAGGAAGAACTGGTCGATCTGGTTTATGATCTTTTAATCAAGGTTGATGCTTTGACCCGGCTGGTCGAAGACCTTCAGGAGGAAATCAAGCGACTGAAGACGCCAAAGAACAGTGGAAACAGTTCACTGCCTCCGGCTCAGGACCTGTTCCGATATAAGAACCAAAGCCTTCGGGGG
>CAZVUU010000102.1:0-7432 GCA_964630465.1 uncultured Christensenella sp.
TGAAGGCTAAAATTTGCCAAATATGATGGCGGAGAAATAAAAGTTTCACTTTTA
Source organism: uncultured Christensenella sp. (assembly GCA_964630465.1). Lineage (GTDB taxonomy): Bacteria > Bacillota > Clostridia > Christensenellales > Aristaeellaceae > UBA1038. The sequence continues at coordinate 55 of CAZVUU010000102.1, forward strand.
CTCTTATCAGGTAGAAAATCCGCCACAATTTGACCAATTACACCCTGCCGGACATCATATCTTCGGTTTTAAACAGCCGGGCAGAAAAGCTTGTTTTTTGTATTGGCGATATATGAAGCAGATACGATGTGTGAACCCCGCCCGCGCTGCCATGACAGATGGAAACACCCGCAGAAACTCAAGGGCGCTTAAGTTGACAGCATCCGAACGGTCCTGCTACAATACAGCAATAATGGTTCAATAATGGATGAAAACCGCAGGATAGGACGGACAAACGGGCAAGGATGGTGTTCATGCCAGAGAATTACGCACCCGACGGATACATAGTAAGTATGCAGGGCGTCAGCAAAAGTTTTCCCGGCGTGAAGGCGCTGGACAATGTTGACTTTGACCTGCGCGCCGGCGAAGTGCTGGCGCTGCTGGGCGAAAACGGCGCCGGCAAATCCACGCTGATGAAGATTTTAAGCGGTGTCTATCAGCGCGATGAGGGCGGCGTGACCGTTTTTGGCCGGGAAGCGGATGTCAACCTGACGCCCAAAAAGGCGCAGGAGCTGGGCATCACGATCATCCACCAGGAGCTGAACATGTGCCAGCACCTGACGGTAGCAGAGAATATTTTTCTGGGCCGCGAGCTGAAGACCCGTAACGGACGCCTGGACAATAAGGCAATGAACGAGGCTGCCCGGCAGGTGCTGGACCGCCTGCGCATCGATATCAGCCCCACGGATGTCGTGGGCGATTTACAGTTGTCCAAACGCCAGATGGTGGAGATCGCCAAGGCGCTGTCCACCGACGCGCGGGTGCTGATCATGGACGAACCCACCAGCGCGCTGACCGCCCGCGAGATTCAGGATTTGTTCCAGATCATTCGCCAGCTGCGCGACGAAGGTCGCGGCATCATCTACATCAGCCACCGGCTGGAAGAGCTGCAGCACATCGTGGACAGAGTGACCATATTGCGCGACGGCCGGCATATACGAACCATGCTGTGGCGGGATACAAGCCTGCCGGAGATCATCAGCCTGATGGTGGGCCGCGACATCCATGAGAAATTTCCCCGGGTGGAGAGCGAGCTCGGCAAGGTAATTTTTGAGGTTCAGGGGCTCAACGCCGGCCGGATGGTGCGTGATGTATCCCTGTCGCTGTACGAAGGCGAGATTCTGGGGATTGCCGGGCTGGTGGGGTCCGGCCGCACCGAGACCACCCGCGCCATCGTGGGGGTGGACCCCAAGGAGTCCGGCCGCCTGATGATGGATGGCAGGGAGATCACCATCAACAGGCCCATGGACGCCATCCGTCAGGGGGTGGTGCTGGTGCCCGAGGACCGCAAGCGCGACGGCCTGTGCGTTAAGCTGAGCGTCACCAGCAATGTGGAGCTGCCCAACCTGGACATCGTGTCCTCCCCGCCCGGGATAGTGCGCGTGCGTCAGGTGGCCGAGATGGTCAAAAAATCCATCCGCGATTTGTCCATCCGCCTGCCCGGCCCCCACGTTGACGCAGCCAGCCTGTCGGGCGGCAACCAGCAAAAAGTAGTAGTGGGCAAGTGGCTGGCCCGCGATTCGCGCGTGGTCATTTTTGACGAACCCACCCGCGGCATCGACGTGGCCGCCAAGGTAGAGATCTACCACCTGATGAACCAGCTCAAGCAGCAGGGCATCGGGGTGATGTTCATCTCCTCGGAGATGCCGGAGGTGCTGGGCATTGCCGACCGCATCGTTGTGATGTGCGACGGGCGCGTCACGGGCGAGCTGATGCGGGAGGAAGCCACCCAGGAGAAGATCCTCGAGTACGCCACCCGCTTTGACTATAAGCTGAACACAGCCGTCTCTTGAAAGGAAGCAAAGCTATGACAGATTCTGTGAAGAAACGCAACTGGTTCCAGCGGCTGTTTGCTGTGCGCGGCATGGGGCAGGTCATCACTGTGTTTTTCGGCCTGATCGCGCTGTGCGTGGTGTTTTATCTTATCAACCCGAACTTTTTATCCCAGCGTAACATCGCCAACCTCCTGCGCCAGATTGCACCCTATCTTATCATCGGCATCGGCCAGGGCTATGTGCTGATTACCGGCAACATCGACCTGTCCATCGGTTCGGTCATCGGCATGAGCACCATGATATCGGCCACGCTGATGACCCGCGGCATGGACCCTTGGCTGGCAACGCTGGTCACCATGGTGCCCTGCCTGCTGACCGGGCTGCTCAACGGCTTTTTGGTGTCGGCCTGCAGATTGCCGCCCTTTATCGGCACGCTGGGCACCATGACCATCGCCCGCGGCGTGGCGCAGCTGGTCAACGGCAACATGAATACCGATGCCATCGGCCGCACGGCGGAAGGATGGCGCGATTTTCTCTACTACGGCCGCACCTTGGGCATCTACAATACATTCTGGATCGCTCTGGTGATCTGGCTGATCTTCAACTTCCTGTTATCACGCACGCGTACAGGCCGCCATGTGTACGCCATCGGCAGCAATGTGGAGGCCTCCAAGCTGTCGGGCGTCAACGTCAACATGACTACCATCAAAGCGTACCTCGTCAGCGCTTTCTGCGCGGGCGTGGTTGGGCTGATTACCTGTGCCCAGGCCGGCATGGGGGCCATGGACGCAGGCACGGGCTATGAGCTGTTCGCGGTCGCCGCCTCGGTCATCGGCGGCATCTCCACGCTGGGCGGACAGGGTATTTTGCTGGGCACGGTGATGGGCGCGAGCGTCTGGGGCGTCATGTACAACGGCCTCAGCCTGGTGGGGGCGCCGGTCGCGTGGCGCAACATCGTGGTGGGTATAATCGTAGTACTATCGGTGCTCATCGACGTGCTGGTTCGCTCAGGCACCTTCAACAAGGCGCGCATCCGTACCTTGTTTTCAAAAAAAGTCTGAACGCATAAGCGTTTTGATAGATTCGACCTATTATAAAGGAGGAACCTCACTCATGAAGAAACTCGTCGCCCTGCTCCTGACACTGGCACTGGCGCTGACCGGCGTGGCTGCGCTGGCCGAAGAATTCACCGTATACCTCATCACCATGGACCTGATGGACCAGCACTGGGTCAATGTGGATGCCGGCGCCAAGGCTGCCGTTGAGGAGCTGGCCAATGAAGGCGTCAAGGTCAACTATGTCTGGGACGCGCCCACACAGGGCAAGAATGATGCCGCCCAGATCGAGAGCATCAACAACGCCTTTGCCAATAACGCGCAGGCGATCCTGCTGGCCTCCAACGGCCCGGACACCCAGGTGGCCACCATCGAGCAGTACCAGAAGGAAGGCGTAAAGTTCATCTATGTGGACAGCCCGGCCAATACCGAAGCCTTCCAGACCCTGGCCACCGATAACAAGGCCGCCGGCAAGCTGGCGGGTGAGACCATGCTCAACAAGCTGACCGAGATGGGCGTCGCCGAGGGCAAGATCGGCATCGTCAATGTCAACGCCTCCACCATCTCCACGCAACTGCGCGAAGAAGGCTTCCGCGAGGCATTCAAGGACACCCAGTTCGAACTGCTGGAGACCCAGTATGGCGAGGGCCAGGTGGCTGCCTCCCAGACCATTGCGGAAAACTATATCACCCAAGGCGTGGTGGGCATCTTTGGCTGCAACGAGGGCAGCACCACCGGCACCGGCAACGCCATCAAGGAGTCCGGCAAGGATGTGGTCGGCGTTGGCTTTGACCAGTCCGATGCCATCCTCCAGCTGGTGGACGGGGACGCGCTGCTGGCCACCATGGCCCAGAATCCCTATGTGATGGGCTATCAGGGCATGCTGAGCGCTGCCAGCATCCTCCAGGGCAAGGAGATCGTCGGCGACAAGAACTACGACACCGGCGTCACCGTGGTGGACAAAGCCTACATTGCGGAGAAAGGCCTGCTGGACAAATAATTCTGTGAACGACCGGGGCCCCGGAAAAGTACCGGGGCCCTTTCTATCTGGAAAGGAACGCTGTGCAACAGATCAAACCCAAAGATTCCTCCCTGCCCGTGCGGGCCGTACTGCTGGATTTTGACGGCACCATCTCCACCCTCCGCTACGGGTGGGAGCAGGTCATGGAGCCCCTGATGACGGACTATCTGGGTGCGGACAGCCTGGACGAAATCCGGCGCTACATCGACGAATCCACCGGCATACAGACCATCCACCAGATGAAGTGGCTGGCCCGGCAGGTGCAGGCCCGAGGCGGGCAGGCGCTGAATCCCTGGGCCTACAAGGCGGAGTATAACCGCCGCCTGATGCTGGGCGTTGAGGAAAAGCGCAAAGCCATCCTGTCCGGCCAACTCAGGGCGGAGGCCTTCCTCATCCGCGGCGCGGTACCATTCCTGTCCGCGTTGCGGGCACAAGGCGTGGCGCTGCATATCGCCAGCGGCACCGATCACCCGGATGTACTGCGCGAAGCGGAGCTGCTGGCTGTGGCCGAGCTTGTGGACAGCATCGCCGGTGCGCCCGTGGGCGAGGAGAGCTGCTCCAAAGAGCAGGTGCTGCGCCGCCTGGCCGAGGAAAAAGGGCTGCAGGGCAGCGAGGTATGCGTTATCGGCGACGGCAAGGTGGAGATCGCCCTGGGTGACGAGCTGGGCGCGCGTACCCTGGGCCTGGCCACCGACGAGGAACGGCGGCAGGGCGTCAACCCCCGCAAGCGGGACAAGCTGATCCGCGCGGGAGCAGAGGCCATTGCCGGTGACTTTGCGGATCTTTCCCGTCTGATGGACTGGATGAACCTGAGAGGAGAACGACATGCGCTATGAGCAGCTGAGCCTGGAGGGCCTGCGCATGCAGTCAGCCCGTGAGCGGGTCAACTTGGTGCGCATCGACAACTTGATGAACCCGGGCGATCAGACAGACCCTTGGGACGCCGAAGGCTTTGATGAGCTGGTTGAGCGTGTCCTGCACGCACGGCAAAACGGACGGCCCGTCATCTTTTCCATCGGCGCGCATGTTATCAAAAGCGGGCTGTCCCGCTATCTGATCGCGCTGATGCGCGCGGGCATCATCACCCATCTGGCCGGCAATGGCGCCTGCTCTATCCACGACTTTGAGCTGGCATGGCTGGGCGGCACCTCTGAGCATGTGCCCACCGCGATCGAGGACGGCAGCTTCGGGATGTGGGAGGAGACGAACCGCTGGATGAACGAGGCCATCAACCGCGGCGCGGCACGCGGGCAAGGCTATGGCGAGGCGCTGGCCCTGGCCATGGAGGAACAGCCTGAGCGCTACCCACACAGGGAGGACTGCGTGCTGTACCGGGCGTGGAAACTGGCTGTGCCGGCCACCTACCACATCGCGCTGGGCACTGACATCATCCACCAGCACCCGGTGTGCGACTTTGCAGCCATCGGCCGCGGCAGCCAGGTTGATTTTCTGCGTTTCTGCCACTCGGTGTCTCAGCTGGATGGCGGCGTGTTCCTCAACTTCGGCTCTGCAGTCATTGGGCCGGAGGTGTTTTTGAAAGCCCTGTCCATCGCCCGCAATCTGGGCTACCCCACCTTTAATATCGCCACCGCCAACTTCGACCTCAAGCCCCTGGGCGATTTCCGCAGCAAGGTGGGCGATGACGACCCTGACTATTACTACCGGCCGCGCAAAAACATCGTCAACCGCCCGGTCAGCCGCGGTGGCAGGGGTTACCACTTCACAGTTGACCACCGGCACACGCTGCCCGCGTTGTACCGGCGCCTGCGTGAGAAAGGCTGGGAGATGCCATGAAGCTGGGCGAACTGTTTGAGCGCATCAGCGGCCTGCGTGCCGCGGTGATCGGCGACCATTGCCTGGATGTGTATTGGCGGGCGGATATGCGGCTGAGCGAACTGTCCCGCGAGACACCCCACCACCCTCTGCCCGTGGTGGAGGAGCGCATGTCACCCGGCGCCGCATCCAACCAGGCGGCCTGCCTGGCAGCGCTGCGGCCCCGGCAAGTGCTGTCCCTGGGCACGCTGGGCCGCGATTGGCGCGGGCGTGTGCTGGCCGATCAGCTGAAGGAGCTGGGGGTTGATACCTCCGGTCTGGTCATTCACGACGATCTGCTGACCAATGCCTACATCAAACCTCTGCGGGCGGGCATATCGGATCTGGTGTATGAGGATCCGCGCATCGACTTTGAAAACCGAGGCCCTCTGCCCTTCAAGGCCGAGGCCGCCCTGACAGCCGCGCTGACGGCTGTGGCCCCTGCGCTGGACCTGCTGCTGGTATGCGACCAGCTGGCCGACGGATGCATCACACCCGCCCTGCGCGAGCGCATCAACAGCCTGGGAGAGAGTGGTCTTGTCGTGCTGGTGGACAGCCGCAGCCGCATCGATGCCTTCCGCCACGCATTGCTCAAACCCAATGAAATGGAGGCTCTGCTTGCCGCCGGTGAGGAGCAGCCCGGCCCTGCTGGCCGCAAACTGGCCCGCCTGTCCGGGCGGCCCTGCCTGGTCACGCTGGGCGAAAAGGGATGTGTGGTCTCTGACGGCGAGAAGGAAACGCGGTATGACGCGCTGCCCGTCCAGCCGCCGACAGACCCGGTGGGCGCGGGGGATGCCTTTGCAGCGGCCTTTGGCCTGGCCTATGCCGCCGGCGCAGATATGGCCCTGGCTATTCGCTTTGCCTCGGCCGCCTCTGCGGTCACTGTCAAAAAAATCGGCCGCACAGGCAGCGCGTCGCGTGAAGAGATCGCGTCCATATGGTAAAGAAAAGCCATCTGTATAAAGGATGACGGGGCCTAGGCCTGCTGACGAAGCCGTTCAAGCCTCAGCGCTTCCTCACAGGCAGCAGATCTACGCGGACGGCTGCGTCTCAGCACTGTCCCTGATTATTGACGATCCGGAGGAAAATTCCATGTATAACAAGATTGAGCAGGCAGCAAAGCTGCTGACAGATTGCTTTGAAAACGGGGGCAAGCTGCTGCTGTGCGGCAACGGCGGCAGTTCGGCCGACTGCGCCCACATCGCGGGCGAGTTGTGCAAGAGTTTTCTGCTGGAGCGCGCGCCCGGGCAGGCCCTCGTGGATGCTGTGGGTGAGCCCTGGGCCGCCCGGCTGCAGCAGGGCCTGCCGGCCATCGATCTGACGGCGCCCGGCGCCCTGATGACCGCGATCATCAACGACATCGGCGGGGAGTACGTCTATGCCCAGCAGGTGATGGCCTATGGCCGTCCAGGGGATGTGCTGCTGGGGATATCCACCTCAGGCAATGCCGAGAATGTGCGCCGCGCCATGCTGGTTGCCCGCGCCCGCGGCCTGAAGACCATCGCAATGACGGGCGCCGGCGGCGGCAAGCTGGCCGGAATATGCGACCTGCTGGTAGATACGCAGGACCGGCAGACCCACCTGGTGCAGCAGACGCACATGGACCTGTACCATCGGCTTTGCATTCTGGCGGAGGAAGCGTTGTTCCGTTGAGGGCGTCTCTTTCAGGAATATAA
>CAZVUU010000103.1:0-7377 GCA_964630465.1 uncultured Christensenella sp.
TGAGCTCTAGTTCCAATATGTTTGAGTGGAAAGCAGCTTCGTGCGTAAGCCGTGATTCCCCCATCCCAACTATTGACAAAAAAGGGGATGCATGGTACATTGGGCACAGGGATTAGCACTCGAATGATGAGAGTGCTAAAACCTAAAAGCGGACAAGGAAGGGAGGGGAGCGAATGACCCAGTTGGATGAGCGGAAAAAGCGCATTCTGCGCGCTGTGATCGATGACTATATTTCGACTGCGGCGCCCGTTGGCTCCCGTACCATTTCCGGCAAGTATATATCGGGGCTGTCCAGCGCGACCATCCGCAATGAGATGAGCGATCTGGAAGAGCTTGGCTACCTGATGCAGCCACATGTATCCGCCGGCCGGGTGCCAAATGCCCGGGCTTATCGCCTGTATGTGGATGAACTGCGGGACCAGCTCACGCACGAACTCACGCCCCGGGAGGCTCAGCAGATCCGCCAGGCCTTTCTGGAACGCCTCAACCGACTGAGCGATCTGACGGTCGCGGCGGCGGAGGCGCTCAGCGAGATGACCCAGTATGCTTCGGTGGTCCTGGCCCCCAAGCAGGATGAGCTGAGGATCCTGAGCCTGCAGATGATGCCTATCAACCGCGCCACGGCGCTGGTGGTGGTCGTGACCGACGGCGGCGTATTCCGCGACAGCGTGATCAGCGTGTCTGAGATGCTGGATGCTGATGGCCTGTATGCCATCAGCCGAATGCTGACCGAGCGGCTGCGCAATAAGTCCCTGAAAGAGGCGCAGCAGCTTTTAAAAATATATGCCCGGCACGCGCCCTGGGACCAGCAAGTGCTGGGCGGCATCGCCGAACTGGCGGGCCAGCTCGATCGGCAGAATGCCGGAGAAAATCTGAAGGTAACGGGCGCTCACCGGATGCTGCAGCACCCTGAATACGCCGATGTCGACAAAGCCAGGCAGGTGCTTTGCGCCCTGGATGAGCAGAGCGGTCTGCTTGATCTGCTGCGTGATGATTCCGGGGCTGAATACAGCGTCCACATCGGACCGGAATCCGGCATTGATTGCCTCAGCGACCTGTCTGTTGTAACGGCTTACTATGATGTCGGGCACGGGCACAGGGGAACGCTGGGCATCGTCGGGCCGCTGCGGATGCCGTATCTGAAGGTACTGCACACACTGAAGGTGGCCGGTCAGGCGCTCAGCGATCTGTTGGACGCAAGCAACAATCATTAACCCGGAGGACGTATGAAACAAGCAAAAGACAAGGGACGGAACAAGGATGATATGGAGGCAGCCATAGATGAATCAAAGGATGAGCAGCTGCAGCAGGAGGAGCCTGAGCTGACCGCGCTGCAGGAAGCCCTGGTTCAGGCGGAGGCGCAGCGGGATGAATACCTCAACATGGCGCAGCGCGTGCAGGCGGATTTTGACAATTTTCGCCGCCGCAACGCTTCAGTCCGCAGCGAGGCCTTTGATGACGGCGCTGCCGCCTTTATCAAGACCATCCTTCCCGTGTGCGATAACTTTGACCGCGCGCTCGAACAGGAGAGTCAGGATGAGGCGCTGCTGGACGGATTGCGCCTGGTTCACAAACAGCTCATGGAGGCGTTTGAGAAAAGAGGCGTGACGGTGATCGACCGCGTAGGTGAGCTCTTTGACCCCAAGCTCGAAGACGCGGTCGTTCAAGGCGGCCCCGATGAAGGCGAGCCGGGCTGCGTGGCCCAGGTGCTGATGAAGGGCTATCGCATGGGGGATACCGTGCTGCGTCACGCCATGGTTAAGGTCATCGTAGGCTGACGGCACCCTTATGAATAAAAGCAAACAACAATTTTATGTGATAGAAAGAGGAGCAGAACATGAGTAAAATTATCGGCATTGACCTTGGTACGACCAATAGCTGCGTAGCGGTGATGGAAGGCGGCGAGCCCGTTGTGATCACCAACCCCGAAGGCGCGCGCACAACCCCTTCCGTTGTCGCCTTTTCAAAGGACGGTGAGCGTCTGGTAGGCCAGATCGCCAAGCGTCAGGCCATCACCAACCCCGACCGAACCATCGCGTCCATCAAGCGCCACATGGGCACCGACTATAAAGTATCCATTGACGGCAAGACCTATACCCCCCAGGATATCTCTGCCATGCTTCTTCAGAAGCTCAAGCAGGATGCGGAAGCCTACCTGGGCGAAACGGTGACGCAGGCCGTGATCACGGTGCCCGCCTACTTCTCCGACGCTCAGCGTCAGGCCACCAAGGACGCGGGCCGTATCGCCGGCCTGGAGGTGCAGCGCATCATCAACGAGCCCACGGCGGCATCCCTGGCCTATGGCCTTGATAAGGAACACTCCCACAAGATCCTGGTCTACGACCTGGGCGGCGGCACCTTCGACGTGTCCATCCTGGAGATCGGCGACGGCGTGTTTGAAGTGCTGGCCACCAACGGCGACACCATGCTTGGCGGAGATGACTTTGATGACCGCGTGATCGATTATATCGCCGAAGTTTTCCGCAAGGAAAACGGCATCGACCTCAAGAAGGACCGTATGGCTTTTCAGCGGCTGAAGGAATCGGCCGAGAAGGCCAAGATCGACCTGTCCGGCGTGATGGCGGCCAATATCAACCTGCCCTTTATTACGGCAGATGCCAACGGCCCCAAGCACCTTGACATCACGCTGACCCGCGCGAAGTTCAACGAGCTGACCGCTGATCTGGTGGAGCGCACCATCGGCCCGATGCAGACGGCCCTCAAGGACGCCGGCCTGTCGGCTTCACAGATCGACCGCGTGATCCTGGTGGGCGGCTCCACCCGCATTCCCGCCGTGCAGGATGCCGTGAAGAATATCACCGGCAAGGAGCCCTTCAAGGGCATCAACCCCGACGAGTGCGTATCCATCGGCGCCGCCATCCAGGCGGGCGTGCTGGGCGGCGAAGTCAAGGACGTGCTGCTGCTGGATGTCACGCCGCTGTCCCTGGGGCTTGAAACCGAGGGCCACATCTTCACCCGCCTGATCGAGCGGAACACCACCATCCCGACCGAAAAATCCCAGGTGTTCTCCACCGCGGCAGACGGGCAGACCACCGTTGAGATCCACGTGCTGCAGGGTGAGCGCCCCATGGCTTACGACAACAAGACGCTTGGCCGCTTCCAGCTGACCGGCATTCCCGCAGCGCCCCGCGGCGTGCCCCAGATCGAGGTGAAGTTTGCCATCGACAAGAACGGCATCGTCAGCGTATCGGCCAAGGATCTGGGCACCGGCAACAGCCAGAACATCACCATCACGGCGACGACCAACCTGTCCGAGGATGAGATCAACGCCCGCGTGAAGGAAGCCGAGCAGTTTGCCGAGGAAGACAAGCGCCGCAAGGAAGAGGTGGAAACCCTCAACCGCGCGGACAACCTGATCTACGACCTTGAAAAGCAGCTGCGTGAAAACGGCGAGAAGCTGTCTGATGAAGATAAGGCCACCGTTGAAAACGAGATCGCCGAGTTCAAGAAGGTGCGTGAAGGCGGCAAGGCCGACGAAATCAAGCCCGCGATGGACACGATGACTCAGAAGGTATACGAGATCTTCGGCAAGCTCTACCAGGATCAAGGCGAGCAGCCCGCCCCCGAGATGGATTACCAGGCTCCCGTTGAAAACGCCGACGGTTCCGTTGACGCGGACGGCGAAGTACACTAAGATATTGCGTACGCTTGGGGCTGTAAGCGGATGCGCTTGCAGCCCCGGCGGCGTTAATTTTCCCCTCGGGTTAGGAGAGATGAATGGCAACAAAACGAGATTATTATGAGGTGCTGGGGATCGGTAAATCGGCGACGCCCGATGAGATCAAAAAGGCCTACCGCAAGCTGGCCAAAGAGTCTCACCCCGACCTGCACCCTAACGATAAAGCGGCGGAAGAGCGATTTAAGGAGATCAACGAAGCCAATGAAGTGCTGAGTGACCCCGAAAAGCGGGCCCGTTATGACCAGTTTGGCATGGACGGCCCGCAGATGGGCGGTGGCGGCGGTTTCGGCGGCTTTGGTTTTGACCCCGGCCAGATGGGCGGCTTTGAGAGCATTTTTGATCAGCTCTTCGGCGGCGGCATGGGCGGAGCCCGTTCGCGCAATGCCCCGCAGCGGGGCAATGACCTGCGCTTCGGCCTTCGCATCAGCTTTGAAGAAGCGGCGACGGGCGTGAAGAAATCCTTTGAGTTCAACCGCAACGAGAACTGCGATATCTGCCACGGCAGCGGGGCGAAGCCGGGTACCCAGCCCGTCACTTGCCAGACCTGTAACGGCAGCGGCCAGGTGCGTTCTTCCGGCGGGTTCATGGTGACGGTACGGCCCTGCCATACCTGCGGCGGCACCGGCAAGGTGGTGAAGGAGCCCTGCACAGGCTGCAGCGGCTCCGGCCTGAAGAAGCACAGGCGCACGGCCAATGTCAACGTGCCGGCCGGCATCGATAACGGCCAGGTGATCGTGCTGAACGGCCAGGGGGAGCCCGGACGAAACGGCGGGCCCAACGGCGACCTGCAGATCGTGATCACCGTCAGCCCGCACAAGCTGTTTAAGCGCGACGGCATCAACCTGTACATGGAGATGCCCATCAGTTTCGCCCAGGCGGCGCTGGGAGCCGAGCTTGAGATCCCGACGCTTGAAGGGCCGGTGAAGCAGAAGATCCCAGAAGGAACGCAGACGGACACGACCTTCCGCGTCAAGGGCAAAGGCATGCCGAGGCTTCGCAGCACCATGAAGGGCGACCTGGTGGTGACCGTGCGGGTGGAGGTGCCCAAGCGCCTTAATGAAAAGCAAAAGGAATTGCTGCGCCAGTTTGACGAAGTAACGGGCGGCAAGGAAAATGAAAAGCAAAAAAGCTTCAAAGAAAAAGTAAAAGATATATTCCAATAGCCATCTTCGTATGCGGCCGCCTCCGGGCGGCCTTTTTGCTTTTATCAAAAACTGCTTTCTGAGGCGGCTTTTGATATGATGTCAAGGGCCTTTTCAATCTGACTCCTGAAGGGACCGGTTTCATCAAATTTTCTGATTTTTGCTGATTTCCTGTTCATTTTCCCAAACATCATGTATAATCTTGACATCACAATCTGATGAGGTGAAGCGTATGCAATATTCGAGCCTGTTTACCAAACAAAAGCTGATGCGGACTGCGCTGCTGTCATTGCTGCCGGTAGGGCTGGGCTCTGTCTACTTCTACGGCTGGCGCCATGTGATGGTGGCATTGATCGTTACCCTGTCCGGAATCGCCGCGGAATACCTGGTGATGCGGTCGATCAACAAGGACAGAGCCAAGGTGAGCGAGGCGGCCTTTGTCACGGCTGCATTGTTTACGCTGACCCTTCCGCCGCTGACCCCGGTATGGATCGCCGTGATCGGCATGCTGTTCTCCATCGTGTTTGCCAAGATGGCCTTCGGAGGATTCGGCCGGAACATCTTCAACCCCGCTCTGGCCGGGCGTTGCTTCGTCTACGTCGCTTTTCCGACGCAGATGACCATGCAGTGGCCTCTGCCTTTCGGTGGCTTTCCGGGCGGCTTTGTGCAATGGTCCGCCAGGACGGCGGCCGATACCGTGGCTTCGGTCACGCCGATCATTACGCTCAATGAGGGCGGGGCGGCTGCGGGCGTGCCGGACCTGTTCATGGGAACCATCGCCGGCAGCCTGGGAGAGACCAGCGCGCTGCTGATCCTGCTGGGTGCCGCTTATCTGCTGTACAAAAAGGCGGCCAGCTGGCAGATGATGCTGTCCACCCTGCTGGGAGCGGGGCTGCTGTCCACGGTCCTGTATCTGACGGGGGTCAGCCAGGCGACGCCCTGGTTTACGCTGCTCTCGGGCGGCCTGCTGTTCGGCGCGGTGTTTATGGCCACCGACCCGGTCTCCGCCCCCAAAGATAAGACGGTGCAGTGGATCGCGGGTGGTCTGATGGGGCTGATCACGGTGGTTATCCGCAGCTTCTCGCTGTTTACGGAGGGGATGATGTTTGCCATCCTGATCGTCAACGCGCTGACCCCTTTGATGGAGCTGCAGTACAAGCGGTATAAACAGGCGCAAAAGAGCAGGAAAAAGGAGGCTGCGGCATGAAAAGGGGATATATTTATACCCTGGGCTACATGGTGGTGCTGACGGGCATTCTGGTGTTTGCGCTGGCCTTCGCCTATGAAGGATTCAAGCCTCAGATCGCAAGCAATGAGCAGATCAGGGAACGCCGCGCGGTGCTTGACTCCCTGGGCCTGGACCGGGGGCTTGACGACGAAGAAGTAAACGCTTCCTTTGACGCTCTGATCAAGGCAGGCGAAGTCAAAGGCAGCGAGGCTTATGTTTATGAGGAAGCCGGGGATGTCAAAGGCTATGCCCTGCCCTTTACGGGCGCGGGGCTGTGGGGCAGCATCTCGGGCTATCTGGGCGTGAACGCCGACATGACACAGACCACGGGCATTGTGTTCACAGTGCAAAGCGAGACACCCGGCCTGGGCGGCAGGATCGACGAAGTGCAATACAAGGAGCAGTTCCGCGGCCTGCCCGTACGGGCCTCCAGCCCTCTTGCCTATGGCAATCACGGGGACTATGAGGTGGACGCCATCACTGGCGCCACACAGACATCCAATGCTGTGCTCAAGATGGTCAATCAAATGATGCAGGATGTCATTTTCAAAGGGGAGGCTGACTGATATGACGGATAAAGCAGGAAAGATCATTAAAACGCAGCTGTTTACGGAAAACCAGGTGCTGCGCCAGGTGCTGGGCATCTGCTCGGCTCTGGCAGTCACCAACTCTATGAGCAATTCTCTGGTCATGGGCCTGGGCCTCAGCTTCGTGACAGCGCTGTCGAGCATGACGCTGTCAGCCATGCGCGATATCATTCCCCACCGCGTCCGGATGCTGGCGCAGACGCTTGTGATCGCGGTGTATGTGATCCTGGTGGACTTGTTCTTAAAGGCCTATCTGCCTGAAATTTCAAAGACACTGGGGCCCTATGTCGGCCTGATCATCACCAACTGCATCATCATGGGGCGCGCGGAAGCCTATGCGCAGCAAAACCCGCCCATCCCCGCCATGATCGACGGCTTTTTCGCGGGCCTGGGCTATACGGGCGTGCTGCTGATCGTCTCTCTGATCCGGGAAGTCCTCGGCTTTGGAACGATCTTTGGCATGAACATCAACTTTGTCGGCTTTGAGACCTGGACCATCATGATCATGCCGCCCGCTGCCTTCTTTATCATCGGCGGGCTGATCTGGTTCCTGGGCGCCAGGGCCGCTAAAAAATTCGCGCAGGCCGCGAAGTAAGGAGGGAATATCATGCCGCAAATCAACCCCCTGATCATTTTTCTGGCTTCGATCATTACCAGCAACATGGTGCTGTCAAACTTCCTGGGCATGTGCTCCTACCTGTCGGTATCAAGCGAGTATAA
>CAZVUU010000104.1:0-7368 GCA_964630465.1 uncultured Christensenella sp.
ACGCCCTGGCACACAACTCCATCGACCAGGGCTGCCGGCTGAGCGAGGCCACGGTCAAGCCCTTCCCCCATGATGACCCGGGGGCGCTGGAGTCCATTCTTAAAACCCAACGGAACAATTTTGAAAAGGTTCTCATCATCATCGAGGGCGTCTATTCCATGGACGGCGACATCGCCAACGTGCCCGCCTTTGTGGAGCTGAAAAAGAAATACGGCTGCTTCCTCCTGGTGGACGAGGCCCATTCCGCCTGCGTCATTGGGGAAAGCGGCGGCGGGGTGGACGACTATTTTGACCTTTCGCCCGGGGACATCGACATCCGCATGGGCACCCTCTCCAAGGGCCTGGGCACCTGCGGCGGCTATCTGGCCGGCAGCAGGGATATCATCGAATACCTGCGCTACAACCTGCCCGGTTTTGTATTTTCGGTGGGTATCTCGCCGCCTCTGGCCGCCGCGACGCTGGAGGCCATCCGCCTGCTACAGAAGGACCCCTCCATCATGGAGCGCATGGCGCGCAACATCAGCCGCTTCATGGAAGAGGCGCACAAGCGCGGGATGAACACCTGTCTGGCCGGCGAAACGGCGGTCATCCCCATCCTGGTCGGCCGGGATGAGGACGCCTTCCTGCTGAGCAACATGCTGCGCCACAAGGGCGTATTCGTACCCCCTGCCGTCTACCCCGCCGTGCCCAGAGGCAAGGCAAGGCTGCGCTTTTGTGTGATCGCCGACCACCACGAGGATGAGATCGTGGAGGCCCTGGACAAGCTGGCAGAAGCTGCCGAGGAGGCGGGGATCAAGCTGCCGGCCTGAGGTTTCTGCGCGAAGCGCTGAGTACTGACATAAGAAAGACGCGAAAACAAGCGATGATTCAAGCTTTGGTTTCGCGTCTTTTGTTTCTATATACTACAGGAAAATAGATTTCCTCAGGGGAAAAGCCTTGATGACCCGGATTTGGGGAGATATGTCTCGTGCTTGATGAAGCACCCGGCTGTTTATACCATGCCGGAAAGCGCCGCCGCCCCCAGGATCCCCGCGTCGTTTTGGAAGGTGGCGGAGACGATCTGCGTGAAGGGGTTGAAGGTGTTGAAGGCGCTGGTTTTTTCGACTTCTTCGCGGATGGCGTCGATGACGATGTCGCCGGCGTTGGACAGCCCCCCGCCGATGGCGATCACTTCGGGGGCGAAGATCATCATCAGGGAGCTCAGGCCGATAACGACCTCATGGATGTGATTTTCCCAGATATCAAGCAGGCGCCCCGAGCGGACATTGGCCATTACCTCGCGCACGCTCATGCCGCCCGCGGCTTCCCGCAGCTTGCTGGCGGCGGCGTACATCTCCCAGCAGCCCTGCTGGCCGCAGCTGCAAGGGCGGCCGTCGGCGTGGGTGATCATATGGCCGATCTCACCGTGCAGGCCCATGTAGCCGCGCGCTGGGATGCCGCCGATGATGATGCCTCCGCCGATGCCGGTGCCCAGAGTGATCAGAATGCCTGTCTGGCAGCCTTTGAGCGCGCCGTAGATATGTTCGGCCGCCAGCGCGCACATGGCGTCGTTTTCCATGGGCAAAGAACGCTTGAACTGTTCATAGAGCAGAGCGCCCAGGGGGACCGATACCCAGCCCAGCTGGTTGGCGGTCACATTGCCCTGGCTGTCCATCGAGCCCGGGCAGGAAATACCCACAGAGGCACCCGGAAAGCGCTTGAGCGCGATGGTTACCATGCTGTAGATAGCCTGGGCCATCTGCTGTGGATCGCGGGGCGAGTGGCGCCTGTCGCGGTAGATGATGTTGATGCCGTCCTGGACACAGCCGAGTTTTACGGTCGTGCCGCCGACGTCGACCCCAATAGCGTACATGTTTCACCTCAGTATGTTCATTGGACTTATCTTACCATAATACAGAAGGGCGTACAATTGCTCAAAACCGCTTATTGCCTACCAGCTTGCATATGACTATAATGGAAGAGGTCTTCAAAGACTAAAGGAGGCAATATGCGGAAATTTATCAGTATTCTCATGGCATCTTTGATGCTTATGTCTATTCTTCCCTCATTTACTCAGGCTGAAACGGTGATGATCCCGGGCCAGCTCAAGCGAAACAACATTCCCTTTAAGAAGAACTATCCGGATAACGACTCTGAGCCTGGTGTCAGCGCCACGACCGGCCTTCCCTATGAGGGGCCCTATCTGCCTGTCATGCTGGTGCTTGACAACGCGCCTGACGCGCACCCGCACTGGGGCGTCGCGGACGCGGATGTGATGTATCAGGTGCCCAACGCCGGCGGAGGGGCGACCAAGCTGATGGCCTTGTTCTCGGACAAGGCACCGGAAGAAGCGGGCGGCATCCGCTCCGCCCGGGTGCCTTTTGTGGATATTGCCTGGAGCTGGAGCGCGGCCCTGGTATACGCCGGCAGCCCCGGCAAGACAGGAGCAGCGCTCAGCGATGTGCCCGCGCGCATTGTCAAGCTGGGCGGGAAATCCACAGGCATGTTCTTTGACGCGCTGGGAAACAACGATTACTCTGAGCGCGTCAGCTGGCAGCGCTCTCCCCATAACCTGAGCATCTATGTGGGGAAGGTCCGCGATCAGCTGATCAGCGAGGGGAAGAGCTTTTTGCCGCGCGGCTTTAAATTTACGGATGAGGTGCCTGCCGGAAAACTTGCTATGCATATTGAGCTGACCCACCGCGGCAACAGCAAGGATACCCGGTCCAATCCGGCCAGCTGGTCAACATTCAGCTATGACGTGGAAAAAGGCGGCTATCTGCGCAGCAATTCGAGCGGCCCGTATACGGATTTATTTGCCCCCGAGCGGGATGTTCTCTTTGCCAATGTCATCGTTCAGCGCACACCGATCACAGGGATGACCGGCGGCTATTCGGGGCTGAAGGAATTGGTAGGGAGAGGAGCGGCGGATATCTTCATCGGCGGCCGCTATGTGGAAGGCGGCTGGCAGCGCGCTTCGCAGGACGGGCGCACAGTCTTTGTCGGTGTTGACGGTGAAGAGATCTCCCTGATGCGGGGGAAGACCTTCATTATAGTAACCAATGACATCACGGAAGTAAGCTATGGCGAATAAAGCTCTGCCCTTATCGGACGGCTGAGCGGCATAAAGCGCGGCAGTGTTTTAATCTGCCGCGCTTTATATGTTTAATAAAAAACGTAATTCATATTGACAAATCCAAGTTGAACATGTTTAATGTGTAAAGACTTAGGGATCCGATCGGAGGCAGCCGGACGATGCTTTTGAAGTGACCGGAGGCAGGGGCGGCTGCGCCGATGAAGATGAATCATATGATAAACCAACACAAGGAGGAAGCATGAACTATAACGAGTTGAGCCTGGAACTATGCGAGCGCCATCAGGGCAAACTGGAGGTGATCTCCAAGGTGCCGATCACCACGCGGGAAGAGCTCTCCACTGCCTATACCCCCGGTGTCGCCGAACCCTGCCGCAAGATCCATGCGAACAAGCATGATGCCTATAAATATACGATCAAAGGGCGCACCGTGGCTGTTGTGTCAGACGGCACCGCCGTGCTGGGCCTGGGCGATATCGGTCCCGAGGCCGCCATGCCGGTGATGGAGGGCAAGGCCGCTCTGTTCAAGGCCTTTGGCGGCGTGGACGCCTTCCCCATCTGCCTTGACACCAAGGATACGGAAGAGATTATCAAGACCGTCAAATACCTGGCGCCTACCTTCGGCGGCATCAATCTGGAAGATATCGCTGCGCCCCGCTGCTTTGAAATCGAGCGCAGGCTGAAGGAAGAGCTGGATATCCCCGTGTTCCACGATGACCAGCACGGCACGGCTATTGTCGTCGTCGCCGGGCTGATCAATGCCTTGAAGGTTGTCGGCAAAAAATGGGAGGATGTCAGCATTGTGATCAACGGCGCGGGTGCCGCCGGCATCTCCATCGCCAAGCTGGTGATGCAGATGAACCCGGGCGATCTGGTGCTGGTGGACAGGCAGGGTGCCCTGCAGGCTGAGGAAAGCTGGATGAACCCTGCCCAGGCCGATATGGCGAAGGTGACCAATAAAAAGGGTCAGCGCGGCTCGCTCAATGAGATCATGAAGGGCAAGGATGTATTCATCGGCGTATCCGCGCCGAACATCGTATCCACTGAGATGGTCGCTTCCATGGCGAAGGACGCCATTGTGTTTGCCATGGCCAACCCCGTCCCCGAGATCATGCCCGATGAGGCCAAGGCGGGCGGCGCAGCCGTCATTGCCACCGGCCGCAGCGACTATCCCAACCAGATCAACAACGTGCTGGTGTTCCCCGGCATTTTCAAGGGCGCTCTGATGGTTGAAGCCAGCGATATCACCGAGGACATGAAGCTGGCAGCGGCCCGCGCCATCGCCGCGTTGTGCGATGAAAAGGATCTGGGCCCCGAGAACATCATCCCCGGTGCCTTTGACCCCCGCGTAGCCGACGCGGTGGCGGAAGAAGTGGCCTCTGCCGCCGAGAAGGCGGGGATAGCCCGCAAGCCCAGGTAAGCGGCGCCGCCCGTGCAATAAAGACGGAGACTTAGAATATGAAAAACCCCGCCTTCCGCGCCCGAGCGCCGCGGGGCGGGGCTTTTGTCAATTTGCGGGAAGATATGTGAGGGACGGCGATGGACGCCTTGCCGCCTGCAAAAGCAAGGGTGCATATCACGCAACAAGGGAGGACACAGGGATGAAAGTTATCAGAAAAGCGATGGCGGGAACCATGGAATCAAATGATGTCATGGTCTATGTGACGCCTGCCCCCGAGGGGCTGGAGGTGCATGTAAAATCCATTGTGCTGCGGCAGTTCGGCGAGCAGATCGAGCGCGTGGCCCGGCAGACCGCGCAGGCGCTTGGCGCTGAGCACGCGCTGATCGAGCTGGATGACCGGGGGGCTGTGGACTGCACGATTCGCGCGCGGGTGGAGACGGCGCTGCTGCGCTCAGGAGAGGAAGGGGCATGAGACGGACAATGCTGTTTGTGCCGGGCAATAACCCCGGCATGCTGTTAAACGCGGATGTATATGGCGCGGATTCGCTGATCCTCGATCTGGAGGATGCCGTAGCGCCCGGAGAAAAGGACGCGGCACGCGTCCTGGTGCGCGGCGCTTTGAGCGCCTATGATTATAAAGGCACTGAGATCATCATCCGGATCAACCCTCCGGACAGCGGCTATACAAGGGATGATATCCGCGCGATGGTGCCCTTGAAGCCCGCCATGCTGATGCCGACGAAGGTAGCGGGGCCTGAGGATATCAAAGCGGTGTCCGCCATGATGGCGGAGGCGGAGCGGGAGAGCGGGATTGAAGAAGGGACGATCGGCCTTCTGCCTCTGATCGAGACAGCGGTCGGCGTGGAAAACGCCTATCAAATCGCGACGGCCGACCCGCGGGTGAAAGCCATCTTCCTGGGCGCGGAAGACCTGTCGAGCGATCTGCAGGCCGTGCGCAGCAAGGAAAACACAGAGATCATCTACGCGCGCGGGCGGATGGTCATGGCGGCGCGGGCGGCGGGGGTGGAGGTCTACGACACGCCTTTTACCGACACCGACGATGAAGAGGGCCTGCGCCTGGACGCGGAGCATGCCAGAGCGCTGGGCTTTACGGGCAAGGCCGTGATCTCTCCCCGGCATGTGGATGCGGTCAATATTGCCTTTACCCCCTCGGAGCAGGAGATCATCTATGCCCGTGAGGTAATGGACGCGATCGAAGAAGGAAAGCGGCAAGGCAGGGGCGCCGTGAGCCTCCGGGGGAAGATGATCGATAAACCTATTGTCGACCGAGCCTTGCGCGTGCTGAATACTGCCCGGGCGCTGGGACTGGGAGGGACGGATCATGAGTAAGATCATCATGGGGATAGAACAGGCCATCCGGCAGGCGGGGCTGAAGGACGGCATGACTGTTTCCTTTCACCACCACCTGAGAAACGGCGACTTTGTATTGAACCTGGTGCTGGCGGAAGCGGCCCGGCAGGGCATCCGTGATCTGACGGTGCAGGCGAGCAGCCTGTTTGACTGCCACGCGCCCCTGATCGACCATATCCGAGCGGGCGTGGTCACGGGGCTTGAGACTAACTACATGTCGGGCGGCATCGGCCGCGCCATCTCGCTGGGCGTGCTGGAAAAGCCGGTGCTGTTCCGCAGCCACGGCGGCAGGCCGGAGGCCATCGACACGGGGCGGGTGCACATTGATGTCGCCTTCATTGCCGCCCCCGCCGCCGACCCTATGGGCAACGCCAACGGGACCTCCGGCCCCGCGGCCTGCGGTTCCCTGGGCTACGCGATGAGCGACGCCAGGCACGCCGGGCGCGTGGTGATGGTGACCGATCATATTGAGGAGTATCCGCTGATCCCCGCTTCCATCAGCGAGGAGAATGTGGACATCGTGGCCAAGGTCGAAAGCATCGGCGACCCCAAGGGCATCGTATCGGGCACCACGCGCATCACGCGCGACCCCGTGGGCCTGACCATCGCCCGCTTTGCGGCGCAGGTCATCGAAGCCGGCGGGCTGTGCCGGGAGGGCTTTTCTTTCCAGACGGGGGCGGGCGGCGCCTCCCTGGCCGTGACGCAGTATCTGAAGCCCATCATGAAGCGCCTGGGCGTCACGGGCAGCTTCGGCCTGGGCGGCATCACCGGCTATCTGGTCGATATGCTGGAGGAAGGCTACTTCAAGAGCCTCATGGACGTGCAGTGCTTTGACCTGCGCGCGGTAGAATCCATCCGCGACAACCCCAGGCACTATGAGGTGTCGGCCGCTCGCTATGCGCGGCCTCACGCGAAGAGCGCGGCGGTCAACTCGCTGGATGTGGTGGTGCTGGGGGCGACTGAGATCGATACCGATTTCAATGTCAACGTGCATACGGATTCCAACGGCTATATCATCGGCGGCTCCGGCGGCCACAGCGACACGGCGGCGGGAGCCAAGCTGTCGATGATCGTGGCGCCGCTCTTCCGCGCCCGCCTGCCCATCGTGGTGGACAAGGTGCTGTGCACCACGACACCCGGCAAAACGGTGGACGTGCTGGTGACCCAGCGGGGCATTGCGGTCAACCCGCTTCGGAAGGACCTGGAGGAGAAGCTGCGCGCCTTTGGCCTCCCTGTCTATGATATCCACGAGCTGAAGGACATGGCCGAGCGCGTGACCGGCAAGCCGCGTGCCAGCGTGCCACAGGGGCGCGTGGTGGCGAAGGTGGAATACCGCGACGGGTCGATCATCGATGAAATCCGCAGCGTGGACTGATCAGACAGAGCGTTTTGAAGAGGCGGCGGCCGGGAAATGACGGCTGCCGCCTTCTTTTTTATAAAAAGGGGGAGATGAGAGGTCAAAACCGAAAACAATTTCTATAAAGGTCTTGACAGTGGTTGTATTCCGTGGTATTCTAGTCAG
>CAZVUU010000105.1:0-5653 GCA_964630465.1 uncultured Christensenella sp.
GGCCCCGCCATCGACAGGCCGGGCGATCTGGCCAGCATCCTCACCAATTTAAATTCCGGCGACGTACTGTTTATTGACGAGATCCACAGGCTGTCGCGCGCGGTGGAAGAAGTGCTCTACCCCGCGATGGAGGACTATGCCCTGGATATCATGATCGGCAAAGGGCCGACCGCGCGCTCGCTGCGGCTGGACCTGCCCAGGTTTACCCTGATCGGCGCGACCACCAGGGCCGGGCAGCTCTCCGCCCCTCTGCGCGACCGCTTCGGCATCACCTTCCGCCTGCAGATGTACTCGCCCGACGAGCTGGCGCAGATCCTCCGCCGCTCGGCGGATATACTGGGCATGCCCTTCGACCCGGAGGGCATCCACGAGATCGCCGGCCGCAGCCGCGGCACGCCCCGCATTGCCAACCGCATGCTCAAGCGCGTGCGCGACTACGCGCAGGTCAAGGCCGAAGGCCGCATCACCCGCGGCGTCGCCCACGAGGGCCTCGATATGCTGGATGTGGACGAGCTGGGCCTGGATCAGGTGGACCGCGCGGTGCTTGAATGCATGATCGACAAGTTCTCCGGCGGGCCCGTCGGCCTGGATACCCTGGCCGCTTCGACCGGCGAGGACGCCATCACCATTGAGGATGTATACGAGCCCTATCTGCTGCAGCTGGGCTTTATCCAGCGTACGCCCCGCGGCCGCATCGCCACCGAGGGCGCCTACAGGCACCTGCGGCGCACGCCCCCTTCATCCGTCGGCGACAGCGCCGAGCAGATGCGTTTATTCAACAATGAAGACAAGTGATTTTGATTATGAGCTGCCCCGGGAGCTGATCGCCCAGACCCCCGTATCCCCCCGCGATGCCGGACGGATGCTGGTGTGCAACCGGGAGAACGAACAAAAAGAAGGCCACGCCTTCCGTGACTTGCCGGATTATCTGAAGCCTGATGACGTCCTCGTCATCAACCATACCCGCGTGATCCCCGCGCGCCTGCTGGGCGTCAAGGATGAAACAGGCGTGGCGGTCGAGTTTTTACTGCTGCGCCGCCTCGGCACCGATGCCTGGGAAACGCTTGTCAAGCCCGGGCGCAGGCTGCGCAGGGGCAGCGAGGTCAGCTTCGGCGGCGGGCTGCTGCGCGCCACGGTCGAGGGTACATTGCCCGGCGGCACGCGTGAGGTCAGCTTCCGCTACGAAGGCCTGTTTGAAAATGTGCTGGAGCAGCTCGGCGAAATGCCCCTGCCCCCTTATATCCACGAGCGGCTGGACGACCCGGAGCGCTACCAGACAGTCTACGCCAGGTTTGACGGAAGCGCCGCGGCACCCACCGCGGGGCTTCATTTCACGCCGCAGGTGCTCAGCCGGATCCGGGACAAGGGCATCGATATCGTGCCGATCCTCCTTCATGTGGGTCTGGGTACCTTCCGCCCCGTCAAGGCGGAGGAAGTGGATGAGCACGATATGCACAGCGAATACTATGAGGTATCAGAGGACGCGGCCGAACGCATCAACCGCGCCCGCGCGCGGGGCGGCCGCATCGTCTGTATCGGCACCACCAGCGTCAGGACGCTGGAGACCCTGGCGGACGAGCAGGGGATCATCCATCCCGGCAGCGGCATGACCGATATCTTTATCAAACCCGGCGTGCCCCTGCGGGGCACCGATGTGCTGCTGACCAACTTCCACCTGCCGCAGAGCACGCTGCTGATGCTGGTCAGCGCCTTCATGGGCCGGGAAAACGCCCTGAGCGCTTACCGCATGGCCGTGGCGGACAGGTATCGCTTCTTCAGCTTCGGCGACTGCATGCTGATCGGTACCGGGCTGGTGAACTGATGCTGGCCTTTGCCCTGCGCTTCATCGCCGGCACGCTGGCCTTTCCCCTGGCCGACTATCTGCTGTTCGGCCTGTGGTGCCGCAGCCTGGAAGCGGCCCTGGTGGCGGGTGCCTGCCTGATGGTGCTCTACCTGCTGGTCAGGCCGCTGGCGCGGCTGGTGCTGTTTGCCTTCAATGTGCTGACCCTGGGGCTCATCGGCGTCGCGCTGGACAGCATGCTGATCCTGGTGATCGTGCGGCTGTTTCCGCAGCATGTGCAGGTCAAAGATATCGGCTGGGCGGCGCTGGCCGCCCTGATCATCAACCTGGTGCGATCAATAACAGGAAGGCTGGTGAGAAGCCGTTGAAACCCATCCTCGTGATCGGCGGGATGAATATGGATGTGCTTGGCATTCCCGACGGCGCCTTCAGCTGCCGCGACTCCCTGATCGGAAAGGTCCGCCTGATGCCCGGCGGCGTCGGGCGAAACGTCGCCGAGCAGATCGCCCGGCACGGCTGTGCGGCGGAGCTGATGACCGTTGTGGGCAATGATGCCTTTGCCGCGGCCCTGAAGGAAAGCTGCGCCGAGCTCGGTATCGGCCTGCACTATACCATTCACAGCGATGAAACAAGCTGCGTCTACCTCGCCCTGCACGATGAACAGGGTGATATGGCCGCCGCGATCAACGATATGGCCGCCATGCGCCTGCTGACCGCCGACAGCGTCACGGCGCTGCCGCGGAAGGCATTCAGCGCCTGTATGCTGGACGCGAACCTCTCTGAAGAGGCGCTGAAGACGGCGGCCGGTCATATGGATATCCCTCTGGCGGCCGACCCCGTCAGCTGTGAAAAGGCGCTTCGCCTCAGGCCGATCCTTCACCGGCTGACCGCCGTCAAGCCAAATCTGCAGGAGGCGCTTGCGCTGACGGGACAGAGCGGCCTTTCCGACGCCGCTTCCGCCCTGCTTGACGCGGGCGTAAAGCAGGTATACATTTCACTCGGCAAGGACGGCCTCTACTGCGGGGACGACCGTGAGCGCCTGCGCCTGCCTGCCATCCCCGCAGCACCCGGTCCTGCCACGGGGGCGGGCGACGCGATGACGGCAGGCCTCGTCTGCGCCATCGCCAAGGGGAAGTCCCTGGAAGAATGCGCCCAAAACGGCCTGCGCTTTGCCCATGAACATCTCAGCCGCATGGCTGACATGACCCGCGCCCCGAAAGGAACATGAATATGGAGCATCTGATCATCTCAAAAAGAGTGAAGAGCGCGCTGGATGAAGGCCGCCCGGTCATCGCCCTTGAAAGCACCATCATCAGCCACGGCATGCCCTACCCGCAGAACGCGCAGACCGCGCTGAACTGCGAACGCATCGCCCGTGAAAACGGCGCCGAGCCCGCCACCATCGCCGTCATCGGCGGCAAGCTCCGCGCGGGGCTTGAGGAAGAGCAGATCGAATACCTGGGAAAGGCCGGTCACAGTGTGCAAAAGGCCAGCCGCAGGGATCTGCCCGTGATCGTGGCCAGGGGCGGGGACGGCGCCACCACCGTCGCCTCCACCATGATCATCGCCGCCATGGCCGGCATCAAGGTGTTTGCCACCGGCGGCATCGGCGGTGTGCACCGCGGCGCCCAGACAAGCATGGATATCTCGGCCGACCTGGAAGAGCTGGCCCGCACGCCCGTCGCCGTCGTCTGCGCGGGCATCAAAAGCATACTGGATCTGGGCCTGACGCTTGAATACCTTGAGACCCGCGGCGTGCCCGTGATCGGCTACGGCACGGAAGAACTGCCCGCTTTTTACACCGACCGCAGCGGATTCGGGGTAGACTGCCGCATGGACAGCCCCCGAGAGATCGCGGACACCATCCGCACCCAGCACCGCCTGGGCTTCCCCGGCGGCATGCTGATCGCCAACCCCATCCCACACGAATACGCCATGGACCCCGGCACCATCAACGCAGCTATCGATCTTGCCCTGCGCGAAGCGGGAAAGCAGGGCGTCAAGGGCAAGGAGATCACGCCCTTCCTGCTGGCCAGAGTGGCGGAGATAACCGGCGGCGGCAGCCTCGAGAGCAATATCAGGCTGGTCTACAACAACGTAGCCCTGGCCGCCAGGATCGCGAGCGCGCTGTAAGCTGACAGGGTCCGCCGGAGTTTGGTATTCATACCATCAGAGCCTGCAGCGGATATACGAGTGAGTTGAAACGATGTCATTATTTTTTACCGCCTTGGTTGTTGGGTATTCCGGAGCCGTCATGCCAGGCCCGCTTTTGACATACGATATTGAACAAAGCCTGAGCTCCGGGTGGAGACGAGGCCTTCTCGTCCCCGTCGGGCATGTCATGGCGGAAGTTTGTCTGCTTGTTCTGATCGTTTCAGGCTTTGGACGTTTTCTGAATCAGCCGGCCGCGCAAACAGCATTGTTTTTGATCGGCGGTCTCATTCTGTTGTGGTTCGGATTTGATATGATCAAGGGGGCGGTGATCAACAGGCAGCCCGGTGAAGGTGAGCTAAGAAAAGAAGATCACCCTTCGACCGCCTGGAAGGTCATCGCGAAAAGCGGTATTCTGACCGCGGCAAACCCATATTTCCTGCTCTGGTGGGCGACAATCGGGCTGGGCTTCATCATGGGCAGCGGCAGCCTGAGCCTGGGCAGCGTCCTTATCTTTTACCTCGGGCATGCGCTGGCGGACTTTTCCTGGTACATTGCGGTGGCCCTTTTGTGCGACAAGATGAGCGGCTTCTTTAGAGGAATGGCTTATCGCATCATGATCAGCGGCCTGGGGCTGCTGCTGGTTTTTTACGCAGCAAGATTTATTATCAACGGCCTGCGTTTAGTGACAAACTCATAATATTGGGAGGAAAGAATATGCGGCAGGTGTTCTCAGATCTGTATCAGGCCGGTTCTTATGTCCAGCCGATCAACCTGTCTTTTAATCAGTTTTTGATAAACTCATCCGGCCCTTTGCTGGTACACACAGGAAATATGGAGCAGGCAAGACAATTGATCGCTCCTCTGAAAAAAGTTTTGAACGGGAAAAGTTTAAGCTATATTTTCGTGTCTCATTTTGAGTCTGATGAGTGCGGCGGATTGTCCCTTATTCTGTCGGAATACCCTGATGCGAAAGTCATCTGTTCAGAGGTGACAGCCCGCCAGCTTCAAGGCTTCGGCATAGCCGCCGACACTGTCATCATCAATCAAGGCGGCCTTCTTTCAAGCGATGATTATGAATTGGAGTTCATCCTCTATCCTTCGGAAATGCATCTATGGAACGGCTTGCTCCTGTTTGAACGTAAAAGGCGGGTGTTCTTCAGCAGTGATTTGATGATCCGCTTTGGCGAGCCGCATAACAGCGCCATTGAATCTGCCTGGGAACGGGAAATACAGAATATCACCGATGCCCAGATACCGGACAGGGCAAAACGTGAAGAACTGCAAAATGAACTGCGTAAGCTAAACCCCTTGTTCATAGCGACCGGGCATGGGGATCTGATTCATCTGAAGGAGAACTGACAACATGATACAAGATAAACTGCTTGAAGTGATTCACACCCTGCCGGACGCCGCTTTGACCATCGTCACAAACGGCAAATCCGGCGCCCACGCGGTTAATTCCTGGAACAGCTATGTCATCATTGCTTCTGATGATACGCTGCTCATACCGGCAGGCAGGATGCATCAGACGGAAGAAAACTTAAAGCATAATGACCGGGCCTTGCTCACGATATGCAACCGTGAAGTAGCGGGACTTTCCTATAAGGGGACCGGTTTTTTACTGCAGGGAACGGCCGACATGGTATACGAGGGGGAACTTTTTGAAAAAATAAAAACAAAATTCCCCTGGGCCAGGGC
>CAZVUU010000105.1:5753-7363 GCA_964630465.1 uncultured Christensenella sp.
GGAATATCGCCGATAAAGCATTCGCCCAGATCGTGGATGATCAGCATTTTGATGACCTTGTCCATGTCAGCCTCGGAGAACTCATCCCGCAAAAAGAAGGCCATCAGGGTAGTCATCCAGGTATGCTCGGCAACGCTCTCGTGCCGCCCTTTGGATGTATGGCAGTGCCGGGTCGTATCCTTCAACCTTTCAGCGGTGCGCATGATGCTCAGCAGTGTCCTCGGATCCATCGTCGGTCTCCTTTATTGGATTCAATTAAAAAAGCCGCTATGAATACTGCTTCACAGGCGGCTTTCAGGCAAAAGCTGATCAGGCGGTGGCCTTGTTCAGCGCCTTGGCCAAGCGGGCCTTCTTGCGGTTGGCCGTGTTCTTATGAACGATGCCCTTGGCTGCAGCCCTATCCAATGTGGAGGCGACAGCGCTCAGTTCTTTGACTGCGGCGGCAGGATCGGATGCGAGAACGGCATTGTATTTCTTCACTGCGGTCTTCACCCTGGATTTTACCATGCGGTTACGCAGGTTTTTCTTCTCATTCACCTTGACGCGCTTGATGGACGACTTGATGTTCGGCAACTTGTTTCACCTCCCCGAATAGCTTGTGCTTAACAGCAAAGATGACTTTACCACAATCTGCCTTGGAGTGCAATAGAAAAAGAGCTTAAACCAAATGTTTTTTCATCCGATTTCATGCTCTTTTATCTGTCGGAGCGTCCTGTGAGTGATGATAAAGAGCTTCTGGGAAAACAAAAACCCGAACCGCATCCGTGTCTGCAATTCAGGTTTTGACGGTAAGCACAGAAGATTAGAGCTGCTAGCCTCTACAATGTGAATAAAGATAAAACTGCAGGTGATACATAGGCTGGAAAAGCACCATCATCCCGTATGTTCTGATCTACAGCAGTTCGGGGAACTCTGACTCTATATTCAAATTGCTTATCAAATTGTCTTTAAGATTTGCGAACAGCAGATCTGTTTGCTTTTTTTCACCTATCCTAACATCTGATCTTACCGCTGACGCATCTCGTCGGTTTGTTCCAGATTCGCATTGGCAATTTAGAAGATTGTAGGTTTGTTTCAGATGCATCAAGTGTGGTTTTTCCATTCCACCATTGTCAGCGCTTCACACTGATTATACGCCTAATACCGTGTCTGTCGATAGCTCAGCAATTCCTATATCTTTTTGATCATGAATTGTCCCTGGTGAAGGTTTCCGTTGTCCGGATGGTTCAACAAGGGCTGAACAGCTTTCGATAACGGGCTGATATTCAGCTGATCTAACAAAAACTGGTCTGTCATTTTCTTATTCTTTGCTTTTCTTTTGACTAATATAATGACTATCTCATAACTTCAGATCATGCATATAGTTCTTTACCCTGGTAGAAACCGCTAATGTTCAATACTGAAGATAAGCTTTGCTCCAGTATTAAAGAATCATCTTACACGAAATAAACATAAAATAGCCGGTACTACCGATTTGACAACACTAATCATTTGAAAGTTTATTCTCTGGCACTATATTCCTCTACAATCTTCTCTACATATGCTAATCTGCCACGACCTAAAGCTGCATAATAAGCAGCATGCTTACTAGAGGCAGAAACGGCTTTTTT
>CAZVUU010000106.1:0-7303 GCA_964630465.1 uncultured Christensenella sp.
TGCTGTCAAACTTCCTGGGCATGTGCTCCTACCTGTCGGTATCAAGCGAGTATAAAACAGCCAACGGCCTGGGCATGGCGGTCACCATGGTGCTGACGCTGACCACTATCATCAACTGGGCGGTGTATCATTATGTGATCGTGCCGCTGAATATCGAGTACCTGCAGTATATCGTTTTTATCATGGTGATCGCGGCCGTGGTGCAGATCCTTGAGATGATCATGGACCGCTACACGCCCGATCTGCATGCCAAGTTGGGTATCTTTTTGCCGCTGATCACGGTCAACTGCGCCATCTTCGGCGTCACGCTGTTTGTGGTGATCCGTCATTACGGCTTTATGCAGACGCTGCTTTACGGCATCGGCTCCGGCCTGGGCTGGTGGCTGGCCATCAACATGCTGGCCGCCATCCGAGAAAAGATCGCGAAGGCCAAGCTGCCCGCGGGCATGTCGGGGACGGCCATCAGCTTCATCATCACAGGCATTATGGCGATGGCCTTCATCGGCTTCTCCGGCATCTTCACCATTCAGTAAGGAGGCGGGGCAATGGATTTTACAGTTATTTTACGTACAGTCGGCAGCCTGGCGCTGATTTCAGCCGTGCTCAGCGCCATCATCTCCGTCTCTGAAAGTGTCTTTAACAACTATGGCACCTGTGAGCTGGATATCAACAATGGGGATAAAATGCTCTCCGTTGAAGGCGGGCGCTCGCTGCTGAGTACTCTGGCTTCGGAGAAGATCTATATTCCCTCTGCCTGCGGCGGCAAGGCCACCTGCGGCCTGTGCAAGGTGCAGGTGCTGGAGGGCGCGGGCCCCTTCCTGCCTACGGAAGAGCCCTATATAACGCTCGAAGAACGGGCAAAGCACGTCCGCCTCTCCTGCCAGATCAAGGTCAAGGGCAATATGAAGCTGGGCATTCCCGAGGAGCTGTTCAACATTCGGGAATACATGTGCGAACTGGAGTCCATGACGGATATGACCTATGACATCAAGCGTCTGCGCATGAAACTGCCCCCCGGCCAGACCATCAATTTCAAGGCAGGCCAGTTCATGCAGTTTTACTCCAAGCCCTACGGCAAGATCAAGGAAGAAGCCTTCCGTGCCTATTCCATCTCCTCCAAGTCATCCGAGCACGATTATATCGAACTTTTGATCCGGCTGGTTCCGGGCGGCATCGTGACGGGCTATGTGCACACCGCACTGAATGAAGGGGACCAGGTGCGCCTCTCCGGCCCCTACGGCGACTTTTACCTGCGGGGCGACTGCGAAGAGCTGATCATGGTAGCGGGCGGGTCGGGCCTGGCCCCCATCCGCAGCCTGGTCTACGAGGTGATCGAGAAGGAGCTGCCCCACAAGATGCGCTTCTTCTTCGGAGCCAATACCCTCAAGGATCTCTACTACATGGATGAGTTCGCGCAGATAGAGAAGGACCATCCGCAGTTCACCTTCATCCCTTGCCTGGCCTTCCCCAAGCCCGAGGACAACTGGACGGGCGATACCGGCTTTGTCACCGTGGCGCTTGAGAATCAGGTGGATACCGGCGAAGGCAAGGAAGCCTACCTGTGCGGCAGCCCCGGCATGCTGGATGCCTGCATGACTGTGCTGAGGTCAAAAGGCTTTACAGATCAGGCCATCTTTTACGACAAATTCTGAGGAGGGCAGCATGAAAGAAAACCCGATCGAATTCAAAGTAAGGCAGGATATGCCGGAAAGCTTCCTGGGACATGATACGCGCCCGATCGCCCAGATTGTTGAAGGCGATGAAGCCGAACTGAACGCAGCCGGCCTCACGGCCCAGGAGCTGGCCCGGGCCATGCGCCGCCTGACAGCAAAAGGATTGGAAAGCCCGGGCGGAGATGTGGCGGTGGATGGCTTTCATGTGCAGGTCGAGGAGTACATGGGCCGCATCGACTGCCCCTTTAAGCACGCGGTGCGGGAAGCCAAGCGAAACACGACATGCACCAATGCCAGGGGAAAGACCATGACCTGGACGGACATGAGCATCCACCTGATCGAGACCCACAGCTTCTTCCAGGGAGAGGGATCCCCCTATCGGCTGGAGCCGCTGGAGCTGGCGGAGTTTCTGGGCTTGCTGAAGTAAAAATATAGCCGGGTATGCAAGAAACGGACGCGCTCGTCCGTTTTTTGTATGGGACGATGAATGCAAACGGAGGAAGGCACTGTGAGGATAAAGCGGATCATGATGTTCTGCCTTGGACTTTGCGCGCTGCTGGCGCTGACCGGAGCTGCCTCGGCCAAGGGCTTTGAACCCTATTGGGGATACTGCAACAAGGATTTTGTTTTACCGGCCAAGCAGCATGAAGACGGTGACTTTGCCAATGCTCTGAGAGAAAGCCATGCCGTCAAGGTGATTGGTTCACAGGGGAACATGCTGGAAGTTATGGCCTACACTGTTTCGGGCGAGGGGAAAAGGGCCTGGCTGTGGAAAAACGATGTCAGCCGGGCGCAGGATGGCGACTGGCGTAAAGCACTCTTTGTCAGCAATCCTGATCCGAATGATCGGCTGAACCTTCGCCGCAAGCCGGATAAGGATGCGGTGTCCCTTGGCAAGTACTACAACGGTGTGTCTCCGGTGGCGCTGGGGCCGTCTGTCAAAGGCTGGACGAAGGTGCGCATTGATATCTGTGAAGGATACATGCAGACCAGGTTTCTTCAGGAAGCAAGCAGCGCAGGCGTGCCCTCAGATGCTTTGCGCACGCTGGTGATCGCGCCCAAAGGCGGCGGAAGGGTGAAGCTGAAAGGGAACCCCTGGCCGGAGGCCGTCAACTTTGGCGAGTATGCAAGCGGCGAAACGGTTAAACTGCTCGCTGTGGCGGGCAGCTGGTATCATGTGGAAGTAATGAATGGTTTCACAGGCTATATGCCGGCATCGGCATTTTACGGCCAGACCGAGTAGCCGTTGATGAGTCTATTTTTGCTGCATGACACCAAAATGTCGAAATAGAGTCTGTGACACTGCCATAAGGCATGCAGGATCTGGCCCTTTACATATCAGCTCAATCAGCTTAATATGATATACAGGATAATACAGAAACTCTTTTTTGAGCATTGGCAATAAATTTGGAAGGGAATGTGGCATCAACACATGAAAAGACCAAAGATACTCGTAGTCGGCAGCCTGGTTATGGACCTGATCGTCAGGGCGCGGCGCTTTGTAAACGCGGGGGAGACCATTCTGGGAGAGGATTTCTCCACTGCTTCGGGCGGCAAGGGGGCCAATCAGGCCGTTCAGGCCGCTCTTTTGGGGGCAGAGGTGGATATGCTGGGTAAGGTGGGCGATGATGACTTCGGCCGGCAGATGCTGGCCTCGCTCAATGCCCGCGGCGTTGATACAGGGCGCGTGATGGTGACGGATGAAAGCAGCTCTGCCATCGGCAATATCCAGATACAGGAAAACGAGCAGGGAACGCAAAACCGCATCGTGGTGATTTCCGGCGCCAATATGCTGATCAAGCCTGAGGAGGTCGCCTTTTTAAAGGAAGACATTGCGGCCTATGACATGGTCATGCTGCAGCAGGAGATTCCGCTGGCGATCAATGAGACCGTCGCGGCGTACGCCCATGACAAGGGCATACCCGTGATGCTGAACCCCGCGCCTTCAGCCGCGCTCACGGACCGGCACCTGTCGCAGCTGAGCTATATATCGCCCAACGAGCACGAAGCCGCCGATCTGGCCGGTTTTCCCGTGATCACGGAGGATGACTGCAAAAAGGCCATCGGCATTCTGCGCGAGCGCGGGGTGAAGAATGTGCTGATCACCCGCGGCAGCGAAGGCGCTGTCTTTGGCAATGGGAAAAAGACCCTGTTCAGCCCTTGCGTGAAGGCCGACAGGGTGGTGGACCCGACAGCCGCGGGAGACAGCTTTGTCGGTGCCTTCTGCACAGCCACCTGCGCGGGGCTGGGAGCTGAGGATGCCATGGTCTTTGCAAACCACGCGGCTTCTCTCACGGTAACGCGCATGGGCGCGCAGCCCAGCCTGCCCACCCTGGATGAAGTCTTTGATTATATGGTTTTAAAGGGCACGGACAGCAGCCGGTTCGCTGCCTTGAGAGGATGAGGAGAGCAGCAATGGACGCACTGAGCGTATTTTTGAACACAGCGCGGGAAGAGTTTGATAAAACCCTCGCCGCGATCAACAGGGAGGAACTGCGTCAAGCTGCTGATCTGATCTGGGCCGCGGAGGCAAATAAAAACCGTGTCCACATCACGGGCATCGGAAAACCCGGCCATGTCGCGGGCTATATCGCCTCCTTGATGAGCTCCACCGGCACGCCCACCTATTTTCTTCACGGCACGGAGGCCGTTCACGGCTCCTGCGGGCAGCTGGCGGCGAGGGATGTGGTGATCTGCATTTCCAACAGCGGCGAGACGGCTGAGATGAAATCGACCGCTGTCGCCATCAGGAACAACGGCTGTAAGATCATTGCCGTGACGGGAAGGCCCGGGTCCTGGCTGGCCCGCTTTGCCGACGCCCATCTTACGGCTGCCGCTGACAACGAGGGCGGCCCCTTGAACCGCGCGCCCAGGGCATCGATTTTGTCGGAAGTGCTGGTGCTGCAGGCGCTGTCGGTCCTGCTGCAGGACAGGCGCGCCTTGACCCCGCAGGAATATGTGCTGCGCCATCCCGGCGGCGCGCTGGGACAGCTCCGCGAAGAAGAGCAGTAAAAAACACAGGGGGCTTTTTGCCATGCCTCTGAACAGACTAAGGAAGCTTGCGCCGTTATGCCTGTGCCTGCTCTGCCTTACGGTGATCACCGATATCCGGGCGGAGCAGGACATAGTCTTTCCGCCCTTGTCTGAGAATGGTTTCCTGCCCGCTGAGTCCGCGGAAGAAGAGTTCATCCATGCCGACTGGAAGGCGGGGCAGTGGTGCTATATCTCCCGGGATCTGCGGGTGGATATCGAGCGCTTTTCGGGCAAGGTATCCAATAAGAAAGCTGTATGGTTTGTGGCTGATATCCGCGCCCGGGACGGCATGGCGTTCGCTGCCTTCCCCGAGAATGCCGAAAAGCCCGGGGCAAAATCGCGGCCGGAGTATATCGCGCAGAAGAACCGTGTGGTCTATGCCCAGAATGGTGATCTGTGGACCTGGCGGACAGAGGAGAAACGCTACCCCGGCCTGATCATACGCGAGGGCAAGGTCATCAAAAGCCAGACCTATCAGGCCTGCTGCGAGGCTATGCCGCCGCTGGATGAGCTGTCCGTCTACGAGGACGGACGCTTTGAGGTGCGTCATCCGGGTGAGATGAGCGCGGAGGAATACCTGGCGCGCGGCGCGCGCGATGTGTTTGCTTTCGGCCCCATCCTGATCCGTGATGGCGTGATCGACGGGCGGCTTGACAGGGAGTATCTGTCCCTTCAGCCCAGAAGCGCCATCGGCATGGTCGAGCCTGGGCACTATGTGGGCATCCTGGCGGAAGGGCGCACCAAGCGCAGCAGCCACGGGACGGGCTTGAAGTTTCTGGCGGAGATCCTGCTGGAGCGGGGCTGTACCCAGGCCTTCAACCTGGATGGCGGGCAGACAGCCGCCATGATCTTCATGGGCGAGCTGGTGATGAATGAACCCACCTATAACGGCTACACCAACACCCGTTCGCAGCCGGATGTCATCGGCATCGGGACCTCCGAGCAGGTGAAGGAGTTCAGGCCGAAGAAATAAGTATTGTTCTTTCAATGTATTTATCCCGATTCGTCAGCGATTGATCTTCCTGCGCTTGCATCCCTCCGATATCAAGGCTACAATTTAAGGTGTAATGCTCATGTGTGATGGAGGATATCATTGATTGCTCTGATCCGGCGTTTTTTTTCTGCTGAGGGCATGGTGCCCCACAGCAGGCGCTTAGGTGACCTGCCGGGAGACCGGGAAGCGTATAAGCAGATAGGCCGCATAGCCGGCCCCTCTGTGACGGAG
The DNA here is from genome assembly GCA_964630465.1 of uncultured Christensenella sp. Taxonomy (GTDB): domain Bacteria; phylum Bacillota; class Clostridia; order Christensenellales; family Aristaeellaceae; genus UBA1038. The sequence goes on from CAZVUU010000106.1 coordinate 5,932, forward strand.
ATGGTGCTGACCAGCCTGATCGGGTCGGTTGACGCCATCATGGTCGGTATCCTGGGCAAGAACGCCATTGCCGGCGTCAACCTGCCCACGCAGCCGCGCATGATATCGCTGTCATTGTTTTTTGCGCTCAACGTCGGCGTGACGGCGATCGTCGCCCGCCGCAAGGGGGAGGAGCGCAGGGTGGCCGCCAATACCACCATCCGCAATGCCATCATGCTGGTGATGATGATGTCGCTGCTGGTGATGGTGCTGTCTGTCATCGCGGCAGAGCCCCTGATGCGCCTGGCGGGAGGCAATGCCAACACACCGGATGATGCCATCGTGCTGAAGGACGCGATCATCTATTTCAAGATCATGTCCTACGGCCTGCCCTTCCATGCCCTGTCCATGTGCATCAACGCCGCGATGCGCGGTGTCGGCAATACGAAGCTGACCCTTCGCGTCAACATTGTCAGCAACCTGGTAAATGTTGTATTCAACTACCTGCTGATCGGCGGCAACCTGGGCTTCCCCCGCCTGGAGGTGGCGGGAGCCGCCATTGCCTCTGTCATTGGCATCGTGACGGGTACGGGGCTGGCAATTTATGCCATCACAAGCCATGAGGAGAGTTACCTGCACGTCAGCGTGCGGGATGAGTGGAAGTTTGACCCGGAGACCATGCGCGGCATCGTGCGGCTGGGCGGCAACGCGATGATCGAGCAGATCAGCATGCGCATCGGTTTTTTCATCTACGGGCGCATCATCTACGGTATGGGCGTGGCTGCATTTGCCGCGCACAACATCGCCATGCAGATGATGAACCTGACATTCAACTTTGCGGACGGCCTGGCGGTTGCCGGCACCTCGCTGGTGGGGCAAAACCTTGGCGCTAAGCGCAGCGATATATCGCTGATGTACGGCAAGATGACGCAGCGGCTGGCCTTTACCATTTCGCTGGTGATCGCGGCCTTTGTCGCCCTGTTCCGCTATCCTCTGGCGCAGCTGTTTATCGACCCGGGAACTGCCGGCGCCCAGGAAGTCATTACGATGGCGACGGGGGCCATGCTGGTGCTCGCCTGCTTCCAGCCCATTCAGATGAACTCCGTGGTACTGTCGGGCGCCTTGCGCGGGGCCGGGGATAACCTCTACGTGGCCAGCGTCATGCTGGTCTGCGTCAGCGTCTTGCGCCCCTTGATGGCCTTTATCTCGGTCGATGTGCTGCACCTCTCGCTGGCCTGGGTCTGGGTGCTGAGCCTGAGCGAAATGATCATCCGCGTTGTCTTCTACCACAGGCGCTTTGAAAGCGGAAAATGGATGACGAAAAAAGTATAGGAGAAGCCACGGTTTACGCATGAAGGAATGAGAAGAGAGATCGGTGGAAAGTGGTATTAAT